>NZ_MBET01000026.1:0-172110 GCF_001954215.1 Mycobacterium sp. IS-2888
CCTGCTTGAGGTTCGGAACTTTCCGTTGCGTCGAGCAGGTTCATGAACCCCTGGAGTAGCGGGTCAGGAAGCCGGTGGCCGCGACCCCCGCGGCGGCTCCGATGACACCCCACAGCACCAACGGGAAAACCATCGATCCCAAGAACCAACCAAACGTCATCCCGATGTACAGCGTCCAGAGCACTCGGTAGACACTCCACAGCCCGATCAGGGCGGCGCTGATGCCGATGTACAGGCTCCGCTGGCGATCGACACGGTTGATCTGTTCTTCGATGCTGGCCGGCACGATCCTCATTGCTGACTTCCTTTCGTCACGCGCCGCCTCGGTGGCGGCGTCGTTGCGATCAGTACAGCCCGGCCGAACCGCTACCGATCCCAACAACCGGACGACTGGCAAGCGACGACCTAGCCCGACGTCTTGACGACGAGCTTGCCGACGTTCTTGCCGTCGAACAGCATGTTGATCGCCGTCGGCAGCTGCTCGAAGCCCTCGACGACGGTCTCTAGCGGCGTGAGTTTGCCCTGGGTGATCAGGCCGGCGATCTCGCGGATCGCCTCGGGGGCACGGCCGAAGTGGTCCAGGACGATGAACCCCTGCAGCGTCGCCCGCTGGATCAGCAGGTTTCCGAACGCGCGGGGTCCGGGCGGCGGGTCGGCCGAGTTGTAGCCGGAGATCAGGCCGCAGAGCGCGACGCGGGCACCGATGTTGAGGCGCGCGAAGATCGCGTCCATGATGTCGCCGCCGACGTTTTCGAAGTCGACATCGATGCCGTTGGGCGTCGCGGCGGCGAGCTGGCCGGCCCAATCGTCGGCGCGGTGGTCCACCGCCGCGTCGAAGCCGAGCTGGTCGGTCAGCAGCGCGCACTTTTCCGGCCCGCCGGCGATCCCGACGACGCGGGCGCCGTCGGCCTTGGCAAGCTGACCTGCCACCGAACCGACCGCGCCGGCCGCGGCCGAGACCACCACCGTCTCACCGGGTTTCGGCTTGCCGATGTCGCGGATTCCCACCCATGCGGTGAGCCCGGTCATACCGAGCGCGCCCATGTAGGCGGTCGGCGAAACACCCTCGGCGACGTCGACTGGGAACAACGGCATCGCATCCGAGGCGACCGCGTACTCCTGCCAGCCGACCAGACCCTGCACGGTCTGGCCGACCGCATAGTTCGGATTCTTCGACGCGACGACCTCGCCGAGCCCGCCGCCGCGCATCACCTCGCCGATCCCGACCGGCGGCAGATAGGTGGGCGTGTCGTTGATCCACGCGCGGTTGGTCGGGTCGAGGGAAATCCAGTCGACGCGCACCAGCGCCTCGCCATCCCCGATTTCGGGGACGGCCTCCTCGGTGAGCTCGAACGTGTCCGGGCCGATGCGCCCGGAGGGGCGCTCGCGGAGCAGGAAGCGACGGTTTCGATCAGACATGAGCGCACGGTACCGGACTCGGCACCGCTCGCGACACGTTCGAGCGCAGGGGAAGTGCTCACCCATTGAGCCGGACGGCTTTTGGAGCGACCATTCAGAGGGGGCCGCTGCGGAGGAGTGTCAGCCAGATGGACGCGTTGCGAGTTGCCACAGTGTCGATCACCTCGATGGCCATCGCCGTCTTCGCGGCGGCCGGAGCGGCAAACGCGGAACCGCCGCCGACCCAAGCGATCACCACGGTGGCCATCGGACCTAGCGGCCAACCCATCAACGGCTACCGCGAGGCGCCCGCGCAGGGCAACGTCGTCGCGGTCAACGACTGCTCGACGCCGTCACCGTCGGCGGTCGCAGACAACATCTACTCTTGCTCGCCCAGCGCGGCCGGCGCCGGCACGTGCTGGCCGTCGACGCCCGGATCGCTGCTGTGCGTGGACAATCCATGGGACAAGAGCCTGCACCGGGTGACCTACGGCGGTTCGCTCCCGCCGGTGCAGCCCACCGCCACGCCGGATCCGTTCGCGCTCGCCCTCGACGACGGCACACATTGCCTGCTTCGCAACGGCGGCGCCTGGGGCTCGCGCGACGACGGGTACGAGGGCGCCTACTGGTGCGAGGCCCCGAGGGCGAACCTGCGGGTGCTATGGCTTCCGAGCCAAGGCGCCGGGAGCTGCATCGACCGCTCGGCGGCGGCCTGGACAGTCAAGGTCGGAGAACTTGGCGCCCCGGGCGCCCACTTCCCGCCACCTGAGACGCGCGCGGTGACCAGCGCGTGGTTCGCCGGAAACGCGATGTGAGCGTCTACCAGACTCGAATCCAGTCGATCAGCATATCGGCGGGATAGGCCCCGGGCCCGGGGTCTTCGCCCCCGGAACCGGCAACCGCAAGGTTGAACACCGGGAAAGCGGTGTAGCCGGGGTTGTTGAACGGCCAGTCCGGTAGCGAGCTCGCGGGCACGTCAAAGTACGGTTGCGCGCCGTCGGCGTAGTCCTTCCAGAAGCGGATGCCCGCCGCATCCCACTGGGTGCGCCAGGTATGCCAGCCGCTGTCCACCGCGATGTTGTGGGTCTTCCACTCGCCGCCGTTCGCCTTGGCATGGACGGTGGTGGCCGAGGGCCATTTGCCGTTGCCGTACCACTCCATGACGTCGATTTCGCCCTGGTCGTCGTTGCCCAGCCAGTAGGCGGGCCAGGCGCCGGCGGTCAGGCAGTTGAGCTTGATCCGGGCTTCCCAGGTGTGGCCGACTCCGCCCCGCCAGAGGCTTTGCACCTTGCCGCTGTAGTACGTGGGTCCTTCTTTCGCCGCACGCAGGACCAGGTTGGAGTTGCCGTCGAGGAAGACGTTCTTGCGATCATCGCGGTACTGCCCGATGTGCTCGGGCAGCTCCCAATACGTCGGGTCTTTGATCGTCTCGCGGGCCTTGGCCACCGCCCACTTCGACGCATCGGGGGCCGAGCCGGCCGGGCCGTCGAATTCGTCCTGGAAGATGTAGGTCCCGGTCTGGCCGCTGGGCGCGGCGGGCAGTGGCATCCGGCCCAACGGCGCATCCGTTCGGGCAGGGAGAGCACGGCCCTCAGGGATGGGGAGCGCGGCCGCCAGCACGCCGATCCCTGCCGTCAATATCATGCGGCGGCGATCCATCTCAGGCATAAGCAAGCGACGATAGCAGCCCAGCCAGCACGCGGTCGAAACAGCAATTTGTCGGTGGGTGTCGTTACCGTGTGGATCGCGGTCGCCCCAAAAGGGACGGCGGCGCGGTAATGGCTCGGGATTTACCAGGAATTCATGGCCAATTCTCAAGATGACCGATGGTTTGGTCTCAGGATTGGCTGGGCATTCTGGAATCACGAATCGATAACCCCAGTGGTGGCTTTGCAGCGAGTTGAGTAGCTCTGGAAGGAGTTGACAATCGTGGCGAATGCATCAGGAGCGACGGTAATTTTCCTTCGTTCGCATCCCGCTTGGGCCGCGGCTCAGCGGCGCGCACGCGAGCGCAACGAAGCGATGCATCGGCATCCGTCATTTTCCGCTCGGCGCCGCGCTACCTCGGCGGATGACGCCCCGCCTGTTGTCCGCGACTTCAAGGTGTACACCGGTACCGACACACCGGCCTGAGAACGCTTAGGCGGCCCGAGTCGGCAGCGAATTAGACTGCGCCGCAACGCAATAACTTCGCGTATTTTTTCTACTATCCCGTATTGGTAAGACTCCCCATTCCACGCGCCGATTCGCCGCACGAATGCCGTCGGCGCATCAGCTGGGCCCGGTGATCATCGGAAGCAGGTATTGACGCACGAATGCGCGGGTGTCGTCGACGGTGGCGAGATTGATGCCGCTGTGTTGGGTGACGATGAACGACAGGGTCAGGCGGGTGTGCAGCTCGGCGACGGTGCGTAGGTGGCGCTCCTGGTCGGGCGTGGTGGTCTTCGTGCCGTAGATTTCGGCCCTCAACTCAGCCGCGGATTGATCGATGGCGAAGTCGAGAATGGGGCCGGCGTCGGTGGTCAGGCTCGGCAAGATGGTCTCGGGCTCGGTGCGCAGCAATTTCTTGAGCAACGCGTGCTCGCGCAGGAACGTCACGGTGAACACGGTGCCGTAGACCAGGCGGTCTTCGAGGCCAGTGGCTTGCGAGCAGGCTTGCGCGTGGCCATCGAAGTAGTGGCGGGCTTCGGCCAGGACGACGGCGTCGATCAGCGCGCCTTTGGTGGGGAAGCGGCGGTACAACGTGGCGCGGCCGACCCCGCTGCGCCGGGCGACGTCTTCCATGGTGATGCGCCGCATTCCGACGAGTTCGGCCTGCTCGAGGGTGGCGGCCAGGATGCGGGTGGTCATCTCGTCGGGGCGGTGCAGTTGCGCGAGCACCGCAGGCTCGGGCGCGGCGAGGCGCCGCACAAACTCCGCCGTTCGGCTCGTGGTCACTTGATTGCTCCTTGCTCACCCGTGCGGGTCGTCGTATCGTGGCGATTGATACGTCTGAGACATAAATCGTCTATTTGTATCGAACAATGGTGAGTATAGCGAATCTTCGCTGCTAGGGGGCTCTTATGGGCGTTCGTATGTGGGTTCGGTGGGCGGCCATGCATGGCGTGCCCGGAACGTTCATGAAGCTTCGGGCGCTGGGCGGCGACCCCTTGGCCCGCCTGATCGCCGGTCACGGCCGGGCCGGCGATCCCTACCCGCTGATGGAGGAGATCCGGGCGGGGGGAGCGCTGGTGCGCACACCGTTCACCTGGATCAGCGTCGACCACGGTGTGTGCCGCGAAGTGTTGCGCGACAAACGTTTCGGCGTGACGGGGCCGTCCGCAATGGACCTGCCCCGCCCACTTCGGACGGTGATATCAAGGACGGACGACGCCGTGGCGGCAAATCCGGTCGAACCGCCCGCCATGGTCGTCGTCGACCCTCCCGAGCACACCCGGTACCGGCAGGCGGTGGCGCAAAGCTTCACCCCGCGGGCGATCGACCGGCTCGGCGCCCGCGTCGTCGAGGTGACGGACGAGCTCATCGATCGCCTTGCGGGAACGCCACATCCGGATCTGATCGCAGACTTCGCGTCCCAGCTGCCGGTGGCCATCATCGCCGAGATTCTCGGCCTGCCCCCGGACACCCACCGGTGGATGTTGGAGTGGGGACACAGCGGCGCCCCGCTGCTGGACATCGGGATCGGATGGCGGACCTACCGGCGGGCCATCGACACCCTGCGCGGCGCCGATCACGAACTGCGTGAACGCTTCCATCAACTCCGCGCGGGTGAGGCGGGCGACGACAATCCCTTCAGCCGGCTGGCCGCCCACGGCACGCTCACCGACCACGAATTCACCGCCAACGCCGCCCTACTCATCGGCGCGGGCTTCGAAACCACCGTCAACCTGATCGGCAACGGCATCATTCTGCTCCTGCAAAACCCCGATCAACTCGTGCGCCTGCGCGCGGACCCCGAGCTGTGGCCGTCGGCCGTCGAGGAGATCCTTCGAATGGACAGCCCGGTGCAGATGACGTCGCGCACCGCGCTTTGTGACCTCGACTTGGCCGGTCACCGCGTCGCTGCGGGGGACATGGTGGCGCTGCTCCTCGGCGGCGCCAACCGCGACCCGCGGGTGTTCCCCGAGCCCGCGAGATTCGATATCGCCCGGCCCAATGCCCGCGACCACCTGGCATTCGCGTCGGGGATCCACGCCTGCCTGGGCGCCGCCCTGGCACGCGTCGAAGGGACTACGGCGCTTCGCGCATTGTTCGAGACATACCCCGACCTACAGCTGAGCGGCCCCACACCACGGCGTGGACTGGTCAACCTCCGCGGATTTGCCCGGCTGCCCGTCAATCTCGGCAGCAGGAACGTGGCGACCGTCTAAAGCTTGCTGACGACGAAATCAGCCGCCTGGTTTGCCATTCCCGCATCGATGTAGGCACTCGCGAGGTGTGCCGGCCAGTTCTGTTTCCAGGTGTTCGGGTCCGCGGGGTTGCAGACCGGATCGGCACCGTGGCACAACTCGATGGTCCTGTCGTTGTAGGTCGGGTTGAAGTTCGTGATCGGGCCGACCCATTGGCTCCCGTTGCCGAACAGTGCGACGGCGGCGATGTGCTGGTCGGTGCCCGGCGGCAGGGGGCTGTCGAAACCGAAGGCCGAGATCGGCGCCGCGAGCACGACGTCGGTGACCGCCGCCCCGAGCGAGTAGCCACCCAGCACCAGCCGGGTGTTCGGGCAGTTGTTGACCACGTCCTGGATGTGGTGGCTCATGTCGTTGGCGCCGACGTCGACCTCGGTGTCGGCGGGATACTTCACGGCGTAGGTGCCGATGGTTCGGTTGCCGGCTTTGGATTCGACGGCGTTGATGAACGCGTTGCCGAGGGCGCCGGGCCCCGGTGACTCGTTACGGCCGCGGGCGAACACGATTTGCACCTGGGGGCAGTTTGCCGCGGCGGCCAGCCCCGCGGCGCCCGGTGTTCCGGGCGGTAGCACAACGGCGGCGATCGTCAGCGCGGCCGTGACCGTGGCTGCGGCCAGGCCGACGTCGACCAATTTACGGAGGGGAAAGAGATGCACAGCATGATGGTAAAGCGAACGCGGGCCGGCCGCTGGGCAGCCCAAGGCTCTTCTACGATCAGCTGATGAGTCACGTAGACGCCTGCGCGCCCGAGCGGCTGTTCGCGCTGGCCGAACGGGTGCCGGGTTTCATGCCGGCGGACGAGGGCCGCGCGCTGTACGACGCCGCATTGGGGTACCTCGGCGGCGGCGTCGGTGTCGAGATCGGCACCTACTGCGGCAAATCCACCCTGTTGCTCGGCGCGGCCGCAGCGCAAACCGGTGGCGTGCTTTACACCGTCGACCATCACCACGGCTCCGAAGAGCACCAGCCCGGCTGGGAGTTCCACGACGCCTCGCTAGTCGACGAGGTCACCGGGCTGTTCGACACGTTGCCGAGTTTCCGCCGCACCCTCGACGCCGCGGGTCTGGACGACCACGTCGTCGCCGTCGTGGGCAAGTCACCGGTCGTGGCGCGTGCCTGGCGCTCACCGCTGCAGTTCTTGTTCATCGACGGCGGCCACTCTGAGGCCGCTGCCACACAGGACTTCGACGGGTGGGCGAAGTGGGTGACCGCCGGCGGCGCGTTAGTGATCCACGATGTGTTCCCGGACCCCAAGGACGGCGGGCGCCCGCCGTACTACATCTATTGCCGCGCCATCGATTCCGGTCAGTTCCGGGAGGTTTCGGTGACGGGGTCGCTGCGGGTGCTCGAACGCACCGGCGGGCGAGCGGGCCACCAGGTCTAACCCGTTTCGGTCAGCGGCCGGGCCCGGCGACCACGCATTCGCAATCGAAGTCGGTCTGCAGGCCAATCGGCAGCTCGTCGCCGCGGAAGATGCCCGCGCCCGGCGTGGTGTCCGAGAGCGCGTCGGCGGCAAGGATCATCGCCGCTCCGGTCCAGGTGGTGCGCTCCTCGGGCCAGCGCTTCCCATCCGCGAACACCAAACCCGTCCAGTACGATCCGTCTTCTTCGCGCAGATGGTGCATCGCGGCGAATTGCTGATGTGCGGCGGACCGATGGCCGATGGCCTCGAGGGCCATCACCAGTTCGCATGTCTCTGCACCGGTAACCCAGGGCCGGTCGTCAACGCAGCGGATGCCCAGGCCGCGGACCACAAAGTCGTCCCACCGCTGCCGGATTCGCGCCGCCGCCGCGGGGCCCCGCAGCGCACCGCCGAGGATGGGGTAGTACCAGTCCATCGAATAGCGGTCCTTTTCGGTGAACGCCTCCGGATGTGCGACGATCGCGTGTCCCAGCCGGCCGAGCGCCAGCTCCCACTCCGGCTGAGGGTCCCCGATCAGGGCGGCGAGCGCCAACGCGCAGCGAATGCTGTGGAACACGCTGGCGCACCCGGTCACCAACGCTTCTGGGAGAGGTCCGGCTTCGCTTCGCGCCCAGCAGATCTCGCCATATCCGACCTGTAAGTCGATGACAAAGTCGATCGCCTTGTGCACCACCGGCCACATCGCCGCAGCGAACGACTCGTCGTCCGTCGCCAGCACGTGATGCCAGACACCGGTGGCGATATACGCGCAGAAGTTGCTATCGCTGTTGGCGTCTTCGACTGTCCCCGAACGGAATTGGATGGGCCACGAGCCGTCCGGCCGCTGGGTGCGACGGCTCCATTCAAAGGCGGCCCGCGCCGGCTCCAGCAGTCCCGCCGCCGTGAGCGCCATCGCGCACTCCACGTGGTCCCACGGATCGGTGTGACCACCTTCGAACCACGGAATCGCGCCCGAGGTTTCCTGCGCCGCGGCGATCGAAAGCGCGGTCTGCCGACACTGCTCGGGTGTAAGGACGCCCGGAACCGCCGGCGGGCTAAACCGATGCAACTGAATACCCCGCGGCTTCCTGGCTTTCGGCCACCTGCTGCTTGACGAAATACATCGCGACGCTCTTGCCCACGATCGGGTTGAGCAGTGACTCGGCCAGCTGCGTTACCTTGGGGCGGCGCATCAAATCCCACACCAGGAGTTTGTGGTAGGCGGCCACTGCCGGATGATCGGTATTCGACACGCCCACAGCGCATTTCAGCCACCAGAAGGGGGAGTGCAGCGCGTGTGCATGATGGGCGTGGGTCAATTCCATTCCGCCGCCGGTGATCTTGTCGCGCAGTCGGCTGGCCCGGTAGATACGCACGTGGCCGCCCTCGTTGCTGTGATATTCGTCGGACAGCAGCCAGCACACCCGCTCGGGAAGCCACCTCGGAACGCTGACCGCCAATGTGCCACCCACCTTGAGCACCCGGATCAATTCGGCGATGGCGCCGTCGTCTTCCGGTATGTGCTCGAGGATTTCGGACGCGATCACGCAGTCGAATGTTCCGTCGGGATACGGCAGGCTCAGCGCGTCACCGACGACCACTTTCGCCGACGCGGTCGCCGGCACCTCACCGCCCTCGGCCATCGCCCGCAGGATGGTGTCCACCGAACGCAGCTCGGACTCGGCGCGATCGAAGGCGACGACGTCGGCGCCGCGTCGATACGCTTCGAACGCATGCCGGCCCGCCCCGCAGCCCACGTCGATGACCTTGGTCGAGGGGCCGATGCCCAGCCGGTCGAAATCGACGGTCAGCATCGCGCGATCGCCCGTTCGTAGACCCGCACGGTCTGCGCGGCCACCGCCTCCCAGCTGAAGACGTCGACGGCGCGCGCCCGTCCCGCCTTCCCCAGATTGCGGCGCTTTTCGGGGGAGTCGAGCAGCTCGCCGAGGGCGCGGGTGAGCGCATCCACGTCGGCCGGTGGCACCAACTCGGCGCAGGCACCATCGGTGCCCAGGACCTCGGGCAGTGCGCCCACCCGGCTCGCGACGATCGGGGTGCCACTCGCCATGGCTTCGACCGCGGGCAACGAAAACCCCTCGTAGAGAGAGGGAATGCACGCGACCTCGGCCGACGCGAACAGTGCGGCCAGCTCGCCGTCGGAGAGGCCACTGGTGATGTGGACGATGTCGGAGATGCCGAGTTCGGCAATGAGTTTGTGGGTGGGGCCATTGGGTTCCACCTTGGCAACGAGCCGCAATTCCAGGTCTCGGTTGGTGCGTAGTCTGGCGACCGCGTGCAGCAAGGTGCGGACACCCTTGAGGGGGGTATCGGCGCTGGCGATCGCGATGACGCGGTTTCGAATCCGTGGCGTCGGTCCCGGCGTGAACAGGTCGGTGTTCACGCCCAACGGCACGACGTGTAGTTGGTCCGGCGCGACACCGAAGTCGGCGACGATGTCCGCCGCCGAGGACGACGACACCGTCAACAGGTCCGGGATCTGGCGCGCCACCTGCTCTTGCATGGTGGAGAATCCATACCACCTGTGCACCAAGGGTTTTCGCCACCACCGCGCGGCGGCGAGATCCAGCACCCGATCCCGCGTGATGGGGTGGTGCACGGTCGCCACCACCGGCAGCCCCGCGCGGGCGATGCTCAGCAGTCCGGTGCCCAGGCTCTGGTTGTCGTGGACGACGTCGAAATCTCCCGCCCGCTCGGCCAACAGCCGCGCGACACGCAACGTGAAGGTCCGTGGTTCGGGAAAACCCGCGGTCCACACGGTGAGGAGTTCCAACAGGTCGATGGAGTCGCGAATCTCGCTCGGGCGTGGCACCCGGAACGGGTCGGGCTCGCGGTACAGGTCAAGGCTTGGCACCTTCGTCAGCCGTACCCGCGGGTCGAGCAGCTCCGGATAGGGCTGGCCGGAAAACACCTCGACCTCGTGACCGAGTTCCACCAAACCGTGACTGAGATGGCGCACGTAGACGCCCTGTCCACCGCAATGGGTCTTACTCCGGTAGGACAGCAGGGCAATTCGCATACTCAACTCTTATCCGCTGGCCGACGCACGCCGACGGGCACCCCCCGAATCCACCGCCATCAACGCGCTCCCGAACGCGGTGACAGCAAACTGGACATGTGTCCAGACTATAGTTCGATCAGCTAATTGATGCAACGAGGGTGGTCGAGCCGTTTGCTACCATCGCGCGGTGCGCGGTTCCGTTTCGCGACGCGATGTCCTTAAGTACGCTGCACCGGTTCTGCTGGGCCTGGGGTCGGTCGCCGCGACGGTCGACGAGCCGAACGCGCGAGCCGCCGGCGTTACGTTGATCGACTTTGCGGAGCGCAGGATCGCGCCTGGCGAGATCAAATCGGCAGGCTACGACGGGGTCGTGAACTACGTGTCCGAGGAGCGGCCGGGCGCGCACTTCGAGGCAAAACCCATCACCCGCGAGTACGCGGACGCGCTGCGCGCCGCGGGTCTTCACATCGTCAGCAACTTCCAGTACGGCAAGCCCGGTTGGCCCACGCCGTCGGACTACACCCGCGGGTACGACGGCGGCGTGGCGGACGCCCAGACCGCCTTGCGCCTGCACGGTGCGGCCGGGGGTACGAATTCCGCGCCGATCTTCTTCAGTGTCGACGACAACATCGACGAAAACACTTGGAATGGCCCTGCGGTGCAATGGTTTCGAGGGATCAACTCGGTGCTGGGCGTGGGCCGCACCGGCATCTATGGGCATGCCCGGGCGTGCGGCTGGGCGATCCGCGACGGGGTCATCGGAAACTCGACCACCCCGGGTCACCGCTGGGCCTGGCAGACGAGGTCGTGGTCGAACGGCGCGCGTGAACCGATGGCCGTGCTGTATCAGGCCGTGGTTAACAGCCCGTCGAACCCGGGTCCGCTGCTGGGCGGCATCAACGTGGACGTCGACGAGGTCCTCGCGGCCGACTACGGCCAGTGGGATCTGGACCGCTGACGTAACCAAACGACGATGCCCCCCGAGCCGATGCTCGAGGGGCGTCGCGTGGTCTCGCTGACCGGAATCGGCGTTACTTGAGATCGAACCGGTCGGCGTTCATGACCTTGACCCACGCCGCGACGAAGTCCTCCACGAACTTCCCTTGGGCGTCGTCCTGTGCGTAGACCTCGGCCAGCGCGCGCAGCACCGAATTGGACCCGAACACCAGGTCGTTGGCGGTGGCCGTCCATTTCAGCTGCCCCGTTGAGCGGTCCAGCACCTCGTAGACGTTCTCCGCCGACTCCGATGCCCTCCACTCGTTGCCCATGTCGACCAGGTTGACGAAGAAGTCATTCGTCAACGTGCCGGGCCTGTCGGTGAAGACGCCGTGCTTGCTGCCGCCGTGATTGGCACCGAGGGCCCGCAGACCACCGACCAGCACCGTCAATTCCGGAGCCGTCACGCCCAGCAGGTACGCCCGCTCGACCAGCAGCTGCTCCAGCGGCGCCTTCTCGCCCGGACGGATGTAGTTGCGGAATCCGTCGGCGCGCGGCTCGAGCACCGCGAACGAGTCGACGTCGGTGTTCTCCTGCGATGCGTCGGTGCGGCCCGGCGCGAAGTGCACCGCGATCTCGTACCCGGCGTCCTTGGCCGCCTTCTCGACCGCCGCGGAACCGGCCAGCACGATCAGGTCGGCCAGCGAGATCTTCTTGCCGCCGGACGCCGATGTGTTGAAGTCCTGCTGGATGCGCTCCAGCACCGGCAACACCTTGTCCAGTTCCGAGGGCTCGTTGCACTCCCAGCTGCGCTGCGGCTCGAGGCGCAACCGCCCGCCGTTCGCGCCGCCGCGCTTGTCGGTGCGGCGGAAGCTGGACGCGGCAGACCAAGCGGTCTTGACCAGCTGCTGAACCGTCAGGCCGGATTCCAGCGCCTTCTTTTTCAGCGCCGCGATGTCCTTCTCGTCGACCAGCTCGTGATCGACGGCCGGAACCGGGTCCTGCCAGAGCTGGGGCTCGGCGACCCACGGCCCGAGGTAGCGGGTGATGGGTCCCATGTCGCGATGCAGCAGCTTGTACCAGGCCTTGGCGAACGCCTCGGTCAGCTCCTCGGGATGGTCGAGCCAGCGACGCGTGATATCGCGGTAGATCGGGGACTCCCGCAGCGAGATGTCGGTGACCAACATCGTCGGGGCGCGACCCGGCCCGCCGAACGGGTCGGGGATGGTGCCCGCGCCCGCACCGTCCTTGGCGACGAACTGCCAGGCATCGCCGGGGCTCTTGGTCAGCTCCCATTCGTAGCCGTACAGGGTCTCCAGGAAGGTGTTGTCCCACTTCGTCGGGGTGGGTGTCCAGACCACCTCCAGGCCGCTGGTGATGGCGTCCTCGCCGGCGCCACTGCCGAACGAGCTCTTCCAGCCCAGGCCCTGTTGTTCGATCGGGGCGGCCTCCGGTTCGGGGCCGACCAGGTCGCCACTGCCGGCGCCGTGGGTCTTGCCGAAGCTGTGGCCCCCGACGATCAGCGCGGCGGTCTCCTCGTCGTTCATCGCCATCCGGCCGAACGTCTCGCGGATGTCGATCGCCGCCGCGATCGGGTCCGGCTTGCCCTCGGGGCCTTCCGGATTCACATAGATCAGGCCCATGGTGGTCGCGCCGTAGGGCTGCGCGAGGTTCCGCTCGCCGGAGTAGCGCTTGTTGGTGCCCAGCCATTCGTCCTCTTCGCCCCAGAGGATTTCCTCTGGCTCCCAGACGTCTTCGCGGCCGAACGCAAAGCCGAAGGTTTTGAAGCCCATCGACTCCAAGGCGCAGTTGCCGGCGAAGATGATCAGATCCGCCCAGGAGATCTTGTTGCCGTACTTCTTCTTCACCGGCCACAGCAGCCGGCGGGCCTTGTCCAGGCTCACGTTGTCCGGCCAGCTGTTGAGCGGGGCAAAGCGCTGCATGCCCTGTCCGCCGCCGCCGCGGCCGTCATGGATGCGGTAGGTACCGGCGGCGTGCCAGCTCATCCGGATGAACAGGCCGCCGTAATGGCCGTAGTCGGCGGGCCACCAATCCTGCGAGGTGGTCATCACCGAGATCACGTCGGCCTTGAGCGCGTCGACGTCGAGCTTGGCGAACTCCTCGGCGTAGTCGAAGTCATCGCCGAGCGGATTGGACTGGGGGGAGTGCGGGTGCAGCGTCGACACATCGATCTGGTCGGGCCACCAGTCCCGATTAGTCAGTGGCGCATGCGATTTCGGCTTCGGCGCCTCGATAGTCGGGTTTTCGCTCTCTGACACAACATTCCTTTCGGGTGGTGGGTAAATCGGGCCACGATCACCGGAGTGATCAAGAATCTGCCGTCGAGCAGTCGGGGCATAGGCCCCAATAGATGACCTCGGCCTCGTCGAGAACGAAACCATCCAGGACGTTGTCGCCATCCGACGGGGTTAGGCACGGCGCCGAACCGACGGCGCAGTCGATGTCGGCGATGACGCCGCAGGATCGGCACACGACGTGGTGATGGTTGTCGCCGACCCGGGACTCGTAGCGGGCGACCAAGCCCAACGGCTGGATCCGCCGAACCAGGCCCGCGGAGGTCAGCGCGTTGAGGACGTCGTATACCGCTTGTCGGGAAACATCGGGCAGCCCCAGCCGCACCGCCGAGAAGATCGTCTCGGTGTCGGCATGCGGATGGGCGTGTACCGCCTCCAGCACGGCGATTCTGGGCCGTGTCACACGCAGATCGGCCATCCGCAGCTGTTCCGCGTAGTCCGCCGATGAGGACACCCTGCCAATATGGCCCCTTATCTGGAATCAGTCAAGAGTTTCCTGGCGGGGATCCGGACGAGTCAGGCCGGTCGGCGCAGAGCCGGCGGCGAGCACCTCAGGACGGCGGCGCCAGCGCGCTGCCCTTGCGCCATTGGTCCCAGCTGAGCGTCCAGTCGCCGTTCTGCGACAGCTTCAACGGCGGTCCGCCGCTGTTGCGGACCTCGACGACGTCGCCGGGCACCGAGAAGTCGTAGAACCATTTCGCGTTGTCGCCGTTGAGGTTCAAGCACCCGTGGGAGGTGTCGGTATGGCCCTGGGCCCACACCGTCGCGTCGAGCTGGTGCAGATAGATACCGTCGTTGCTGATTTTGGTGGCGTAATTGATTGTCTCGCGATATCCGAGGCGGGAATTCTTGGGCAATCCGAAGGTGGAGGAGTCCATCACGACCGGGTTGCCCTTGTCGAGCACGGTGTAGACGCCCGGGGGAGTCCACAACGAAATCGTCTGCGAGCCGATGGTTTCGGTGCCGCCCATTCCCATCGACGTGGGCATGGTCCGGACCAGGGCACCGTTGTTGAAGACGCTGACCATTTTCGTGGCATCGTCCGCGATCGACACGTGCGCGTCACCGATACGGAATGACACTCTGGTGTCTTCTTGCCCGAATAGGCCGTCGCCCAACGCAATTCCATAGATCTTGGCTTCGGCGGTGACGGTGCTGCCCGGCGCGTAGTAGTGCTCGGGTCGCCAGTGAGCGTTTTGGCTGTCGACCCAGAACCACGAACCCTGCACGGGAGGGTTGGTGGTCACTTTGAGCTGTCGTTCGGCGGCGGCCCGGTCGGCGACTTGCTCGTCGAAGTGGGCGACGACAACCGTTCCCACACCGTAGGTGCCGCCTTCTTGCAGGGCCGCCTCAGATGTCGTGGTCAGTGAGACCTTGGTCTGATTGGGCGGCAGCAAGGTCGAGAACGTCGACACTTGGGTGGCCGCAACGCCGTTCGGCCCGACGCTGGTGAGCGTCAGCGTGTACGTCCGTCCGTAACCCAGGGGAGCGGTGGGCTTCCAGACGGTGTTGTCCGGGGTCATGATCCCCTCGACCGGTCTGCCGGCATCGTTGACCATGCGTACACCGGTCAGCTTCCCCGTGTCGGCTTTGACCATGACCGGCGTGAGTGGATCGACGTCACGCGTGTCGGGCCCGGGCATGATCGTCACTCGCGCCGGCCCGGACGCCTCCGGCGTCGGACGGGCGCAGCCGACACCGACCACCCCCACGACAGCGAAGACGGCCAGCAGGTACCGATGGATGAGTCGCGCACGGTTGGTGGATGTCATAAGAGTTGGCCGAATCCTCACGTTGTTGTTGATCAGGTACCCGCGGTGCGTGGCACCTGAAACCGCACGCCGAGGGGATCATGGCGTCATGGCCGACGAGGAACTTGACCGTCTGTACTGGGTGCAGCCCGGCGCATTCACCGCGGAGCGCACCCAATTGACCGCCGCCGCCAGGCGGCGCGGTGACGAAGCCGCCGCCAAACGGATCTCCGCGGCACGCAAACCGACGACGGCGGCGTGGATCGCGAACCGGCTCGTGCTCCAACACAAGGACGCCAAACAGCGCCTGGCCGACCTGGGTGATCGCCTGCGCGCCGCGCACTCCGCAATGGATGGCGACCGTATCCGCGATTTGTCCGCCGAACAACACCGGCTCATCGGCGAACTCGTGCGGGCCGCTTTCGAAGCCGCCGAGGTGAACAAGCCGTCGGCAACGCTGCGTGACGACCTGACCGGCACACTGCAAGCCGCGGTCGCCGACCCCGACGTCAGGACGCGGCTCGGCCGGCTGACCAGGGCCGAAACATGGTCGGGTTTCGGCGAATTCGGCGGCGCGGCGCCGGTGGCGAAGGAGCCGGAGCGCCACCAGGACGCCCGCCGGGACAAGTTGAACGCGGCCCTTGCCGCCGCGGAGCGTGCCAAAGACGAAACCGAGCGCGTGCTGTCGCGCCGTCGCGCCGAGCGGGACGCGGCGCGGCAGCGTCGCGACGACGCGGCGGATAGTCTGCGTGAGGCCGAGCGCGACTTGAAGAGAGCCGACGACCGCTACGACAAAGCGGAGCAGGAAAACCGCGCCGCCGAGGACTCGCTGAAGCACGCGAAAGCGCAGCTGAAGCGCGCATAAGCGAGCGTGCACGGCCGAGGGCCCCGTTTCCCGACGCCGCCGCCGGGTACCAGCCCAGGCATGACTTCTTTATGGTTCGCCGAGCGAGCCGAACAACCTTGGACCGCAAGCCGGCTTGGCGACGGCCCGGCGTCCGCCGATGTCCTCGTCGTGGGCGCCGGCATCACCGGGCTGATGACAGCGGTTCTGCTGAGCCGTGCCGGCAAGGACGTGCTGGTCTTGGAGGCGCATACCGTCGGTTCCTGCGCGACCGGCAACACCACCGCCAAAATCAGCTTGTTGCAGGGGACCCATCTGTCGAAGGTTCTACCGAGGCATGGCAAGAAGGTGGCGCGGGCCTACATCGACGGCAACCGGGAAGGCCAAGACTGGGTGCTCGAGTACTGCGAGTCACACGGCATCGCAGTCCAACGCGAGGACGCCTACACCTATGCGCAGTCCGCCAAGGGCGTGCCGTCCGCGCGGCGGGAATTGGAGGCTTGCCAGGCCGTCGACCTGCCCGCGGTATGGGAGGACGACGCCGACGTGCCATTCCCGTACCACGGCGGCGTGCGGCTGCCGAACCAGGCGCAGTTCGACCCGATGCCGTTCCTGGACACGTTGGCCACGGAGTTACTCAACCGCGGTGGACGATTGGTCGAGCACACCCGTGTCCGGCGGGTCTCCACACGCGGCGCCGGGGTGCACGTGCACGTCAACGACGCCGACCAGCAGGACGTGGAACTCGCCGCCGGGCAGCTGGTGCTTGCCACCGGGATCCCGATCTTGGATCGGGGTGGTTACTTCGCGCGGGTGAAACCGAGCCGTTCCTACTGCTTGGCCTTCAAGGTTCCCGGAAACGTCACGCGGCCGATGATGATCTCCGCCGACTCGCCCACGCGGTCGGTGCGCTACGCGCCGGTCGCGGACGGGGAGCGGCTGATCGTGGGCGGGGCGGGCCATACGGTGGGCCGGAAAAAGAGCCCGTCCGAGGCGCTGGCGGAGCTGTCGTCGTGGGCGCGCAAGCATTACCCCGGTGCGGCGCAGACTCACTTTTGGTCGGCGCAGGACTACACACCCATCGACCATTTGCCGTATGTGGGCCCCATCCTTCCGAACAGCGAAAGCATCTTCGTCGCAACGGGTTTCAACAAGTGGGGCATGACGAACGGCCCCGCCGCGGCGTTGGCATTGTCGAGCCGCATCCTGGGCGGCCAGATGGACTGGGCCGGCGCGTTCGCGAGCTGGAGCCCCCACGAGCTGTCGGGTCTGCTGACCGCGGTGCAGGCCAACCTCGAGGTCGGCTTCAACCTGACCAAGGGCTGGATCACGCCGGTCATTCGCACCGGCCATCGCACCCCCGTGAACGGCGAGGGCGGGGTCGTGAGCGGGCCCCCCTGGCATTTGGAGGCCAGGTGCCGGGTCGACGGCACCGAGCACACCGTCTCGCCGGTGTGCCCACACCTCGGCGGAATCGTGAACTGGAACGACGCGGACCAGGCGTGGGAGTGCCCGCTGCACGGTTCGCGATTCGCCCCCGACGGCACGCTGCTTGAAGGGCCCGCGACTCGCGATTTGACCGCCTAGCCGCCGGGTCCGCCGAACGCGAAGAACTTAACCTTCCTTCTGGTAGACGAGCCAGCGCAACTCGATTGGCGACTCGTCACGCTCCACGTCAAACACGTCCAGGCCGTGGGCCCATCCCTCAAACCAGGCGGTGGGCGGCCAAGCGCCTTGCGGCAAGTGGGTTTTCTCATAGTCGTAGGCGAAGTCGTCGGCAATGAGCGCAAGGGGGAGCTCGGCCGCGGCCTGCGCGAGCTCGTCGCGGGTGAAGATCGTGCTGTTGCATTGCTGTCCGAATTCCCGCGCGGCGTCGTCGGGGGCGTAGCCCTGGCGCGCCGCGAAGGTGTTGAACACCAGGCGTCCTCCGGGAGCCAGGCAGTCCGCGGCGAGTTCGAACATGCCGCGCAGCTCCCGCGTCGTCCGGAAGTCGGGCACCAACTCGGAGGCAACGATGAGCTGATACTCGTCGCGGACGCCCTCCACGGCCGTAAAGACATCGCTCTCGATCACACGCACCGGCAGCGAATCCCGTTCTGCCTCCGAGCGAATGATCTCGGCGAACTTCGGGGCCATCTCGACCGCGTCCACCGGGTGACCCCGCCGGGCCAGCGCCAGGGCGTTACGCCCGGTTCCGGCGCCGATGTCGAGCACCCGGGTGGACCGGGGATCGGCGGCCTCGTCGGCCAATGCCACCACCCGCGCATCCGCTTCGGTCCCAAACAGCGGCCCCTTACGAGTGGCGACCCAGTGGTCGTATTCGACCGCAATCGTCGACACCTCGGCTTTGACGCGATAGTTCAGCCCGGTCCCGAAGGGGGTGTCAAACGAGATGACGATGTTCGACCGTGACGAGGCCTTGAATGCCTTTTCCAACTCGTGCTGGAGCACGGCCTTGAGCTGAGCGGCTTGGTCGGCCGTGTGTTGTATGCCCAAGCTGGCAAAGAGCTTCTGACACATCGAGACATACTCGTCGAGCAGTCCCGGGACGGCCGGCAGCCTGATTTGACCCTCGGCCTCCGCGCGGCGATACAACCGCCGGGCCATCGCTTCGCGCAGCACTGACGGATCGAAAGATGTCGGGCCCCGATCCTCCACGAGACTGAGCCTAGTGGCCCAAGCGGGCGGCGTCTTCGAGGAGATCGGCCGCCCTGGCAACGCTTTCGGCCGGTGTCGTCATTTGGGTGGCGACCTCACGCGCGCGGGCGACACACTCCGGAACCAGTATCGAGCGCAGGTCGGTGACCAGTGATTCCCGGGTGGCGGCCGAAAATTGGCGCCCGGCACCGATTTTCAGCTGCTCGAGGGCCGCCGCCCACATCGGCTGGTCCCACACAGCCCAAAGGATTAGTGTCGGGACTCCGGCGCGCAGGCCCGCGGCCGTGGTGCCCGAGCCGCCGTGGTGCACCACTGCGCGGCAGGCCGGAAAGATTTCCGCGTAGTTGAGCGCGCCCACCACTTTGACGTGGTCGAAATGCGGACCGCGACTGAAGTCGCTTGCTCCGCTGCATATCAACGCTCGCTCGCCCAGCTGCGCGCAGGCCGCGCCGATCATGGCGACGGTGTCGGCGGGAGAGTCGATCGGCGTGCTGCCGAAGCCGAAGTAGATCGGCGGCGTTCCAGCGGCAATCCAGGCCAAGACGTCGTCGTCGGCGTCGGTCGGGAGCTCCAGGGTCAGCGCGCCGACGAAGGGGCGTCGGCCGGGCTCCACCCATTGGGTCGACGGCCCGGGCAAGCAGAGCTCGTCGTAGGTCTGGATTTCCAGCAGTCCGCCGTCCGCCAGTTGTGGCGCTGAGGGTCCGGCGTCCGCCGGTAAGCCGAGTGCATGGCGTTGGGCGACTTCAGCATCCTTCGTTATGCCGGAATAAAGCGGCCCAGATGCCAGGATCCGCGCCGGGAAGACGTGCAGTGCGGCGAGCGGAATGGCATGGTATTCAGCGACATTGGCGGCGAGCATCTGATCGTTCATGTGCGCCACCAGCAGGTCGGCGCTCGTTGACAGCGACGTCAGTGTCGCGCTTTTGTCCAGCCAGACCCGGCTGACTCGCTCTACGAGTTGGGGCAACGCACTGATCAGATTCCCTACGCCGCCAATGAAATTCATGGCGCCGTCCATCTGCTCCCGCGTGTCGGGCCCGTATGCGACCGCAGTGAGCCCCGCGGATGCGGCGAAGGCGACCATGTTGGGCGGGACGGCCAGGCGCACCTCGTGACCGCGGCGCAGCAGCTCCCGACCCACGGCGACACAGGGCTCGACGTCGCCCCGTCCTCCGTAGGCTGCCAGCACAAATTTCATCGCCGTTACCGTACCGCTCGGCGCGCGCCGTAGGTCGCCGCCGCATACTGGTCTGCGTGGTGGAAAAGCAGATGCGGGTCGAGAGTTTGCTCCGCTACCCGGTGAAATCGATGCTGGGCGAAGTTGTGAACCGCCTGTTCGTCGACGAACGAGGCGCCGAAGGAGACCGGCGGCTGGCACTTGTCGACACCCAGACCGGGCATGTGGCCAGCGCCAAGCAGGCCCGGCTGTGGCGTGGGCTGCTCAAGTGCACCGCGAACGGAAGCACCGGGCACGTGAACATCGGGCTGCCCGACGGGACAAGCGTCGCGGCCGACGACCCGGGTGTCGATGAGCTGCTGTCGCGGCTGTTGGGGCGCCCGGTCCGGCTGATCAGCCAACGGCCGGACGGCGCAACGCTCGAACGCCCGGATCCGGAGAAGCTGCTCGAGCTGGGGGTGGACGCCGAGGTCGCGGGCCGCATCTTGACGATCGGCCAGGCAACCCCGGGCGACTCGTTTACCGATGATGCCCCGCTGCACGCGATCACCACGGCGACACTGGAGCGCATCGGCGTCGAGGCGCTGCGCTACCGACCCAACCTGGTGATCGCGACCCCGGCGGGCTACCCGCCGTATGACGAAGACAACTGGCTCGGGCGGGAATTGACGGCCGGTGAGGTACGGCTGCGTGTCATTGCGTCCACCTCTCGGTGTGTGGTGCCGACGCTCGAGCACGGGACGCTCGCGCGAGCCCCGGAAGCGCTTCGCACGCCCGCGGCCGAAAATCGTTTGCCCGCAGGCGGTTCCGGGGCACAGCCCTGCGCGGGCGTGTATCTCGAGGTGCTCGAAGAGGGCGTCCTCGCCGTCGGCGACCCCGTCGCACTGGACTAGGCGCGACGCGCGGCCCGCATTTACACAAATTACGCCAAAAGAATTGCCTATTCAGATCTCCGCAAGCTGTTTCACAGATTTCACGGTTCTTCATATTTACGCCTCTTTTAGCGCTCATACTGGGACTCCGTTAACGCCCCGATGAAAGGAAGCGCGCAAATGCCCTCACCCCGCTGGCTGGCCAGACTGTCTGTCCCCATGATGGTCGGTGCTGCCCTTCTTACGAGCACTGCGATTGCGGTCGCGGATGCCACCGATGACACATTCCTCAGCAAAATGCACACTCTCGGCTTTACCTGGCCGTCCGGAGACGACTCCGACATCGTCGCGATGGGCCATCAAATATGCGCCGATCGCTCGGCAGGCAAAACTCCGGACGCTATTGCCGCGGACATCCACTCCACGCTCGGCGCGAAAGGCATCTCGTTCGCGGATGTCACCTCGATGGTGAGCGCCGCCGAATCGACTTATTGCCCGGGTTAGCCCGCAACTTCCGGCGATCAACCCCGTGGTCGGCTTGTGTGCCGGCCACGGGGTTGCGTTTTTGCTAGTTCGACTTTCGCCGCTGCAATGCCTCGGGGTTGGCGATCCTGACGGGCGTCCCGGTCAGCCACGCCGCGACCGCTTCGACGGTGTCTGCGTAGAAGGCGCCCAGCATTTCGCGGGTGGCGTAGCCCAGGTGGGGAGACAGCGTCACGTTCGGTAGACGACGCAATGGATGATCCGCCGGAAGCGGTTCGATGTCATAGACATCGAGGCCGGCCCCGGCAATGCGCTCGGCCGCGAGCGCGTCGATCAGGGCCTCGTCGTCCACGATCGGCCCCCGGGAGGTGTTGATCAAGTAGGCGTGCGGCTTCATCATGGCCAGCTCGGGCGCGCCGACCAGTCCGCGCGTGCGCTCCGAGAGAACCAGGTGGATGGAGATCACGTCGGATCGTTCGAAGAGCGTTGCCTTCTCGACGCGGCGAGCGCCGGCCGCCGCGGCCGCCTCGTCGGTGAGATTTTGGCTCCACGCAATGACTTCCATGCCAAACACTTTCGCGTATTCGGCCATACGCTTACCGATCCTGCCCAGACCAAGAAGTCCCAGCGTCTTGCCGGACAGCGTGCGACCGGTGGTCGTCTGCCACGCGCCCTCGCGCATGTGACGGTGCTCTTCGGCCAGATTGCGCACCGTCGCGATCATCAACCCCCAGGCCAATTCCGGAGTGGCATCAGGGACGGATCTGAATCGCGGATGGGCGAAATCCGAATGGGCAACAAGGACACGGTGTTCGGTGGCCGCGGTCATGTCCAAGTTCGGCAGATTTTTGCCGACGATGGTGATCAGCTTGAGGGTGGGCAGCCGCTCGATGAGGCCGCGCGGAAAGGCCATCCGCTCGCGCATCGTGCATACCACGTCGAACGGCGACAGCGCGTCCGCGGCTTCCTCCTCGGAAAGGTGGCGGTCGAAGACGGTCACTTCGGATCGGCTAAGCACCGGCGACCAGTCGGCGAGCTCGAGGGCCACGCCCGCGTAGTCGTCGAGTATCGCCACCCGGGGTAGCCGTTCTCCCATTACGCGACCGCTTCTTCCAGAAGATCTGCGGTGGCGGCGGCGCTCTGCGCGGGCTTGGTCATCCGGGCGGCGACCTCGCGAGCGCGAGCGACGCATTGCGGGACGAGAACGGAACGCAGGTCCGCGACCAGTGATGCGACGGTGCTGGCCGAAAAAGCCCGGCCGGCGCCCACTTCGAGTCGTTCGACTGCGGCTGCCCACATCGGCTGATCTTCGAGCGAGAACCAGAGGATCAAGGTGGGGATTCCGGCGCGCAGGCCCGCCGCCGTGGTGCCGGCACCGCCATGGTGAACGACCGCGCGGCACGCCGGAAAGATGGCGCCGTGGTTCACCGCGCCCACGGCCTTCATGTTGTCGAAAAGCGTGATACCCGAGAAGTCGCTCGCCCCAGCACAAATCAGGGCCCGCTCGCCCAATTCCGCGCAGGCCCTGCTGATTGCGGCGATCGTCTCGGCGGGGGACGGGAGCTGGACATTGTTGCCGAAGCCGAAGTAGATCGGTGGCGTTCCCGCGGCGATCCACGACAGCACATCGTCGTCGGCCTCGGTGGGCAACTCCAGGGTCAGTGCGCCGACAAACGATCGCCCACCCGTGGATTGCGTCGCCATTTCGGGAAAGCAGAACTCGTCGTATGCGTGGATCTCCAGCGAATCGAAAGATCCTATCGCCTCCGGCAGGCCTAGCGCGCGGCGTTGGGCTTCTTCGGCATCCTTGATGACGCTCCCGAGCATGCCACCCGAGCGCGACCGTCCACCCGGGAAGAAATGCAGCACGGCAATCGGAATGCCGTAATACTCCGCGACGTTGGCGGCCAGCCCCTGCGCGCCCTTGCCAGTAAGTATCAGGTCGGCCCCCTCCGCCAGCGTCGTCAGCGCGGCGCCCCAATCCGCCCAGGCCCGTGCGACATGCTCCATCACTTCGACCATCGCGCCCAACGGATTCTGGGTGTTCGTGTCGCCGTCGAAACTCCCGACGCCCGGGCCCGGCGGGCACCCGCCGAAGAACCACTTCAACGAATCCGATTGGAACGCAGCGGGTTGCGGCCCGTACGCGACCGCCGCCAGCCCCGCCGACTCGACGAAACCAACCATGGTCGGCGGCACCGCCAGGCACACGTCGTGACCTCGCCGCAGCATCTCCCGCCCGACGGCGGCGAACGGCTCGACATCGCCGCGACTTCCGTAGGCAGCGAGCACGATTTTCAACGGCGCAGCGCGGCTCGCGGCCCGGCGTGCGCGTGGCTCAGCGCCACTTGATGCCGCACCCGATCGACGGTCGCTGGTCCGGGTCGACCGGCCGACCGGCGAGCACGGCGTCGACGGCGGCCCGAACGTCGGCGGCCGTCACCGGCAGGTCGTTCTTTGGCCGGGAGTCATCGAGCTGACCGCGATAGACCAGCCGGCGCTCGCCGTCGAAGACGAAAGTGTCCGGCGTGCACGCTGCGGAAAACGCGCGGGCGACGTCTTGGGTCTCGTCATAAAGGTAGGGGAACGTCCAGCCGTGGCGGCGGGCCTCCTCGGCCATCTGGTCGGGGCCGTCCTGCGGGTAGGTGACGACGTCGTTGCTGGAGATGCCGACCATCGCGACCCCCAGATCGGCCAGGTCGCGGCCGAGCGCGGCGAGGCCGGCGGCGACGTGCTGGACGTACGGGCAGTGGTTGCAGATGAAGGTCACGACGAGCGCGGGACCGGTGAGCTCATCGAGGCTGACCGTGGCGCCGGTGGCCGGCTCGGGCAGCGCGAACTGTGGCGCGGGGGTTCCGAGGGCGAGCATGGTGGACTCGATTGCCATGCCGCCAGATTAACCGCCGCAAGGTGAGCGGGCCGATCAGAGCTTGGCGCCCAGCCCCGCGATCAAGTTGACGGTGACGGCCAGAACTACGGCGCCGAGCAGGTAGGACAGCATCGCATGGCGCAACACGGTCGCCCTGATGGATGTCAGCCCGATCTCCGTGTCCGACACCTGGAAGGTCATGCCGACGGTAAAAGCCACATACGCGAAGTCGCGAAAACGGGGCGGCTCGGGGTCGTGGAAGTTGATGCCCCCGGGTTGGTCGGAGTAGTAGAGCCGCGCGTAATGCACCGTGAAGAGCGTGTGCACGGCGAACCAGGACGCGGCGACCGCCAGGATGCCGAGAATGGCGGCTGCTATGGCTGGGGCACCCGCGTGCGTCCCCGCGGCCACCACGTAGCCGACCCCGGCCAGGCTCGCAACGCTTGCGGACACGACGACCACGTCTGCGATCCACCGAGTCGGATCCTCGCGTGTCACATATCTGCGGGTTTCCTCGGCATCCATGCCGCCCAGGATGAGCCGCGTCCACACGACATACACCCCGGCGGTCACGACCCAGCCGACAAGGGCGAATCGCCAGCCGACCGTGTTACCCACCGCGACGGCGACGGCGACTCCCAGCACCATGGCGATCAATATCCGAATCGCGACGGTGTCGCGTGAGGAGGTAGCTAGGGATTTCACGGGTCAGCACTCGCTACGTGCGCGGCGGCGTCCCTTGATTGAGGTGGTTGGCCGCGAATGTCGCGGCCTGGTTAGTCATCCCGGCATCGATGTAGGAAACGTGCGCCATGATGTTGCCGCCCCCAGAGCAGATCGGGTCGTCGGGGGCGCACAAGCTGATGGTCTTGCCGGTATACACCGGGTTGATCGTGGGCAGCGGCTGGCCGCCCCACAGCATGCTGGAAAAGCCACTCGAGGGCTCGCCGAAAAGCGCGACGGCGGCGACGTGGTCAGCGACCGACGCGGGCATCGCGTTGGTGGCCAGGTCGATCACCGTGGAGCCCTGAGAGTATCCACCGAGCACAATTTTCGAGTTCGGACAGCTGGCCACCGTGTCCTGGATGTGAGCGCCGGCGTCGGCGGCGCCGGCGTTCGCGCTGTTGTGGTAGTCGTCGTTGGCGGGGTAGTTGACCGCATAGACCCCGACGGATCGCCCGCCGACCTGCGAGGTGAGCGAGTCGACGAAGGCCTGTCCGATGTTGCCGAGACCGGGCTCCTGGTGGGTGCCGCGCGCGAAAACGACGGCGACATCGGAGCATGGGTCGGCGGCCGCGGCCGGACTGCTGAGGGGCATGCTGAGCAGCGCCCACGCCGTTGCCACCAAAACACCACCGATGCGAGCCAAGCTGCGTGCAGTCATGTCCGAATCCTGACATACGGCCCGCGACCATGACGCGGGCGGTTCGGCCGCAATCAGTCGTGCGCAGGCAGCGCGGCGGTGGAAGTATCGCAGAAGTGGCCACCAAGAAACCGCAGACGATCTCTTACCCGGCACCCGACGCGCGGCCGCGCCGCCACGGCGAGCAGCCGCTCGACCCCCACGTCATCGTCCTGTTCGGCGCGACGGGCGACCTAGCCAAACGCAAGCTGCTGCCCGGCCTGGCCTACTTGGATCAGTCGGAGCTTGCCCCCGATATCCAAATCGTCGCGACGTCGCTGGAAGACTTCAGCGACGACGAGTTCCGCGAACTCGCCAAGACCGCGATCGACTCGTTCGGCATGCACAAGCTCACTCCCGAAGAGTGGGCCAGCTTCGCGAAAATCGTCAGATACGTCCCGCAAAGCGCCGGGCCCGAAGCGCTTGCGGACGCGGTCGCCGACGCCGAGGCCAGCCTGGGCGTCAACGTGCGCCGCCTGCATTACCTGTCGGTCCCTCCGAAGGCGGCGCGAGACGTCATCACCATGCTGCGCGACGCCAAACTCGTCGAACGCTCCCGCGTCGTGATGGAGAAGCCGTTCGGCACCGACCTGCCCAGCGCGGTGTCACTCAACGACTTTCTGCACGAAACATTCGAGGAATCCCAGATTTTCCGCATCGACCACTTCTTGGGCAAGGAGGCGGCCCAGAACATCTTGGCGTTTCGCTTCGCCAACGGTCTGTTCGAGCCGATCTGGAACCGCAACTTCATCGACCACATCCAGATCGACATTCCCGAAGCCCTGGGTCTGGATCAGCGCGCCAACTTCTACGAAAGCACCGGCGCCTACAAGGACATGGTCGTGACGCACCTTTTTCAGGTGATGGCCTTCGTCGTGATGGAACCACCGACGGCCCTCGAGCCGTATGCCATCAGCGAAGAGAAGAACAAGGTGTTCCGATCGATGCTCCCCGTAAAGCCGTCAAATGTGGTGCGCGGCCAGTACAACGGCTACCGCCAAGAAAAGGGCGTGGCAAAGGATTCCGACACCGAGACGTTCATCGCGCTCAAGGTCGGCATCGACAATTGGCGCTGGGCCGGGGTGCCGATCTATCTGCGCACCGGCAAGAAGATGGCCGAGGGCATCCGCATCATCTCGATCGCCTTCAAAGAGGCTCCCCGGAGCATGTTCCCGCCGGGATCGGGAGTGGGAACCCAAGGCCCGGACCACCTCACGTTCGATCTCGCTGACAACTCGAAGGTTTCACTGTCCTTCTACGGCAAGCGACCCGGCCCCGGGATGAAGCTGGACAAGTTGTCCATGCAGTTCTCCTCTCAGGAGATCGACACCGTCGTCGATGTGCTGGAGGCCTACGAAAGGCTCATTCTCGATGCCATGCGGGGCGACCACACGCTGTTCAACACCGCTGAGGGCATCGAATCGTTGTGGGAGCGTTCGCAGGAACTGCTCGACGACCCGCCGCCGGCCAAGATGTACCAGCCCGGCACCTGGGGCCCCAACGCCATTCACCAATTGATCGCTCCCAATGCGTGGCGGTTACCGTTCGAGCGGGGATGGCGCGAGTCCAGGGGCCAAGACGCCTAGCCGGTGAACTCCGTCGACCTCGCCGACTCACCGAGCCACTCACGCAATTTCGCGTAGATGGTTGAGTGATTGAGCAAATCGAAGTGGTGTAGGCCCGTTAGCGTCAGTCCATGCGCCGCGTCGAACGGAACCGTGCGGGACTTACCCACACCCGACGCGCTGGCGGGGCGTACCAGGCGGTCGCCGAGGACAACCCCGACGGCCCGCGGACCCGCGCTGCTCGCCACGAAGTGGTAGACGGCGCCGGGCAGGAACGGCACCTCATGGCAGCGATCCCGCAGGAACTCGTCGGGATCGCATTCGCTCCAGTCCTCGTCGAGCAAAGCGCCGTAGCGCAGGTCCTTCGTGCCCGAGCTACGCGCATTGAGAAATGAAGAGACGGCGCGTGTTTCGGGCAGCCGGGCCAGCACCCAGGACGCGGCGTTGACTCCTTTTTCCAGGTCGGCTCCCAAGTGCGGCGAACCCAGGCAGACAACGTGGCGAACGTCGTCGGGCCAGCGCTGCGATTGCTCGACCCCGTAGTGGCAGGCGCTGCGGATCACCAGGCCACCCATCGAATGACCGATCAACGCGATCTCCTCGACCGGCACCGGCCACAGCGCCCGCAGCTTGTCGATCAGCGCGGCCAACGCCTTGCCATTGTCGGAGATGTGCAGCCCCGTGTTGTAGCGCAGATACACCGGTGTGAAGCCCAGATCACTGCGCAGCCGAGTGCCGTAGGGGGGCGCGGTCTCGCCGTCGCGCGGCTGCCGCCGCCACGACATTTCGGTCATGCACCAGCCGTGGACGAACACCGCGATCCGGCCGGTGGCTTCGGGAAACGCGGCCGCGACGGCGGCGGCATCCAGCGCGACGGGCTTCCCGCGCTGGCGGATCTGCATCGTCAGCGCGAATTCGTTGCGGCGGTTGGTTAGCTCGTCGCCGTAGATTCCATTGAGTGCGGCGACGACGCCGGCGACCGTGGGATGCGATTGGACCGTGTCGTCCTCGTCGCTGCCGCGGACTTCGGCGGCCAGTTCACCGACGCCGTGCAACGAGGCTCGCACCCCGCGGTCCACGGCGTAGTACGTCGCCGCGGCAATCGTGTTGTGCACGATCTCCACGGGTTTCGACGCCGGCCCTATGGCGCCGAAAACGCGCTCCGCGATGCCGCTGTGCGTGTCCCGCACGAAAGTGGTGAGAATGCGGGTGCCTTCGCCCGCGAGGTCTGCGAGTGACCGGATTTCCTGTCGCTGCACGAGCTGCTCCTCCCTGCTCTGACCATGGGTTCCCATTCTGCGCGCGTCTTAGCGCCCGCGGGGCCAATGGGGGCCGACAAGCGGTAGGTTGAACGCGATTCCGCAGAATCCCGAAGGGAGGCACCGTGGGCCACACCGCGGCCATGACTGAGGCCGACCGCGCGTGGATGGTCGACACACTGCTCGCGCTGCTGCAGACCCCGAGCCCGTCGGGGCGGACGGACGCCGTGATGCAGCTGATCGGCGACACTTTCGATCACTTCGGCGTCCCATTCTCGCTGACCCGCCGCGGAGCGTTGACCGCCGAACTCACGGGTGAGTCGCCGACCATCGACCGCGCGCTGGTGGTGCACGCGGACACGATCGGGTGCATGGTGCGAAGTCTCAAGGACAACGGCCGACTCGAGGTGATTCCGGTCGGCACGTTCTCGGCCCGCTTCGCCGCGGGCGCCCGCGTGCGGATCTTCCCCGACGACCCCGACGAGTTCATCACCGGCACCGTTTTGCCGCTCAAGGCCAGTGGGCACGCCTTCGGCCACGCGATCGACACCCAACCCACGGACTGGGAGAACGTCGAGGTGCGGGTCGACCGCAAGGTGTCGTCGCGGGAGGACTTGGTTCGGCTCGGCCTGCAGGTCGGTGACTTCGTCGCGTTGATCACCAGCCCCGAGCTCACCGCCGACGGCTTCATCGTGTCCCGCCACCTCGACGGGAAGGCCGGCATCGCGATTGCGCTGACGCTGGCCAAGAACTTCTCCGAGAAACGGGTCATGCTGCCTCACCGCACCATGATCATGGTGACCATCACCGAGGAGGTCGGCCACGGGGCCAGCCATGGCCTGCCCGCGGACGTCGCCGAACTCATCTCGGTCGACAACGCGGTGTGTGCGCCCGGCCAGCAGTCCATCGAGGACGGGGTGACGATCCCGATGGCCGATATGCACGGCCCGTTCGACTATCACCTGACCCGGAAGCTGTGCCGGCTCGCCGAGGAGCGGGGCATCCCGTACGCGCGCGATGTGTTCCGCTTCTACCGGTCTGACGCCGCCGCGGCGATCGAGGCCGGCGCAGGCACCCGGGCCGCACTAGTCGGCTTCGGCCTTGACGGCAGCCACGGCTGGGAGCGCACCCACATGGACTCGCTGGAGGCGACCTACAGCCTGCTGCACAGCTGGCTGCAGACACCGCTGACGTTCGCCAAATGGGACGCGAAGCCGTCCGGCAAGCTACGCGACTTCCCCTCCTCGAAGCAGCCCGCGCCGAGCGAGCAGTGGGTGCCCCTGTCCCGAGGCGAGCACGGCGAGCCCGGCGAACCGTCACCGGGTTCGCCCTGGCCGCCCGCGGGGCCCCAGAGCTGAGGCTGCGGCCGCTCGGCACCTCGACACACCGGCTACCGTTGACCTATCCCGACTTCTCGACGGGAGTGAACAACGTGAGCCGTAACCATGCAGTCGCTGTCGTGGGCGTGGGTGCGATCGTGGTCGCACTCGCAGGGTCTACGCATCCCGCACCAGTGGGCATCGAGCTCGCCTCGATCACCATGCTGGCCGACGCGCCGTACGCGTCCGACGGCGCGCAGCCACACCTGGCGTCCGACCCCGCGCAGTTGGCCGACGACCTCGTCGCCGACGAAAACGCGCTGCGTGACCCAGCGACGGGGGAGGCGGCGCTGGTAGCGGCGGCGCATCGTCAGCAGGCCGCCTATCGGGCCATCGGTCGGCACCCCGAATGGGATGCGACGACCCGACCGCGCATCCCGTCGTCATTGCTCGACGTTTACGACCGCAATGTCGACGCCCGCCGACAGCTCACCGCGATGACACCGGTGCGAAGCACGCTTCCCGCGTGGCGCGTCGAGTCGCCGGCTCCGGCCGACCAGCTGCTGGGCTTCTACCATCAGGCCGAGTCGGAAACCGGCGTCGGCTGGAACTATTTGGCCGCCATCAACTTCATCGAGACTCGCTTCGGCAGCATCGTGGGCGCGAGCACCGCCGGCGCGCAAGGGCCCATGCAATTCCTGCCCGCGACGTTCGCGACCTACGGGGCGGGCGGCGACATCGGGTCGCCCCACGACAGCATCATGGCGGCGGGCCGCTACCTCGCCGCGAATGGCTTTGCCAGCGACCGTGATCGCGCCATCTACCGGTACAACCACGCGAACGAATACGTGCGCGCGGTCGATCAATACGCGACGCTGATCGCCGCCGATCCCGCGGCGTTTGCCGGCTATTACCGGTGGGATGTCTATTGCTACACGAACGCGGGCGACGTGTTGTTGCCCATCGGGTATGCCGCGACATCACCGATCCCGGTGGGGGACTACCTGGCATCCCACCCGCAGTAGTCCGGCACCTATGTGCCGTGTCGTTCGATCCATTCGGAGACCGCCGCCTCCAGCGCGCCCGCGACGTCCACACCGGCATGGTCTGCGGCCCGCTCGAACCGCTCGACCAATCCCGTTGGGAGCGAGGCGTTTAGCTTGGAGCGCGCCGGTTTCGGTTTCGGTGGCGGCGTGACAGGGACGTGTTGCGCGGCGGTCGCGTCCATGGTTTCACGGAGCGCGGGTATCTGGTCGAGCAAGCGGGCGAGATCGTCGCGCTCGATGCGCAGTACTTCGGCCGGCCCCATCGTCGTCACGGTCGCGGAACGCAATTTCCCACGGCGCAGCGCGGATTCGCCGATCACCTCACCCGGCCCCAAGACGGCAATGCGGTCGTCGCCGACGTACACCCCTACCTCCCCGCTGAGCAGGATGTAGCACGCGTCCGACGGCGTCTGCTCACGAATCAGCGGCCATGGCACCGACCGCGACGTGTGATGCGCCGCTTGCACGAGCCGCTCCAGCTCGTGATCCGAAAACTTGTCGAATGCGGTGAATTCGCGTAGCCGGCGTGGGTCTATCGCCGGTTCGTGCGCGTCTGACTTCATAGCGGGCTCCCGATGCGCGATGTGACCGTGCCACCGAGGAGCCTAACGCTGGATTTGCTGAAAAAGCAGAGGTTAGCCCGCGACGGATCGCTCGAGGGACGCCAACGAATCGGCAAGATAGTCCTCACCGAAGATGGGCATCTCGCCGACCCGCTCGCGGAACTCCTGGGGCGTGCCGCTCCAGTCGTAGGTCAGCGTGACGTCGGTGCCGTCCCCGTTCGGCGCGAGGTCGTAGCGCCAGAACCAGCCGCCGGGATTGTGGTTGCCGGCGTCGTCGAGCACACCCGGCATCCACCCGATCGCGCGATCCTTCTCGAACACATTGACCAGGTTGTAGGTGACGTAGTCGCCGCCGGCTCGGATCAAGTACATGTTCATCGCGAACATCTGGCCCGCGGCGGTGATCGGTGTGGTGTCCACGGCATCGCGGACCCAATCGGTGGGCTCGGTGGCGGCGTGCCGGGACGGATCGGCGAGGACCGCGAAAATCGCTGCCGGGCTCGCGCCGATCGTGCGGGTGACGACGTAGCGTTCGGCGGTCATGGTCATCCGTTCTCCTTACTTGTCGCTGGATCCGTAGGCGCGGGCGATATCGGGAGAGTCGAGCCAACCCGAGTATGTCGGGCGCGACGGCCACCCTTCGGGCGAATCGAGCCATTCCTCCTGACGGCCCCACGGAAGTATGTCGATCAGCGCGAAGCTGTGGCTGAGCTGCTCGGTGCCCCGCCCGTTCGTATGCCACGTGCGATACACGGTGTCGCCGTCGCGCAGGAACACGTTGACGGCGAAGCCGCCGCCCGGCGGCGCGTCCATGTCGGCGCCAAACGAGCTCTCCGACGACGAGTACCACTCCATCCGGTTGCCGACCTTCCGCTTGTACGCGAGTGCCTCGTCGATCGGTCCGTTGGTGACGATGACGAAGCGGGCGTCATAGCTGTCGAGGAACTCGAGCCGGGTGAACTGCGACGTGAAGCCCGTGCACCCGCTGCACTGCCACTCCGCGCCGTCCGACCACATGTGGTGGTAGGTGATGAGCTGCGAGCGGCCAGCGAACACATCGACCAGCCGGATCGGGCCGTCGGCGCCGATGAGCGTGTAATCGGGCAACTCGACCATCGGCAGACGGCGCCGCTGGGCGGCGATCGCGTCCAGTTCGCGGGTGGCGGCCTTTTCGCGCTTGCGCAGTTCGTCGAGGGCGGCGCGCCACGTCTGGTGATCAACAATTGGCGGTAGGGCGTTAGGCATGGAATCAACCTTTGCTCTCGATCTGTCAGTCTCAAAGGTATGACCGGTGGCGGCCCAAGAATTCATCGCTGGATCGTCGGTTGACCTTCGGTCGTGATGTCACATGTCGGCGCGCTACTACGTCTAGCGATTGAAGACAAACAAGCAACGCGGACGAGGGGGCGTGATGAATCGCTTGAGCAGCCTGGCGCGGGTATACCTGGTCGCGGTGACGGCACTGGTCGGCACGATCACCGCGGGGATCGGGATTTGGTGCCTCATCGGTCCGACATCATTTGCGAATGCGGTTGGCTTTGATGTGCACCGGCACTTCCTGCACGATCTCGGCGCGTTCCAGATAGGCCTAGGAGTGGGGCTCCTGCTCGCGCTGATCTGGGCGGACGCCCTGGCCACCACGCTCGCGGGCTTTCTGGTGGCCAACACCCTGCACACCGTGAACCACGTGATGGACCTCGACCTGGGCGGTTCGGCGGCGCAGGCGTGGGCGCTCGGCGTGGTGTCGGTGTTGCTGGTGGCGGCATTCGCGCTGCGGCTGCGTCAACTCGGCTACGTTCTGGGTGCCGTTGGCACCGCCACCACTCCGGCGTTGGCGCGATTCGTGCGGCAGAAGACGATCCGGCTCATCACGTTTCGCAAAGACGGCACACCCGGCTCGAGCCCGGTCAGCATCGTGGTCGACGGCGACCGCGCCTACTTCCGCAGCTTCGAGCGGGCGATCAAAGTTCGCCGGATTCGGCGCAACCCGAGCGTCGAGTTCGGCCCCGCGACAGCATCGGGCAAGCCAACGGGATCCGTACAACCCGGCACTGCCCGCATCCTGGAAGGTGCTGAGTACCGCAACGTGGGGCGGCTGCTGCGGCAAAAATATCCCATCCTGCATGGCGTGGTGGTGCCGCTGACGCACCGTCTCATGCGGTCCAAGTTCGGTCGCACGGTGCACGTGGAGCTCACCCCGTCGACCGACTAGCTCAGCCCAGCCCCGGGCCTGCGGGCGGCGATATCCGATATCGCGTCGATGACCGCGTCCGGCTGATCAAGTGAGACAAAGGTTTTCGCGTCTGGAACCTCGATCAGCTTGGCGTCGACGAACTGCTTGGCCAGGCGCCGGCCCAAGCCCGGGGTAAAGCAGCGGTCCCGCTGTCCCCATACGAGCGTGACGGGCTTGGTGAACCGGGGAAGTCGGGTGGCCACGTCGGTGAGATCGGTGACCGCGACCTGACGCAACAGGGCCGCCAGGTCGCGGCAGATGCGTGCGTCCTTGAGGCAGGGCTGCAGCCACGCGGCGGTGACGTCCGGATCGGGATGGTTGATCAGCAGGCCGAAGCCGAGTGGCGAGTTGCGCAGCGCCCGCAACCGCATCTGTCCGAACAGCGCCTTGATCGAGATGGGGCCGCGAAGCAACGCGAACACGAGGTCGAACGGGAAGGGCGGGCACTTGTCGAAGGCGTCGCAGTTGGTGAGCACCAGCCGTCCAATCCGGTCCGGATGAGCGTCGACAAGCAGTTGGCATATCCCGCCACCGGTGTCGCTGCCGACGAGGGTCACATCGGAAAGGTCGAGGGCCACGATCGCGTCGTTGATCATCTCCGCAACACCGCGCAGTGAGAGCGCCGTGGCATCTCTGACCGGGATGGTGTGCGAGCCGAGCGGCAACGTCGGCACGATGCAACGGAAACCGCGGCGCGCCAGGCCTTCAGCGACCTCGCGCCACAGTCGCCCGTCGACCAGGATGCCGTGGACGAACAGCACCGGCGCATGCGGAGAATCCTGCGGTCCGAACTCCTGATATTCGATCGTGCCCTGGGGGAGCGCCAGCTCTGCCATGTCGGTTGTTCCTCCTCGTGCTTCGGTGCCGACCCACCCTCAATCGAAGCCCGAGAGCAGCTGCCGGGGCCACCCCGCGAACTGCCAAATACTGCCAATCTCCCGAAGGCGCGGCGCCAACGCCCGGTCAGGGCTCGAGATTCAGCAGCGCCGCACCGGTTGCCGGATCCAGGGGTGCCGACGCGTGGTCATGCGCGACGAGCCAGCGGCCGTTGACCTTCTTGAGACACACCGTCGCTCGAACCCAGAAACCGGCGGTCGTGTTTCCCCCCTTCAGGGTGCCGCTGAGCCGATTGAGGCTGTGCGCGAATGCGACGTCGCCGCGCACGGTGATCGTCAGGTCGCGAATCTCGTAATCCGGCTGCTCGTAGGCAGCGAATACGCGCTCCCAGTTCTTCCGTTTCGCTTCCGTCCCCACGTGTTGTAGGGGCGGCTCGATGTCGAACGACACAACATCTGTCGTGTAAGCCGACATCACGGCCTCGAGATCCCGGGCGCGAATGGCACCGGCGAGTGCGTCGATCCGGTGTCGAATGTCAGCTTCGTCAGCCGGCTGTTCGGTAGGCGTGGTCATAGAATTCACGGTAGCCGGAGCAAACCGGTGCTTGACCTGTCCGGCTGGGCCGGGTTCGATAATGCATACGGCTAGGGGGAGGCCCGCAATGAGGACATTCATTCGCCATCTGGTTTCCGTCGCCATGGTTGCGTGGGCAACGATGGCCACCGTAACGATCGCAACTCCGGCAGTGAGCTGGGCCGACTGCGGCAACGGCGATGTGTGGGACCCGAAGGCCGAGGTGTGCCGGCCCGCGGGAGGGCCGATACCTCAGCAATGCGACCCAGGTCAGTGGTGGGACCCGACGGGCGACGTATGCCGGCCACTGGGTGTCGGGCCGCAACCCTTGGCATGCGACCCGGGCCAATGGTGGGACCCCACGGCGAACGTGTGCCGGCCGCTCGGGGTGGGACCGCAACCGTTGGCGTGTGACAACGGCTGGTGGTGGGACCCGACCGCCAACATCTGCCGTCCACCAGTGGTACCGCCCGCCGGCTAGGCGCTGCGTGCCTTCCAAAGCTCCCTTAGTGGCCGCTAGCGTTCCTTCGGCGGCGCGAGTATGCTCCATTCACATAGTGAACGGATACGTCTACAATTGAGCAGGAACGGCCGCATGTACAGCGCACCATCGCCCTTTGACGAGCCGACTGCACCTATCGATACGCGGACCCTGCGCTTATGGTGGGCGCGCCAGCATCGTGAAACGTACGTCATCGAGCGGCGCAAGCCCTGGCGCGCGTCCATCCGGGCAACCTCGAATCGCTGACGACCTCACCGCCCTCAAGAGTTGCCGGTGAGCAGGTTGTAGCAAGCAGATCACCACGGGCAGCGTTGCCGCAACAACAGCTGCCTACTCTGACGGGATCCGATCGGGGGAGGCCGCGTCTATGCCTTGGTACTGCTGGGCGACCGTCGTCATCATGCTCATTGCCCTTACCGCGCGCCATCTGGCACCTCGTGAAGGGGAACACCGCCGGCCGGCAGAAGAGGGCGAATCACCCGCCGTCGCGGCAAATCCTTTCGCGCGCAACGGGATCAACGACGAGACGTACCGCCAGCGCTTTATGTGACCGTTCCGGACCGACAACTTATCGCTTTCACCGCAATCCATCTCGGCTAACTGGCACGCCGTCCGCACAGTTTTGGCCTATGCGCAAAATAGACAAAACGGCTAAAATAGCTCGTATGCAGACAACCACCAAGGCGGGCGCCGCGTCCACCGTCTCGTTCCGCAATCGCGACGGCAAGCTGGTCGACGTGCCCAGGGTGACCGCCAGCCGCCTCAAAAACGAGTTTGGCACGGTCTTTGAGGAGGCCGCACTCAACGGGGCAGTGGTGATCACCAAGCACGACACCCCTCGGGCGGTGCTGCTGTCGTATCCCGAATTCGAGGCGCTGACCGCGCCGGTCACACCTGCCCTCGACGACCTCAGCGAGCGCTTCGACAAGCTGCTGGCCACCATGCAGACACCGAAAGCAAAAGCCGGGGTCGCCGCGGCCTTCGACGCCACGCCGGAGGAATTGGGAGCCGCGGCGGTGAAGGCGGCGCGCGCGGCCCGGCGACGGTGATCCAAGGCGGGCCATGGTTCGCAAACCAACGGCGCCGCCGCAGATCCACGTGTTGGCCGGCGTCAACGGCGCCGGCAAGAGCAGCATCATCGGCGCGACGATCCGCGACAAGGGCGGTGAGTACTACAACCCCGACGAGGCCGCGCGCGAGATCATGGCGGCCAACCCCGAATTGGGCCAGACCGAGGCGAACGCGGCGGCCTGGGACCAGGGCCGAAAGCTGCTGGAGCGGGCGATTGATGAAGGCCTCGATTTCACCTTCGAGACCACACTCGGCGGCAACACCATGCCGCGGCTGCTGGCCGATGCCGCCAAGCGTGGCATCGAAATCCACGTCTTCTACGTCGGGCTCGACACCGACGACGCCCATATCGCGCGAGTCCGGCAACGGGTCCGCGGCGGCGGGCATGACATTCCCGAAGCCGACATCCGACGCCGCTGCCGCCACAGCCTGATCAATCTCGTGACATTGCTGCCTGTGCTGACCGAGCTGCGGGTGTATGACAACTCCGCGACCGCCGACCCGGCGAAGGGACAGACACCGCGGCCGGTCTTGGTGCTGCACATGCAGCGCGGCCGGATCGTAGGGCCGCGCGATTTGACCTCGACACCGGAGTGGGCCAAGCCCCTCGTCGCGGCGGCGCTGGAGCTCGTAAACGGGAGGGGAGTCCGCCGGGATAGGTGAGCAGCGCCGTCCGAACCACGTTTGCGAGGGTTTCCCCAAACTGCGTCAGCGGTGGATTATGGTGTTGCTGGCTCGCTGCTGTCGGGAGGTTTCGGTGGAAGGGACCCCGTTCGGCCAGTACCGGCTAATCAACTTGCTTGGCCGAGGTGGCATGGGTGAGGTCTGGCGAGCCTATGACACCGTCACCGATCGGATCGTGGCGCTGAAAGTGCTTCCCGCGCATTTTGCTGCGGACAGGACGTTTCAACAGCGATTCCGTCGCGAGGCCCACGCAGCCGCACGGTTAAACGACCCTCACATAGTGCCGATTCACACCTACGGCGAGATCGACGGGCGGCTATTTGTCGACATGCGGCTGATCGAGGGCCGCGACCTGGCAACCGTGCTGGCCTCGGGTTCGATGCCACCCGCACGCGCGGTCCACATCGTCGAGCAGCTGGCCCACGCCGTGTACGCCGCGCACAAGATCGGATTGGTGCATCGGGATATCAAGCCCTCCAACATCTTGCTCGACGACAACGATTTTGCGTATCTGATCGATTTCGGGATCGCGCGCGCGGTGGGCGAGACGGGTCTGACGGGGACGGACGTGGTGGTGGGCACGCTGCGCTACATGGCGCCCGAGCGTTTCGGTGTCGGTCAGGCCGATGCACGCTCGGACATCTACGCGCTGGCCTGCGTGCTGTATGAGTGCTTGACGGGAGGCGCCCCGTTTCCGGGTGACAGCATCGAGCAACAAGTGGCAGGGCATCTGTCGGCCCCGCCGCCGCGACCGTCCGACTGCGGCGCGCCACCGGGGTTCGATGCGGTCATCGCCACGGGTATGGCCAAGGACCCTGACCGCCGCTACGCCACCCCGGTGGAAATGGCACGGGCCGCTCGTGACGCGATCACCATGCCGATGCGCCGACCGGACTCGACGGTGCAGGCGCACACGGCCGGTGAGCCAACGGAGCACATACAGCAACCGTTGCCCCCCAACACATTCCAGTTCGTGGAGGGAAACCTCAAACGCGCCAGACGGCCATGGGCAGTCGCCGCGGTGATCGCGGTGATCGTGGCCCTGGCGGGCGCGAGCGTATACCTTCTCCGCACACACACATCCACGACTGCAACTACGCGGACGACGGCATCCCCGGCGGTCGCCGTACCACCATTGGCACCCGTAACACCTTCGGCACCGAGCGGGACGGCCACGGCACCGCCGAGTGGTCCGCCCACAATCGCCGGCTCAATCCGGGTAGGTAACGGCGCCTTCGGCATCGCGGTCGACTCCGCCGAACACAGCGTCTACGTCGCGAACACCGGTTCCAACTCCGTCTCGGCGGTCGATACCGCCAGCCGCACAGTCACAGCCACCATCACGGTAGGACGCCACCCCGTGGGGCTGGCGGCGGATCCGTCGAGCAAGACCATCTACGTCACCAACTACGACGACTCCTCCGTGTCGGTGATCGACATCGCGAGCAATAAGGTCGTCGCCTCCATTGGTGTCGGTATCCATCCCGGTGGGGTAGTGGTCGACCCGGATGCCCGAGTCGTCTATGCCACCAATGGTGATAGCGCATCGGTGTCGGTCATCGACGCGACGACGCATGCCGTGACGGCGACGGTGCCCACCGGGAAAGGTCCGAGCCGGGTGGCCATCGATCGGACCGCGCACCGCTTGTTTGTCACCACCGCGGATCCGACAGTGACGGTTATCGATACGACGAACCGAACCGTCATCGGTTCCGTCGCGCTTCGCGGCCGCCCGGCCGGCATCGCAATCGATACTGAATCGCACACTGCGTATATAGCCAGCGGCGACGACGCGTCGGTGTCCTTCGTCGACACCAACAGTCTCGCTGTCACCGCGAGTGTGCCCGTCGGACAACGCCCCGCCGGTGTGGCGGTGGACCCGCCGACGAAGACCGCGTACGTGGCCAACTACAGCGGTGCGTCCGTGTCGGTGATCGACACCGCTAAACGCACCGTCACCGGAATCCTTCCCGTCGGCAACAATCCGCTCGCCATCGCCGTCGACCCGAACACACACTTCGCGTACGTCACCAGCGACCTCAACCACGGTTCGGTGTCGGTGATCGAACGCGGGTGAGGGGCGAGGACACTTCGTCAAGCCGAGTGGCGTGCTCGTAGGCCGCGCAGCGTTCTCTTTATAAGTTCACGCCGTTCGTCGATCGTCATCGAGTCACCGAGGGGGGCGTGCACCCGCAAATAGCCTTGCGTCACTAGGTCGCCGACCAGGAACCGCGTCGCACCGAGCGGCAAGGCCAGACGCGCAGCGATCTCCGCGACCGAGGGGCTGTCCGCGCACCATGCCAGGATCTGGCCACGCACATCATTTCTCGGCCAGCGCGACGGCTTCGCTGCGGTGTTGAGCGCTTCGATGCGCGCCTCGAGTGGCAGTTCGACACCAGAGTCGGTGCGACCCGCCGTCAGCGCGTATGGCCGGACCGGGCTCGGCTCGTCCGCGGATTGCGATTCGGTGAACCAGTCGCCGATCGGTTCGCCGTTGCCCTCCGACTGCTGATGCGCGTCGGTGTGCTTCTCCCGGACATGCGGCGAACCATGCGACACGTTGTGGTGCTCCAAGAACCACAGGGCCTGGTCGGCGTGGACCGATGCGCGCAGCTCGTTGGAAACGACCTTGAGTACGGTGCGGTCGGTGTCGATGACGAATGTCGTCCGTCTGACCGGCAGCAGCCGGGCCAGCAGGCCGCGGCGCCGGCTGTGCCGGCCGCGCCGGGTCGCCTCACGCGCCACGACGGATCTACGCAGCTTGGCGAGCCTGCCTCGGCGCACCCCGAACAGCTCGGACACCACGCCGTCCGCGTCGGACAGCAGTGGATAGTCGAAAGACCGCTGCTGGGCGAAGTGGGCCTGCTTGTCGACGGTATCGGTGCTGATGCCGACCCTTTGGGCGCCCACCCGGGCGAATTCGTTGCTCAGGTCCCGAAAGTGACAGGCCTGGGCTGTACAGATCGGTGAAGACGCTAAGGGGAAGAAGAACAGCACCACCGGGCCGTCGGAAAGGAGCGCCGCCAGTGTCCGAGGCTGACCGGTGTGATCGTGCAGAGTGAAGTCAGGCGCCTTCTCGCCCGCGATCATCGGCAAAGAGTAGCGCGGGGAGGCGTGGAAGCGGAACGACTGGGACGATTCGGCCACCGCCTAACAGCTGCCAGGGGATGGCCGACACACTCGAAGGCGGGGACGCGTATCGAGTTGCTAGCTAGCCCTTCCAGACGACCTTGTCAGTGCCTCCGGCGTCCCGGTATACGACACTGTCAGGGTTCGTACCGTTGCGAACGTCGAAGTAGATGCGCCCCTTAACAGGGCTTCCTAGGGGGAGTGGCCCCTCGGGAAGGCCGTCGATCTGGTTGCCCTTCATCACCGCGAACGTTGAGCTGTTGACCGCCCGAGCGTTGAAGTCGGCGATGTTCGGAGTTGCGTTACCGCTTACGCCTGTGGCCGTGACGTCGGAGTACCAGATGCCGTCGTTGTGGCCGCTGGGCCGCAGGTTGCTCACGGTGTAGTCGATAGTGCCGCCATTGCTGGACAGCTCTGCCATCTGGCCGAATTGCAGCACTTGCGGATCGGCGAATGCCGGCGTCGCCGCGAGGATTCCGGCCGCCGCCAGTGCGGCCGTTGCTGTCATTGTTTTCGATGCAATGTGTGAGAACGCCACGTCGGGCTCCCTTCGTGAGTGTGCCGCCTGGCGAATGGCAGCAGCCGATTCACAGGTGAGGTCTATCCAGAGCTCCGAATTTCAAACCATCGATGGGAGGGTCACGGGACGCGGCCGCCGAGCCCATGGTGGACTTCATCGAGCACCGTGATCCCTCCTCAGGTGCTCTGCCTCGCCGGCTATGACCGCGCCGTAAGGTCGTTCGGAGCTACGACGACCGCGGCCGCCTGCGCCACTCAGGTGGTTCGGTCGTGGTCCCGGTCGGGCAGGGGGATAAGGGGCGACTCGACCCACACCACAGCAAGACGCTAGGAGGAAAGCTCATGAGAACGATCGCATACCGCCACCCGGCAGTCGTCGGTCTGGCCGCCGTCGCGCTGATCACTGTCGGCTGCAGCAATGGCAACAGCGTCGACGCGTCGCCACCGTCTCAGGTCGGGGCGAGCGGCACCTCCACGTCTAAAACCCCGGCGCCACCCACCGAGGTGAAGCTGATCGGGGAGAGCGACGTCGAGGTGACTCTGACCGGCCCGATCGCTGCCAAGTACTCGGCGGCAACCGAGGATCAGAAGAAGGCCCTCGGCAAGCCGCTGACGGGTGACCGCAACGCGGGGACACGGGAGAGCGGCGTGGTGTTCCAGCAGTTCCAGGGCGGCGTGATCACCGCCAAGAACGGCGCGGCCGGCACGCCTGCATACATCACCGTGGGCAAGATCCGGGAGGCGTGGAATGTCCCACGCGACCCGGACGGCACGCCCGCGGTCACCGGCACCAACGGCTCGGCAGGTCCGCTGGGCTTGCCCACCAGCGACGCGAACACCGTCGGCGATCTGGTCGTGTCGAACTTCGAGCATGGCAAGATCGAGTACAACCCGAAGACCGGCCAGGTCGAGGTGACGGTGAACGGCAAGGTCGTACCATCCGGGCTATAGCCCGAATCAGGCGTTCAGCGATCTCGCCACTACCGCACATCGCCACTGGGATGGTTCGCATGGAGGTTCCACTGGCCGCAATCGGAAGCCAGGACATCGTTGACGTCGACTTCGAGTCCGCCGACCTTTGGCCCGGGATTGGACGAGGTGCTCACGACTCGCTGGTAGAGAACAGCGGCAGGGTGGACCTGATTGCCGGACCAGGCGCGAGTTTGCCAAACCCAACGGCGACCAGGTGTGCTCGAAGACCCGACAACGCCATCGGCCGCGGCCCACTCACACACCCTCACGCCTCCGTAGACCCCCGTGCGTTGAACCCCAAGAACCGAGTTGATTCCGCGAAACCACTGCAGCGCGCTGCGATTCCAGGTGTCGCGATTGATGTCCTCGTCGATGGTGAAGAAAATCGGTGCACCTTGGCTGCCGCCCGCGGCGGTGTGCAGCTGCCAGGCGGTGCGCGCGTCCGCGATGCCGCCGGCGTAGCCGCGCGTGAAGTCCGACGGTGCCGACCCACCCGGTTTGCCGTATTGGTAGTTACTGACGATTACCAGGCCTGCGGCTTTCAATGAGTCGGCGTAGGGCCGAGTGATCGGCTTGGCGCCAAACGATGAGCCAGGACGCGACTCCGAAACGTAGGTGACCACACCGCTATAGCCGGCAGCTCGAATCTGCTGCGCAGGAATTTGGCGCGCGGCGAAGTCGACCAGCTGGGGAGGAGCGGCGGCGGCCGCCGCCGGCATCCCGCAGCCTAATGATCCGACACCCAAACCGGCCAACGCTATTGCGTAGCGCAGCGCGTCGCGCCGAGAAGGCGCTCGCAGTCGCACGTCGCTGGCCAGCGGGGGCAAACTGTGCATCGCGCGATGTTAACGATGTGACTGTTGTTACCGATAGGGCTGCGCCAGCCGAAACGCGGTTGCGCTCCCAAACGGATACCAAACGGTGACCGTTCGGCTATGACCTCGGACACGGCGCGCGAATGGCTCGGCGTAGCAATTGGACTGAATCGCGCCCTGGTCTACCGCATGCTGGCCCACCTCGAGGCCGACGCGACGACGTCGAAACAATTCGATGGTCTTGTCGAGGTGATCATGCGGGGACTGCACCGCGTTGTGTGCTGTGACCGTTAAGGAGCGTTACCGCAATCGTGATCTCGCACTCGTATCTTCGGATATACGAGAAGGCCGAACCTTTCGACCTCCCTACCTAATAACGCCGATCGGCGTTCGTACGCCCGGGGGCTGATATGACCACCGCAATCGCCGCGCACAACCCAGTCGACAAGGACGCGACCGACGGGCGTGACGATGTCTTCTTGGCGGTCGCAAAAGTGAACGCAATTGCCCGTCGAGGGGACACCGTTCTCGTCGAATCGAAGCCGCGCTGGCGACTCACGGAAGAAGAGATCGTGCGCGCGGCGATCGCGGTGATTTTGGTGGCTCTTGTAACGGTGATTGGCGTCGCCGCGGCCACGATCTTAACAATGGGTTAGCAGCGGATACGGCACGGAAGGCTCGCCCCGTCTGGCCTCGAAGACCGCAACACACGAAGACCGCCTGCTCGACCCGGAGTACGCGGAACGCCTTGGGCGGCAGCCGAAATCGGTGGACGGTCGGCAGTTGACAGGGAAGCGCAAGCACTGATCGGTTGCGGCTCTGTTCATGCATCACGCCCGTGGGCCACGTTCGCGGCTGGGCACTGACCGACATCGCGCCCGCAGGCTGCCGCATCACATAGCCGGCACAGCCAACCGCCGCCCGGTGACTGCCCAGTTCGGCGATGTTCGAGTCGGTCGTGCGCCAACGTCGCAACGACCGCACGACTTATCCCGCGAAGCTGATTCCGTTGCTCGCCACTGAGCCGCCTGAGCGCGGCGACGACCGCGTCGTGGCGAGCGCGTCGCAGCCGGTGCGCAAGTCGTCGTCCTTCGGCTGTCAGCGCTAGGGAGCGTGTGCGGCCGTCCGCACCGGGCCCGCGGTCAACGAGCCCGTCGCGAGCCAGTCGATCCACGATCCGGACGCAACCCGAGTGAGTGACACCCATCATCGAGCTCAACGACTGAACGGATCCCGCGTGCGCCAGATCCGCCAACGCGACCAGCGCTACGGCGGCGCTGCGATCCTGTCGGGTCGACGCTTCGAGCGAGTCGTAAATGGCGTCGCTGATGGCGAGCGCAGCTACCGCGACCCAGTTGATCAGCTGCTCGCCGTCGTGGTTGTCCATCGCATCCGCCGCCTGGTTTCTCTCTTCGCGTTACAGGGTAGTCGATATATGACTCAGTCATATATCTAGAAGAGGAGGTCCCTCGATGACGTTCACAGCCACCGCTGAAGTCGACATCAACGCACCCGCTGAGCGGGTGTGGCAGGCGCTGACTGATCCGGAGATCGTGGAAAAGTACTTCTTCGGAACCCACGTGGATACCGACTGGAAACCAGGTAGCCCTATCACATGGTCCGGCGAATATAACGGAACCGCGTACCAGGACAAGGGGTCGGTTATCGACGTGGAGGAGCCGCATCTGCTGCGAGTCACGCATTTCAGCCCGATGACCGGCCTGCCCGACAAGCCCGAGAACTACCACACACTCACCTACGAACTGACGCCGACGAATTCAGGCACCCGGGTGAAGCTGTCCCAGGACAACAACGCCAGCCCGGACGAAGCCAACCGAGCCGAGGCGAACTGGAATTCGATGCTGTCGGGCCTAAAGAAGACCGTCGAGGGATAGCGGGGTGGGATCAGGCGCGGCGGCACCAGCCTCTGGCCGACTTGACATAATGTCGCTTATCGGTAAATGCATGTCCAGGTCGCATGTGGTTTGAAAGAACTTTGCATCCCCGGTGATCGGATACCGCCGGCATCGGTGCCATCCCGCCCCGGACCCACCCGGAATGCACTGTGCCGAAGAAAGCCACAGAGCGCGTGGATGGTTCGGATGTCAGGTGACCGCCTTGGAGGTGGACGGCAATCCGTGAAGCCGCCATTCGACCGCCCGTCCCCGCGCCTGGCCGCGGCACCATTAATACGTCACTGTGACGAAATGCCCTGGGCCGCAAGGGATACCGTGACCTCAGCTTGCCCTCGGGACAGGCGCCTCGGTGACGAATATCCGGGCGGACCGGCGGGCCTGCACCGCCTCCAGCTGGTCGACACCTTCGAATTCGTTGCAGAGCAAGAAAAGGTGCTGACCGTCGGGGCCGCCAAGGGTGCAGGCGAAGCAGGGCAGCTCGGTCTCGACGCGATGGGTGATCTCGCCGCCGTCGAGCACCCGCACGCACGCGCCAGCGGGAGCATCCGGATCGCCCGTATGCGAAAAAACGTCAGCGGTCTGGGACCAGATCGCCGACTCGGCGTCGATACAGATGCCGTCCGGTCCCAGCCCCTCGGCCCACACCCGGCGGTCCGAAAGTGAACCGTCGTCCTGAATGACGAATGCGCTCAGCCTTCCGGCGAATGACTCGGCGACTACCAAGGTGGATCCGTCGGGCGTCACGACCATGCCGTTGGGGAACTCGATGTCACCCGCAACCTGACGATAGGTGCCATCGGGCGCGACGAGGTTGATCCAGCCGGGCTCTGGTGTGCCGCCGCCGAGGAAGTCGAAGTCGAAGCCGTTGACATACATGTGGCCCCGCGGATCGATCACGATCTCATTGCCGCCCCGCTCGCACTGCGTCACCGTCTCCCCATCGGGTTCGTGCCGAGTCACAGTCGGACCGGTCGTGATCAGGCGCCCGTCGGGCAGCCAGTCGATCGACCAACCCATCTGGGGCGGCCCCTCGGCTATCACCTCAGCCCTGCCGTCCATGTCGACGGCGACAACCTCACCCACACCCCAGTGGGCGAACCACAATCGACCCTCGTGCCACCGGGCTGACTCGACCATTACTAGGCCGGACAGCAGAGTGCGGACGGGGGGCAGGTGCTCGACCATGAGGCCACAGCGTAGTCGCCGCGCTACGACTCCCCCGACGCGCCCTTTCCGCCTGAGACATCGACCTCGATTCGTCAGTGTGACGAATTGTGTTGTGGTTCAGTCCTTTTCCCCGGGACCGTCGTGATCCCACGTATTTGGCAGCATGGGCGCCGTCGGTCCCCCGCCGAACTCGTCGCCGGACAGCGTGGTCAACCCCGTCGGCTCGCCACTGCCCTTCGATAGCGTCCCCGCAAATCCCAAGGGCCCTGCATCGCGCTCCGACGCCGCGGTCGAGACGACCGGTGGCTCGCCCGACGGCGCAGCCCAGTCGGGATCAACCTCGACATCCATATCCATGAACTCGTCGTGGTGCCCGCGCTGCTTCGCGGCCTGCCGCCGCCGGGCCCGGACCCGCTCTCGCGCGGCCGCCGCGGAGACCGCCGCAGCGCTATCCGGCTGCGACGCTTGCGTTTTCGCGCTGGAGCTAGCCCTAGCGCCCTGCCCGGAGCCGAAGCCGATGCCGGGAGGCCCGACGGCGTAGGGGGGCATGAAACCCGTCCCGCCCGCGCTTACCGGCGCTGGAGCCGCCGGCGTGGCGACCGTACTCACCGCGGGTGCGGGCGCCGGGGCCGCGCCAGGGGCGACGGCCGGTGCGCCTGCGGTGGGAGCCATCCCGGCAAGCGGCAACGCGGCGGGCGCGGCCACCACGGGCGGGACCGCCGGTGCGATTGCGGGTGGCGGCGCGCCAGTCAGGGCGGTCGGCTGAGCCAGCTCCGCGAATCCGGCGATGCCGCCCACCGCCCCGACGGGAGCGACCGCCGCGGGGATGAACGGAGAAAAAGCGCTGTAGCCGATCGATGCAAAATCGTCGGGACTCAGGACCAACAAAAACGGATTGCTCAGTGCCGTCGCCGGATCCGCGAGGAATTTATTGATGATGTTCTCGACGAAACCCACCGGATCGGCCGCGAATTCGAAGACGTGGTCGCCGCCGAACCCGAAATACAGGTCCGACAGCAGAGGGAACTGCCCCACGAAGGACTCGACGACCTGCTGCGAGTACCCGATCGGATCCGCCATGAAGGCCGCGATGCTGAAGTTTTGGATCAAGTTCAGGATCGCCGACCCCAGGTCGGACAGGTTCAGTGTGGATGCGTCGTGGGCGAGTTGCTCAGCGGTTTGGACGGCACTGGTCACGGAGTTGAGCCAGGTCGACACCGGGTTCACCACCACGGGCGGCTGCGTGGTCGGTGGAGTCGACGACACCGCCGCGCTAGACATCGCTTCATAAGTGCTCATCGTGGTCGCGGCCTGGATCCACATCCGCACGTAATCGGCCTCGTTGAGCGCAATCGGGAGGGTGTTGATCCCAAAGAAGTTGGTCGCCACCAACACAGCGTGGACGATGTGGTTGGTGGCCAGCTCGGCCAGCGTCGGCATGGCCGCCAATGCGGCGGTGTAGGACGTCGCCGCCGTCTCATGCTGAGCGGCAGCCGCAGCGCTGTTGGCGCTGGCCTGCATCAACCACGCCAGATACGGCACGTGGGCGGCCACATATGACTCCGCGGTCGGCCCCTCCCATGCCCCCGCCAGCACACTGGCCAACACCGCGGTGACCTCCTCGGCCACCGAGGCATATTCCGTGCTCAAGGCGCTCCATGCGTCCGCCGCCGCAAGCAACGATGCCGGACCGGGCCCAGCGCTCAGCAGTGCCGAATGCACCTCCGGCGGTGCGGCCATCCATATAGGCGCGGCCATACGCCCAGCCCCCTACCCCCAACGCGTAGGCGGTCAAGTTAGCACAAGCTAACTCGACGTGCAGGCCCCGCTACCCCGCCGAATCGTCACAGTGATGAATTCGCTTGGTGCGCACGGCAATACAAATCACGTCAGTCGCGCGGGTGCTGGGCCTCTTCGGGAGTCCAGGCCAGCGGATTGCCCGGCTGACTGGGAAAGAGATAGTCAAGGAAGGCCGCGGCCGTGGGCTGCGGTTCGTGGTTGGCCAGCCCCGGGCGCTCGTTGGCCTCGATGAAGGCGTATTCGGTGCCGGCCACGTCCGGCACGATGAGGTCAATGCCGGTCACCGGGATACCGATCGCCGCGGCGGCCGCCACCCCGACATGACATAGTTCCGGATTCACCCGGGCGGTGACGTCGTGGATCGTGCCGCCCTGATGCAGGTTGGCGGTGTGGCGAACGCGCAGTCGAGTCCCCTTCGGCAGCACATCGTCAAGCGTCCAACCCGCCTCGGCGACCGTCGCCGCGGTGACCTCGTCGAGCGGGATCCGGGACTCACCGCCGGTGGCCGCGGACCGCCGCCGACTCTCGGCAGCGATCAAGTCCCGCACCGTGTGGTCACCCGTGCCGATGATTTCGGGCGGCATCCGCAGCGCGGCGGCGATCACCCGGCCGTCGATCACCACCAACCGGAGATCGTCGCCGCGCACCCGCTCCTCGATCAGCACCTCGTGGTATTCCGCTAGCGCCCGTCTCAGTGCGGCGGTGAGCTCATCGGGACCATCGTCTGCGGTGATGCCGACGGTGATGCCGTTGCCTTGCTCGCCGCGCGTCGGCTTGACGACAACCTCCCCGACCTCGGTCACAAAATCGAAGTCGCTCTTGTCGAACGTGGCCAGCCGGGCACGAGGCACCGTGATGCCCACTTCGGATACAAGGCGTCGCGTCAAACGCTTGTCGTCGCAGCGGGCCATCGCGATCGCCGACGTGAACTCCGACAGCGATTCCCGGGTGATCACGGTGCGGCCGCCGTGCGCCAGTCGCATCTCGCCCGTTTCGGCATCGAGGACCTCTACCCAGATGCCGCGGCGCAGCGCCTCGTCGGCGATGATCCGCGCATAGGGATTGAGGTCCTCGACCGTCTCGGGCGGCGGCGTGAACAGCGGTTCGTTGATCGCGTTCTTCCGCTTGATGGCCAGCACCGGAACTCGTCGAAAGCCCAGCTTCTCGTAAAGCGCTATGGCGCCGGCATTGTCGTGCGCCACCGACAGATCCATGTAGGCGCGACCCTTCCTGCGGAAGTGCTCGGCCAAAGCCCGGGTCAGGGCTTCGCCTATGCCGGGAAGCGCCGCGGCGGGGTCGACGGCCAGTGTCCACAGGCTGGATCCGCGCTCCGGATCCTTGAAGAGCAACTCATGATCGACACCGGTGACGGTGCCCACCACCGCGCCGTCGTTGTCGCGCACCGCGAGTAGATATGTCACCGCCTCCACGTGTTGGTGGTTGTCCCAAATCGTTTCGACGGGCGCGGGAACCATTCCGCAGCGCACGAATACGCGGTTCATCGCGTCGGCGTCGTCCGGATCGTTCAGCGTACGGACGGTCACGCCGAGCGGGGAGGGTGTCAAGTCTTCCTGATCGGATTCGCCGAAGCGCAGCCGATAGGTGTGGCTGGGATCGATAAAGAGCTCGCTCGGGGATCCGGCGACCACCACGTGAGACTCGTGGGCGTAGATGCAGATGTCCCGCCGCCCCGGCGCTTCCCGTCGCAACGTCTCGGTCAGCTTGCCGGCATCGACGAAAGTCTGGCCGAAAATCAGCCGCCCCCAGCCCAATTCGAGCTCGACGTCCTCGGCCATCGCCTTCGCCAGGTGGTCCGGCGACGCATCGTGCAGGCTGAGCGTGATCGCCTCGGGATTCTCCTCCGACGGTTCGATGGCGGTCACGCCGCAGATCCCGTCACACCGTGGCGCTGCAGCCAGAGTTCGAGCAACGCGATCTGCCAGAGCTCATTGCCGCGCAGTGGGGTGAGCTTGCCGTTGGGGTCGGCCAGGAGCGCATCGACCGCGTCTGTGTCGAATAGCCCGCGTTCCTTGGCCTCAGGCGAATACAGTGCATTGCGAACCAAGTCGAGGTACGGGCCTTCCAAGTGAGTCAGGGCGGGCACCGGGAAATACCCCTTCGGCCGATCGATGACTTCCGACGGGATTACCCGCCGCGCGGCCTCTTTGAGAACTCCTTTGCCGCCTTGAGCGATCTTCAGCTCCGGCGGGCAGGTCGCCGCGAGCTCGACCAACTCGTGGTCTAGGAAGGGAACCCGGCCCTCCAGCCCCCAGGCCATCGTCATGTTGTCCACCCGTTTGACCGGGTCGTCCACCAACATCACCGTCGTATCCAGCCGGAGCGCACGGTCGACGCCGGTATCGGCATTGGCCTGCGCGAAATGCTCGGTGACAAAACGCACGCTGGGATCACCCGGGGCCGCGTTGCCTGGCCCGAGAAGCGCCGCAACGCCTTCCGCATCGCGATCGAAGAAGGCACCGCGATATTGCGCGACCGCGCCATCCAGGGTGGCCGCGGCGGGTGACTGCATCGGCGGGTACCAGTGATAGCCGGCGAACACCTCGTCGGCGCCCTGACCCGACTGCACGACCTTGACATGACGGGACACCTCCTGGCTGAGCAGGTAGAAGGCGACGCAGTCGTGGCTGACCATCGGCTCGCTCATCGCGGCGATCGCCCCGTCGAGCGCGGGCAGCATGCGGTCCGTCCCGATGCGGATCTGATGATGGTCGGTGCCGAAACGTTCGGCGATGATGTCCGACCAGCGAAACTCGTCACCCTGGACGCCGCCGGCGGATTCGAAGCCGATGGAAAAGGTGGACAGGCCGTGCTGCCCGGCTTCGGCGAGCAGCCCGACGATCAGGCTGGAGTCGACACCGCCGGACAGCAGGCAGCCGACCGGCACGTCGGCGACGAGGCGGCGCTTGACCGCGACCCGCAGTGAGGACAGCACGGCGTCCTCCCAGTCGCGTTCGGACCAGTCCGCGCGGTCGGCTCGCCTCGTGAAGTCCGGCGTCCAGTACGTGGTGGTAGTGCGTTTGCCGTCGGGCTCGATGGCCACGAGCGACGCGGGCGGGACCTTGCGAACTCCACGCAGGATGGTCAGCGGTGCCGGCACGACGGAATGAAACGTCATGTAGTGGTGCAGCGCGACGGGGTCGATCCTGGTGTCCACGCCGCCGCCGGCAAGCAACGCCGGCAAAGTCGACGCGAAGCGGATCCGGTGATCGTCTTCGGTCAGGTACAGAGGCTTGATCCCGAGCCGGTCGCGACCTAACAACACCCGGCCGCTGTCTCGTTCAACGATGGCGAACGCGAACATCCCCATCAGGTGGCTCACGAAGTCGTCGCCCCAGCGGTGGTAGGCCTTGATCAGCACCTCGGTGTCGCTGTGGGAAAAGAAGCGGTAGCCGTAACCCTCGAGTTCGCGACGGAGCTCCTTGTAGTTGTAGATGCAGCCGTTCCAGGCCAGCGCCAGGCCCAGGTCGGAATCGACCATCGGTTGGGCGCCGTGCTCGGTCAGATCGATGATTCTGAGGCGACGATGACCTAGGGCAACCCGCCCTTGTGACCAGGCACCCGCCCCGTCCGGCCCCCGCGGCGCCATGACCTCAGCCATCGCTGCAACCGCCGCTACATCTGGGACGCGGCCGTCGAGTCGCACCTCACCGGTGGCTCCACACATCCGTTCAAGCGTACCGAGAGCCATTCCGGCGCGCGCACGCCGCCTTGTTCAGCCAGCGAACGGCGGGCCATCGAAGCGCTCGCAGGTAGCGAACTCGGCGACGGGCCGTCGCCGCAGCTTCGTGACTTCGCGCACCGGCTTGCCCAGCGGCAGGATCGCGGCGATGGCGAACGTGTCGGGCACACCGAGAAGCTCTTTGACGCGTGGTTCCTCGGCCACGGCCATCGTTGTGAGCACACCGCCGTAGCCCTCGTTGCGCGCGGCCAGCAACACGTTCCACGCGAACGGGTACACCGACGCGCCGGGTACGACGGCGATGCGATCGAGGTCTTGATCGGTTGCGGCGACGACGGCGAGATCCAAGCAGATCACCAGCGTCACGGGCGCTTCGCGCAGCGGGGCCGACATCTGCGGCGGCGGCTCGGTCGCCTCGATCGTTGATCGGTCTATGGCGCTGGGCTGCAACGGATTCCACGGTGATTCGCCCTTGGCGAGCTGGGCGGTATAGCGGCGGGCGGCGGTAAGCCCCAGGTCCGCCAATGCCGACCGGGTGTACCGATCGCGAAGCACGATGACGCGTACGCCCTGGCGATTGCCGCCCGTCGGCGCGAAGCGGGCACTGTCGAGTATCCGTTCGAGAATGTCGTCGGGCAGCGGGTCGTCGGTGAATTCGCGCACCGCGGGCGTCGTGCGCATGACGTCGTAAAGCTCCATGAGCATCATGGTGCCCGAAACGAAGCGCCTTTCAGGCGGCGTCGTGAAAGATCAACCCGAGGGTGTAGCGCTCGCCGGAGCGGACCGCCGACACTCCGTGGCGGACCGGGGCGGCCGACCATCCGCGCGTCGAGCGGACCGGTCGTTCTCTAGTGGTGAAGATGTAGCCGTGGCCGTGCGGCAGCGTAGTGGCCGTGCCGCGTGACTGCGCCCGAGGCCGCTGCTCGACGAGCAGGAATTCGCCACCCGTGTGCGTCGCGCCCGGCTCGCTGAGGTTGATGACGACCTGCAGCGGAAAGACCAGGTCTCCGTAGAGGTCTCGGTGCAGGGCATTCCAGTCCCCGGGCCCGTACTTGAGCATCAGAGCAGTGGGCTTGGTTTGGCCGGCGCGATGGCACATGTCCAACCATTCGTCGAGGGTGTCGGGCCACGGGGCTTCGCGACGCAGTTTGGTCCACCAGTCGCGGGCGATGGGCAGCAGCCGGGGGTAGAGAGCTTGCTTCAGCGCTTCGATCGGGTGTGGGTAGGGCTGTTGAAAGTAGCGATATTCGCCTTGCCCATAGCGGTGACGACCCATGTCGATCGTCGCGCGAAAGAGGCTGTCGTCGGGGTAGAGCTCACGGACCTTGCCACACTCGCGTGGGGTCAGCAGCCGTGGGAGCAGTGCGCCGCCGACATCGTCCATCTCCGCGGCGACCGCGTCCCAGTCGGCGCCGTCGACGCGCCGGCACCACGTCGACGGCATCAAAACAACCTGCCGGCCGCCGCGGGCGTCGGCTCCTCGAGATCCAGCAGGAATCGCTTGCGCTTCAGGCCGCCAGCGTAACCGGTTAGGGCGCCGTTCTTTCCGACGACGCGGTGGCAGGGCACCACGATGCTGAGCGGGTTGCGCCCGACGGCTTGGCCGACGTCGTATGCGGTGGTGCCGTCGGCCAATTTGGCAGCCAACTCACCGTAGGTGGCGGTCTGGCCATAGGCGATGCCGGGCAGCAGGTCCCAGATTCGCCGGTCGTTCGGGGCGCCTGTCGCTACGACGGGAAGATCGAACTCGATCCGCTTCCCGGCGAGGTATTCGTCGAGCTGGTTTTTGGTGCGGTCGAACAACTCGTCGGCGGTTGCCTCGACGTAGCTGCCCAGCCTGTCTGTCGTGGGCGGGTGCCAGTGCTGCCGGAAATACACACCGGTCAGGGCGTCGCCGTCGGCGACGAGTGTCAGCTCGCCCAGCGGACTGTCGATCACCGTGTGTCGTGTTGTCATCGTTTTCCCTCCTTCTGGGTAAACGACGACCGAGCCGAAAGCGTGAGATCGATCAACGACCGTGTATCGCTGCGATCCGGGCGGCGACCTCGCCGGCCACATCGTGAGCCACTCCGCCCTCCGCCGGCTCGTAGCGATCGGCGAGCGGGTCGTACACCGCGCCGGCGATCGACCCATGATCGGCTTCCAGCTCCACCAAATCCACCGGCCAGCCGATCCGTTCGAGGCCGTCGGCGAAGGCCTTGCTCGCTGCCACCGGCACCGCGTCGTCGGCGAGGCCGTGCAACAACGTAAACGGCGCGCCGACACGCGCAGAAGGCAATGCATCGGTGAGGGTCTTGCCCGAAATGGGATCGGGGACCATGAAAGCGCCTGCGAGGCAAACCGTATGGGCGACAACGATTTCGAACTGTTCGGCGTCGAGCGTCAGGGCCGCCGCGGCCGCGCCTCCTAAAGACCACCCGACAAGCACGATGCCGCCCGTGTCGCTGGCTCGCTGCCGGACGAAGTCCACCGATCGCAACAAGTCCGCGCGGCCGCCGTCGTGCGCATGGGAGTTCCAATCCGGGACGACCACCGCAACGCCGTGGCCGGCGAGCAAACCGGCAAGGGGCCGTACAACAGTGCGCGCATCGGACTGCATGCCGTGCCACAGCAAGACCGCGGGTTGCGTCGCGTCGCCGTAAACATCGGCCAATCGTTCCGGGGCGTACTCGACCGTCTGCACGGACACCAGGGTGCCCAGGCGCGGCGGATCCAATCGTTTCTCACATTCCGTGGCACGCCGACGTCTTCATAGTTGAGTTGTTTAATCCGTACGGAGGAGCGCGAATGCATACCCGAGCCCGCCGGTGATGTCGGGGTGATGGCCCGCCGGCATCCGAAGCCGCCGTTCGAGGCCGTTGTGGCACGGCACGGCGCCACGGTGCTGCGCGTGGTTCGCGCGGTGGTCGGCCACAGCGACGCCGATGACGCATGGTCGGACACCTTCCTGGCCGCCTTGAAGGCCTACCCGCGGCTGCCGCCCGAGGCCAACATCGAGGCGTGGCTGGTGACGATCGCGCATCGCAAGGCCATCGACATCACCCGCACAGCATCACGCCGGGCCGTCCCGGTCGCCGACCCGCCCGACGTCCCCGCCTCCGAGCGGGCAGATAGCCACGACCTCGACCTGGACGCCGCGGTCGGCGCGCTACCACCCAAACAACGCCAGGCGGTGGCCTACCACTACCTGGCCGGTCTTCCTTATGCGGAGATCGCGCTGATCCTCGACAGCAGCGAGGCCGCCGCTCGGCGCGCCGCCGCCGACGGGATCGCCACACTGCGACGCACCTATCCGCTTCTCGACACAGCAAGGAAAAATCGATGACCACACCAAGCCTGTCCCGGCACTTCCCCGTTGACCCGGCTCATCTCAAGCGGCTGCACGTGCGCCTGGAAAGGGACGCCCAGAACGGGGATCTACTCGACATCGCCTATCGCACAGTGGATTCCGCGCTCGGCCCGCTGCTGTTGGCGGCGACCCCACTCGGCTTGCTGCGGGTCGCATTCGCCAACGAAAGTCCCGACGCCGTGCTGCAGAACCTCTCCGCACGCATCAGCCCGCGAGTGCTGGAGGCGCCCGCGCGGCTGGATCCGGTTGCGCGGCAACTCGAGGAATTCTTCGCCGGCCGGCGCCGAAGCTTCGACGTCGCGCTGGACTGGTCGCTGTCGCAGGGATTTCGGCGCACGGTGCTGGAACGCCTCAACGCCGACATCGGCTACGGCACCACCACCAGCTATGCCACGCTGGCCCGGCTGTCCGGCTCTCCCAAGGCGGTGCGCGCCGTCGGCACCGCGTGCGCGACGAACCCGATCCCGATCGTCGTGCCGTGCCACCGGGTGATCCGATCCGACGGAGCCGTCGGTGCGTACCGCGGCGGGCCCGACGCCAAGCGCGTTCTGCTCGACCTCGAGCGGCCCTGACGGCTGCGCCGTCCCTGGCGAATTCCTGCATCGAGGCTGTTTCCGCTGTGTATGGTCAACGTGGCCTGGCACCGGAGCAGAGGGCATCCATGGCAAGAAGATCGTCCGACAAACCCTTCACGTCACGGCGGGCGTTGGATCCCGGCTTGCGCAAGGTGGCCCCCTTCTTGCCCCGGGGGTATGCCCTGCACCGCGGCTACAGAGTCCAGCGGGCGCTGATGCTGCTGATGGGCAACGCGGGCCGACTCCGCAACATACCGGTGGTCGCGGTCGACGAACACGTCAAGGTCCGCCTCCATCGACCGACGGGCCTTCCCGATCGGGCGCCGGCGCTGCTGTGGATCCACGGCGGCGGCACGATCATGGGGACCGCCGTGCAGGACGACAAGTACTGCCGCAAGCTGTCCCGCCTCACCGGTGTCGCGGTGGCGGCGGTCGAATATCGACTCGCTCCCGAACATCCGTATCCCACACCGGTGGAAGACTGCTATGCGGCGCTGCGGTGGCTGGCGCGCCAGCCATGGGTGGACCCCGATCGCGTCGCCGTCGGCGGGGCAAGTGCCGGTGGACATTTCGCGGCCGCGGTGGCACAGCGTGCGCACGATCGCGGCGACGTCAAACTCGCGTACCAGATGCTCGTCTATCCGATGCTCGACGATCGCACGGGCACCACACGCGACGGTCTGAAGCGGATCATGTGGACCGAATCCGACAACCAGTTGGCCTGGCGCTGGTACCTCGACGGCGCGGACCCGAAGGAGGCGGTGCCGGCGCGCCGGGAAGATTTGACCGGCCTGCCGCCGGCGTGGATCGGTGTCGGGACGCTGGACCTGTTCTATCAGGAGTGTCTCGAGTACGCGCGACGCTTACGCGAGGCGGGTGTCAGCGTCCACGAGGAGATCGTCCCGGGCGCATTTCATGCGTTCGACCAGATCGCGGACAAGGCTCCGATATCGGTGAACTTCTTCGCCAGCCAACGCGATCACCTATGGGCCGCCCTCGCCGCGCCCACCGGAAACCTGTCCCCCTGACATCGAATCGCATTGCCGTTGAATGGTTTTCGGTGATGCCGGCGGCCGGGAGCCCGTGCGGTGCCGGCAGGGCCGTCAGCGGTCCAGCCGAATTCACTGGGCGCCAGTTGACTGCAAAGTGTGCAGAACGTGCAACTATAGGGTTATGACCAATCAGGTGGGTCTGCGCGAGCGCCGTCGCCGCCAGACCAGCGCGGACATCCGCGACGCCGCGGTGCGCCTGGCACAAGAACGCGGCTTCGACAAGGTGACCATCGAGGAAATCTGCGTCGAAGCCGGACTGTCGACGCGCACGTTCTTCAACTACTTCCCGAACAAGGAGTCCGCGATCGCCTATGGGCCCTCGGACCTCCCGCCCGAGCTGGCCGCGGACTTCGTCGCCGCCGGACCCGCCCCCTACTCGGTGGTGTTGGCGGAGCTGATCGCCCTGGCCGCGCATCATCTCCGTGACACGCCGCCACGGCGCGAGCAGGCCACCGGCATGCTCGAACTCGCCAAGACCTCCCCCGCGGTGCTGGCGGCATTCCTGGCCGAGCTGGAGCGATTCCAGAACCAATTGACCGACATCATCGTCCGCCGCCAGGCGATGCGTCCCGACGACGAGATGGCCGCCCTGATCTCCGCGCTGGCGTTGACGGCCGTGCGTTCGGGCATCGAGAAGTGGGCAAGCGGGAAGCCGAAAGACTCCGACGACACGCCGATGCCCTATGTGGAGCGGGCCGCGGCGCTGGTCAACAGCATCTTCACGAAGTGATCTGAAACACCGCACCTGAATATTGCATGATGTGCAAGATATGCACATCATGTACTATGCTCTGGTTGCGGTATTCGAGAAGGCCTCCGCAATGCGAGGTGGGGGTCGATGCGCACGAATCACGCCAATCGCCGAATTTCATTGCTGGGCGGTGTAAATCGCGCGCCCACCCGGCCACGATTCCGCCCGGGGGGAACGTTCTCGCCGACCACATCACCGTCGCGCGGTAAGGAAGGGAATCACCCAAGTGCAGACGTCAAAGGCTCTGCGAAATGCGTGGTTGCCGCTGTTGATTGTGGCCGTCGTGGTTGTCGGCGGCTTCGCGGTGGTCCGGGTCAAGTCGTTTTTCGGCGCCCACGACACCGGCGTGATGACAAGCCCGCGGCTCGATGATTCCAAGCCGTTCAAGCCCAAGGTCGTCAAGTACGAGGTCTTCGGTTCGGCAAGCCACGCGAACGTGAACTACCTGGATCTCAACGCCGACCCGACGCGGGTCGACGCCGCGCCGCTCCCCTGGACGCTGGTCCTAAGCACAACCGCCCCTTCGGTCTTCCCGAACCTCTCAGCCCAAAGCGACGGCGACTACCTCGGGTGCCGCATCACCATCGACGACGAAGTCAAGGACGAGAAAACAGTTAACGGCGTTCACGCCCTGACCTTCTGCTTGGTGAAATCCGCATGAGCACAACCACTGAAGACACGGCCGACGCCCGCACAGATGTCATCCCCGTCGCGAAACACAAAGCGCGGCCGTCGATCCCGCGGATCATCCGAAAGTTCGGCATACCCATCATCCTGGGTTGGATCGCTCTCATCGGTGTGCTCAACGTAGCCGTGCCCCAGTTGGACGAGGTCGGCAAAATGCGCTCGGTGTCGATGGCTCCCGACGACGCCCAGTCCGTCGTCGCGACCAAGCGTATGGGCGCGGTGTTCAACGAGTACAAATCCAACAGCTCGGTGATGATCGTCCTGGAGGGCCAACAGCCACTGGGCGCCGACGCCCACACTTATTACGACCAGATCGTCAAAAAGCTCGACGCCGACACGAAACACGTTGAGCACGTTCAAGATATGTGGAGCGATCCGCTGACCGGCGCCGGTGCCCAGAGCAACGACGGCAAGGCCGCCTACGTTCAGGTCTACCTCGCCGGTAACCAGGGCGAAGCCTTGGCCAACGAATCGGTCGAGGCCGTGCAAGACATCGTCAAGAGCGTCCCCCCGCCCCACGGGGTAAAGGCCTACGTCACCGGGCCTGCGGCGCTGTCGGCGGATCAGCACGTGGCCGGCGACCGCAGCCTGCAAGTCATCACCGCTGCCACGTTCACGGTGATCATCGCGATGCTGCTGTTGGTCTATCGGTCGATCGTCACGGTGCTGCTCACGCTGGTGATGGTGGTGCTCGAGCTCTCGGCCGCGCGCGGAATGGTCGCTTTTCTGGGTTACTTCAAGATCATCGGGCTCTCCACGTTCGCCACCAACCTGTTGGTCACGTTGGCCATCGCTGCGGCCACCGACTACGCGATATTTCTTATAGGTCGATATCAGGAGGCCCGATCCCTCGGCGAGTCGCGAGAAGACGCCTACTACAACATGTTCGGCGGTACCGCACATGTCGTGCTGGGCTCGGGATTGACCATCGCCGGCGCGACGTTCTGCCTGCATTTCACGAACCTGCCGTATTTCCAGACGCTGGGCATCCCGTTGGCCATCGGCATGGTGGTCGTGGTGGCGGCGGCGTTGACGCTGGGCCCGGCGGTCATCTCGGTGGCAACCCGGTTCGGCAAGACGCTGGAACCCCGCAGAACGCAACGGATTCGCGGGTGGCGCAAGGTCGGCGCGCTCGTCGTCCGTTGGCCCGGACCAATCCTGGTGATGACGATCGGAGTGGCGCTCGTCGGCCTGCTGACCCTGCCGGGATACCGCACCAACTACAACGACCGCACCTACCTGCCCACCGATCTACCCGCCAACGAGGGATACGCGGCGGCGGATCGCCACTTCTCGCAGGCGCGGATGAATCCCGAGGTACTGATGATCGAAAGCGATCACGATCTGCGTAACTCGGCGGACTTCCTGGTCATCGACAAGATTGCCAAGTCGGTCTTCCGGGTGCCGGGAATCGGCCGCGTGCAAGCCATTACACGGCCGCAGGGCACGCCGATCGAGCACACCTCGATCCCCTTTCAGATCAGCATGCAGGCCGTCACCCAGCAGATGAACCAGAAGTATCAGGCGGACCAGATGGCCGACATGCTACGCCAGGCCGACATGATGCAGTCGACCATCGACAGCATGGTCAAGATGCAGAGCATCACCGTGCAGATGTCCAACGATATGCATGTGATGGTGCAAAAGATGCACGACATGACCATCGACATCGAAGACCTACGGAACAAGATGGCCGATTTCGAGGACTTCTTCCGGCCCATCCGTAGCTACTTCTACTGGGAAAAGCATTGCTACGACATCCCCGTGTGCTGGTCGCTGCGTTCGGTCTTCGACGCCCTCGACGGGATCGACACGATGACCGACGACATCCAGAGCCTGCTGCCCGTCATGGATCACCTCGACACGCTGATGCCGCAGATGGTGGCGTTGATGCCCTCGATGATCGACAACATGAAGGCCATGAAAACCACGATGCTGACCATGTATTCGACCCAGAAGGGTCTGCAGGACCAGCAGAACGAGGCGCAGAAGAACTCCAACGCCATGGGCAAGGCTTTCGACGCGTCCAAGAATGACGACTCGTTCTATCTGCCGCCGGAGACGTTCAACAACGCCGAGTTCAAGAAGGGCATGAAGAACTTCCTCTCCCCCGACGGCCATGCCGTGCGTTTCATCATCAGCCATGACGGCGATCCGATGTCGCAGGAAGGCATTTCGCACATCGGTGCCATCAAGAAGGCCGCCTACGAGGCGCTCAAAGGCACCCCGTTGGAGGGCTCGAAGATCTACCTCGCCGGCACGGCTTCGATGTATAAGGACCTCAGTGACGGCAACACCTACGACCTGTTGATCGCCGGAATCGCCTCGCTGTGCCTGATTTTCATCATCATGCTCATCATCACGCGAGGCGTGGTGGCGTCGGCGGTCATCGTGGGCACCGTCCTGCTTTCACTGGGCGCGTCGTTCGGGCTGTCGGTGCTGATCTGGCAACACCTGATCGGGATTGAGCTGCACTGGATGGTGCTCGCGATGTCGGTCATCATCCTGCTTGCCGTGGGCGCCGACTACAACCTGCTATTGGTGGCGCGGTTCAAGGAGGAGATCCACGCCGGGCTGAACACCGGCATCATCCGATCCATGGGCGGAACCGGTTCGGTGGTCACCTCGGCGGGATTGGTGTTCGCCTTCACGATGATGACCATGGCGGTCAGTGAGCTCACCGTCATCGGACAGGTCGGCACCACCATCGGCCTCGGTCTGCTCTTCGACACCCTGATCGTCCGGTCGCTGATGACGCCGTCCATTGCCGCACTACTGGGCAAGTGGTTCTGGTGGCCGCAACGCGTTCGCCAACGCCCCGTCCCCTCACCGTGGCCCACCCCGGCCAAGAAAGCCGAAGAATCCCTGACCAACGCGTGACGCGGACTAGGTGACCCACTCGGGTTGGTCGGCCACGTCGATTGCCGAGAAGTCCTTGTGGCCCAAGCCGGCCATGGTGCCTCCGTCGACGACGAACTCCGATCCGGTCGAATAGCTGGATTCGTCGCTGGCCAGATAGACCACGAGGTTGGAGACCTCCGCGGGGTCCGCGGCGCGGCCCAACGCGGTTTGGAAGATGTCGTCGGGAACCCATTGCGTCATCGGTGTCTTGATGAGTCCGGGGTGAATCGAGTTGACTCGGATGCCGTTGAGCCCCAATTCCATTGCCGCGGACTTCGTGAGCCCGCGGACACCGAACTTGCTCGCGGTGTAGCCGTGGCACGCCATGGTGCCGGCCATTCCCTCGATCGAGGAGATGTTGATGATCGATCCTCGGCCCGCTTCCTTCATCGGTTTCACCACCGCGCGGATGCCGAGAAACACCCCGGTCAGGTTCACGTCGAGGATCTTTTGCCACTCGGAGAGCTCGTAGTCCTCGAAGGTGCCGACGTTGAGGATGCCCGCGTTGTTCACCAGCACGTCGATACCGCCGAACTCGTCGATGGCGGTGGCCACCGCCGCCTCCCATTGTTCTGGCTTGGTGACGTCGAGATGCACATAGCGGACGGCGTCACCGAGTTCCGCCGCGACGGCCTTGCCCTCGTCGTCCAGGATGTCGCCGAACACCACCCTGGCGCCCTCGGCCGTCATCGCCCGCACGTGCGAGGCGCCCATCCCCCGCGCACCGCCACTCACGAGTGCGACCTTGCCCGCCAACCGTTCAGCCACTTCGATTCTCCTGTCGTGTCGGTACTCGCACCATACATAGGCGTATTGGTGGATGACCAGGGTCTCGTCGGGCTGTCCGGCGGCTGCGATGCGCTACCGTTTCAGCTGTGCTGGACCGGCGCGGCTTCCTGATGCGCGGCGCAGCCGCGGCGGCGCTTGCGGCCACCGGTTCGGCTGCCACGGCGGCGGGATGCGGCCGGCAGGGGCCGCCCGCAAAGGCCGATTACACGCTTCGCATCGGACGGGGTCTGGTGGAGCTGGCGCCCGATCGGGTGGTATCCACCACCCTCTACAACGGCCAGTTCCCCGGACCATTACTGCGGCTCACCGAAGGCAGACCCGTCGTCGTGGATGTCCACAACGACAGCGACACCCCCGAACAACTGCACTGGCATGGTCAGACGCTGCCCGTCGACGTCGACGGCTCCGCCGAGGAAGGCACCCCGTATATCCCTGCGCACGGGATGCGCCGACTGTCGTTCACTCCGGGGCCGTCGGGGTTCCGCTTCTACCACACCCACCTCGTTCCCGGAGCGGACCTGAGCCTGGGCCAGTACAACGGCTTGGCCGGGCCGCTCTACATCGAACCGAAATACAATCCAGGTGCCTACGACCAAGAAGTATTTCTCACCCTCAAGGAGTTCGAGCCCGCACTCAGCAGGGGCGGCGACATGGCTACCAATTTCCTGGCCGGCCAACCGATCCCAGAGCTGCGCGACATGGGCGAAGCGGCGATGGCCGCGTCCCTAGCCTCCGGAAAACCACACGGATTTGAAGTTGGCTACCGATCGTTCGCGATCAACGGCCGCATGCTCGGCCACGGCGAACCGATCAAAGTCAAGCAGGGCCAACGAATACTGCTGCATGTCCTCAACGCCAGCGCCACCGAGAACCGCAGCCTCGCGCTGCCCGGGCATACGTTTACCGTCGTGGCCCTCGACGGCAACCCCCTCCCCAAACCGGTTGCGGTGCCGGTGCTGTGGCTCGGCGCGGCGGAACGGATCTCGGCAATCGTGAACATGAACAATCCGGGGAAATGGGTGCTGGGCGATCTCTCCGATGACGATCGCGGCAACGGCATGGGCACCGTCATCGAATACGCGGACAGCACCGGCGACCCGCAGTGGGCGCCGCGGCCTCCGTTCACGTGGGACTATCGACTCTTCACCCAGCCTGATGCGAGGGCGGCCCCACCCGACCACACGATCGAGCTGCTGATCGGCAAACGTAACGCGGAGCGCGACGGCTTCAACGAGTGGACGCTCAATGGCGCACCGTTCGATATGCGCACGGGCACACCGCAGTTCGAGCTGAAGCTCGGTGCACGATACCGGCTGCGGCTACGCAACGGCACCGACGATGTGCACCCCATCCACCTGCACCGGCACACCTTCGAAATCACTAACACCGCCGGGACGTCCACCGCAGGGCTGCACAAAGACGTCGCCATGGTCGGCGGCTATCAAGCCATCGACCTCGACTTCACCGCCAACCAGCCCGGCCTGTCTCTGCTGCACTGCCACCAACAGCTGCACATGGACTTCGGCTTCATGGCGCTGCTGCATGCCGTTTAACGCATCTTCGGCATGGCGGCGATCAACGGTGTGTCAACGCCCGTCGGACCCACGTTGGTTGCGCCGCCTGGCGAACCCAGCGGGCCGCCGCGGCCGGCGAGCGGTTCATTGAAAAACGCGGCATTGTCGTCCAGGTGCTGCCGCTCGTCATCGGGCAGATCGCCCTCCCAGTAGATCGCTCCCACGCGACATATCGACTTGCAGGCGCCACAGTCGACGCACTCGTCGGGGTTGATGTACATCGTTCGCGCGCCCTGGTAGATGCAATCGACCGGGCATTCCTGAACACAGGACTTGTCCATCTCGTCGACGCATGCTCTGCCGATCACGTAGGTCATGAACAGCAGGCTAGGCCAACAGCGGCGGGGCTTGCGCCTGCCGAACAGCATCAATGTCAGGGACTAATGGCCCTCGCGTTATCGCGGACGACAATTACTGGAACTCTTGCCGATTGCGCGACCGCGGAGCTTACCGAGCCCAGCAGCATGCCCCGGAAACCGCCGCGGCCGTGGCTACCGACCACCACCAGCTGAGCGTTCTCGGACTCCTGAAGTAGCCACCGGGAAGGCTTGTCGCAGAACAGCAATCGCTTTACACCCACATCCGGATACCGTTCTTGCCAGCCCGCGAGACGTTCGGCGAGTACCTCCTGCCCCTTCGCCTCGCTGTCACGCCAGTCCATCCCGAGCATCGGGAACACCCCGACGTCACTCCACGCGTGCAGCGCGACCAGGTCAACGCCTCGACGGGAGGCCTCATCGAAAGCCAAGGCGGTCGCCGCTTCCGAAGCGGGCGACCCGTCGACACCCAGTAGCACGGGTGCATTCGAATCGGGAATCGCACCGTCATCGGTATGGATGACCGCGACCGGGCAACGGGCATGATGAATCAGACCGGTAGTGACCGAGCCCAGCAGCAGGCGGCCCAACGCGCCCATGCCCTGGCTGCCGACGACGATCATCCAGGCATCCTTCGAGGCGTCAATCAGCGCCGGAAGGACACCGGAAAACACTATCTGCGTGTGCATCTCGGGTGGTGTGGCCCCTCCGGCGTTGGCGCTCAACGTCTTGCGGGCCTCATCGATGACATGCTGGCCGTTTTCCTGCTGCCAATCGGTCATGTCTGCATACATCTGCCCCACGGGCCATCCGACGACAACGGGAGGGACAACGTGCATGACCGTGATCGGCAACTGGCGGAGGATGGCCTCGCGGGTGGCCCAAGCCGTGGCGGCGTGAGAGGCCGCAGATCCGTCGACGCAGACCAAGATTCCGTGCTTTGCTGTGCCCTCCGACATTTCGCACTCCTCGACGCCGATTCCGATCGGCCTATTCAGGACATGACGTTATGCCTGCTCTGCGCTTTTCGGAAGGGTCTTTAGGCCCCGCTGTTCGCTCTGCCGGCGTGCCGCCAGCACACCGGCGATCGAGGTGGAGGCGATCGTGAGCAGCGCCCCGAACATCAATGCCGACGCTTCGCCGGCGACCAGGAGGTGTTCCTCGGTGCCGATGGTTGCCGCGGCCACCGGTACGCCGAGCTGCGCCGCCGACATCACCGCGAGTGTCACCGGCTGGCCGAGCAACCTTCCGGCGCAATGCGCGAGCACGGCCCCCGACCCCAGACCTACGCCCAGCAAGATCAGTTTGGGGTGCGCCCCCAGCTCGCGCACCTGCAACGAGGCGCCCAGCCAAACGAAAAACAGCGGGCTGAAGAAGCCCTCGGTGATGCCGAAAAGCTGACGCGCCAGTCGATGCGGCTCGCCGACCGAGGCGATCACCAACCCCAACGCGAAACCCGCGAGCATGATCGACACATGGGTGCTGGCGGCCAGGGCCGCCAACGCGAACAGCAGGACCAGGTTGGTCCGCAATTCCAGCGCGAACCGAGATTTCTCGGAATAGTTGTGCATGCGTGTGCGCCAGCCCCGGCGGTCGACCGCGCGCAGCAGCACAAAGAGCAGCACCGCACACCCCGCGATGGCGAGTCCACCCAGCGCCGCCGTTGGCGCTCGACGGACGTCGATCACCAAGGGCAGCAACACGATACATGCGGCATCCGCGATCGCGATCTGCACGGTGACGGACAGCACGTGGGGCCCCTGCAATCGGAGCGAGTCGATCACCGGCAAGGCGAGCGCCGCTGACGACGAAGCCATCAGAACCGCATACAGCGCTGCGTGACCTGTGCCGAACACGGCCGCTATCCCCACCCCGAGCGCCGCCGCGACCGCGCCGACCAGAGCCGCCCGCGCCAACGCCCGCGGGACCCCTGGGCGCATGTCGGGGTCGCGGATCGGAACATGGGTGCCCACGACGAACATCACCAGTGCGAAGCCGATATTCGCGAACAGCTGAAACGTCGGGTTGGCGGAATTGAGGACGCCGAAACCGGTCTTGCCCAGGACGAGGCCCGCGATCAACTCACCGATGACGACCGGAATTCGCAAGTGCGACAGCGACGCCAGCAGTGGACCGGCGAAGCCCACGGCGGTCAACAACGCGAGCGTGGCGAAGCCGAACCCGTGCATGCTGGGACACTACCCCGCCCGGCCGGATCAGCTGACGACGTCGAAGACCGCCGCGGCCGAGGTGACGGCCTTGTCGGCGTTACCCTCGTCGTGCAGAAGCATCCGCACGCCGATGCGCCCGGGCCCTCCGACGTGTGCGGTGCCCTGCACACGGAACGGGCCGACCTTGCCGCGCGACATGAACATGACGTGCCAGCTGATGACCTGAACCTTGCGTGTTCCGGCGGCGTCGGCGGCGAGGTCGGTCGCCGCGGTCTCGAGTACGACGTGTTGGGGTCCGATGTGCAGGGCGGCATCCGGTGAGGCGAGTTCGGGGCTCAGCGCGGGCAGCACCCAGTGACCGTCGTCGCGCCTGCTGGCGCCGAAGGCTTTCCATAGCGGCGGTAGGTCGGGCGAGTCCTCGATGACCAGTTCGGTCCCCGAGACATCCATCTTGTCCAGGCCTTCGGGCGGTACGCCGATGATCGCTCCCTGCCCCTCGTTGAACGCGATCACCCGGTCTGGATTGTCGGCGTCGACGATCTTGCAGCGCCCGTAGCCCATGGTCCGGCCCTGGTGGACGATGCCGGAGCCCACGATCTCGATTCTCGTCACGTCGTAACCGGGGTCGATGATCTGTACCGACGCGATGACCGGGTTGGGCACCGCGACCATGTCGGTCTGACACCCCTCCGGTGACGAAATGGCAAGCGGCGCAACCATGATGCCGCCGGCCTCGTTGCGCATGTCGCGGCGGATGGTCACGGTGTCATCGGTCTCGCCGAGGTTCATCGACGAGTGGTTGCGCCCGATGTAGCGGTAGCTGAGCAGGCCGGTCCAGCGGCGGTACAGCTCGTCGCGGTATGCATCGGCGTCGTTGGACAACTCTCGGATGTCGCGAAGTTGGTCGCTCACAGTCGCTTGCCTTCCTAAGCTTTGCTCCGCCGCACCTGTTTGAACGGGACACCGCGATCGGCTGCGTACTCGCGCGGAAAGTTCAAGACCCGCTCGCCGATCACGTTGCGCGCCATCTCGGTGGTGCCACCGCCGATGCTGGCGATCTGACGGCCCAGGTAGCGCCGGCCGACGTCGAGCAGCTGAGCCTCGTCCTCGACCGCACCCGACGAACCCGCGACCGCGTAGGCGGTGTCGGTCTCGACGTTGTGAACCTCGGCCATGTAGAGCCTGATGATCGACCCGGCGGCCGCAGGCAAAGATCCATCCGCCACGGCGTGGTAGACGTGCTCACTGAGCTGACCGTGCACAGCCCGGTGGACCAGGGCCCGGCCGACCATCTCCCGGACGCGTTCGCTGTAACCCTGATTAGTCTTGTCGACCAGCGACATCAGGTCGATCGAAACATCTTCGGCCTCAGCGATTCCCGGCCCGGTGGTGTACTCCGAACCGTCGCCCATGGTTCTGCGCTCGTGGTAAAGCTGGCGCGACGCCACCTCCCAGCCTTTGCCAGGTTCCCCGACGACGGCGTCGTCGCCGACATCGACGTCGTCGAGAAACTCCTCGCAGAATTCCACCGATCCGTTGACCTGGCGGATGCGGTTGATGGTGATCCCAGGATGTTTGAGCGGCACCAGGAACATCGTGAGCCCGTCGTGTTTGGGTACGTCCCAATCGGTTCGGGCCAGGCACAGGGCGTAGTCGGCGGCGAACGCCCAGGTGCTCCAGGTCTTGGCGCCGTTGATGGCCCATCGGCCGTCGCGCCGCTCGGCACGGGTGATGACGCCGGCCAGGTCCGAGCCGCCGCTGGGTTCGGACAGCAACTGCACGAGGACCTCGTCGCCTCGCAGCGCCGCGTGAATGTGCGTGCGCTTCTGTTCCTCGCTGCCCATGTCGAGGATCGTTGCGCAGCAAATGGCGAACGACGGCACATTGAGCAGGATTGGGATCTCGTACGCCGCCGACTCGGCGTCGAATGCCTTCTTGTATTGGTAGCTCAGTCCGAGCCCGCCATACTCCCGGGGAAAGCAAATTCCGGCGAATCCGCCGTCGTACAAGGTCTTTTGCAGCTCACGGGCGCGCTGCCAGGATTTCTCTTCGTCGCGCTCGAGAAGCGCCGCCTCGCCCGGGTCGAGGCGCGGCATGTTCTCGGCCAGCCAGGCCCTGGCCCGGCTGCGAAATTCTTCGACGGACTCGGAAGTCAGCGGAGAGGCCTCTCGATCGAGCATCGGTGCTGAGCGACTGTACAGCACGGGTGCGGGGCTGTACAGACCGGCTACGCGCTGTTCAGGTCTACCGCCGCGCGGATGAGTGCCGTCAACGCCTTGTCGTCGATCTGGTCGCCCTCATGGAAGTCGATGGCGCGGCGGGTGTTGCCGTCGAGGCTGGAATTGAAGAGGCCCGCGGGATCCGGGAGCGAGGCGCCCTTGGCGAAGGTCATCTTCACGACGTTCTTGTACGTCTCGCCGGTGCAGATCATCCCGTCGTGATACCAAACCGGGACGCCTCGCCACTTCCACTCCTCGACCACGTCGGGATCGGCCTGCTTGATCAATTTTCTGATGTGGGCGAGGGTTTCGCCGCGCCAGTCGCCGAGTTCCTCGATTCTGGCGTCGATCAGTTTGGAGGGAGAGTCCGCCACTGCCATACCTTTCTGATGTCGTAACGAAAACGTCGCTTTGGTAGAACTGGTGCGGCGCAACATGACTCGCACGTCCGCGCTTCGTCGCCACCCACTAGCGGTCGATCCAACCCATCTGCGCCTCGGCGTGATGACCGCCGACGGCCGGGGTTAGCCGGTCGAGCCTCGCCACCTGTTCGGGGGTGAGCTCGACCGTGTCCGCAGCGGCATTCTCCTCGAGGCGGGCCACGCGTTTAGTGCCCGGGATGGGCACGATGTCAGGGCCTTTCGCGAGCAGCCAGGCCAACGCGACCTGAGCCGGAGTGGCGCCGACATCGGCGCTGATATCGCGCAACTCGTCGGCGCTGTTGAGGTTGTGCTGGAAATTCTCGTCGAAGAATCGGGGGTTGGTCTTGCGGTAGTCGCTGTCGGGCAGCTCCTGCGTGGAGCGGATCGCGCCGGTGAGGAACCCACGGCCCAGCGGCGAGTACGCAACGAATCCGATGCCGAGTTCGCGCAGGACGTCGAGCACCCCCTCCTCGGGGTCACGGGTCCAAAGGGAGTATTCGGATTGCACGGCGGTGAGGGGATGCACGGCGTGCGCGCGACGGATGCTGTTCACGCCGACTTCGGAAAGCCCGATGTGCCGGATCTTTCCGGCGGCCACCAGCTCGGCCAACGCCCCGATCGTGTCTTCGATGGGGGTACCGCGATCGAGGCGGTGTTGGTAGTACAGGTCGATGTGGTCGGTCCCCAGCCGTTGCAGGGAACCATCCACGGCGATGCGGATATTGGCGGGGCTGCTGTCCAGGCCGTCGCGGCCCGTGTGCGAGATCAAGCCGAACTTGGTGGCCAGCACAACTTGATCTCGCCGGCCCGACAGCCCGCGTGCGACGAGTTCCTCGTTGACGTAAGGGCCGTAGACCTCGGCGGTGTCGATCAGCGTGACGCCAAGATCGATGGCGCGGTGAATGGTCCGGATCGACTCGGCGTCGTCAAAGCCACCGATCGAATAGGCGGCGGACATGCCCATCGCACCCAAGCCGATACGGCCGACCTGTAAGTCGCCGAGCTGAGCCTGTTCCACACGTTCTCCTGTCATTCGGCCGGGTACCGTGGCGCTGTGCACCGCGTCGAGCTTCCCGCGATCTGATGGACCACGCAAACACCGCGCGGCCCACCCGCAACCTGGCGGTGGATTTCTACCGGGTCTCCGGCGTCGTCCTGATTGTGCTCGGGCACTGGCTGGCCGGATCGGTGACCTACCACGACGGGCAGTTCGGCCGGCAGAACCCCCTCGTCGACATGCCGTGGACCCAGTGGCTGACCTGGCCGTTCCAGGCGGTCCCGACGTTCTTCCTGGCGGCCGGCTACGCCGGCGCGGTGTCTTGGGCGCATCGCCACGACGCTGACGGTATGCCTCGCCCGATCTGGCTTCGCCACCGGCTGGCTCGAGTTCTGGGGCCGACGGCGATCTACGCCGCGCTGGTGTCGGCGATTGTCGTGGTCGCGGACGCCAACCACGTCGCGGGCTCATTGCTGGAATACGCTGGCTGGGCGGTGGCCATGCATTTGTGGTTCCTCGCCGTATACGTGATAGTGGTCTCGCTGACGCCGATTGCCATTGCCGCACAACGCCGTTGGGGTCTTCGAGTACCTGCGGCGCTCGCGGTGGGAATCGCGGCGGTGGACGTGATATCGATCGGCGGTCACATGCCGTACGTCGGCTGGCTGAACTACCTGTTGGCTTGGGGCGCGCTGTACCAACTCGGAATCAGTTGGCACGACCGGCAATTGAGCACTCGCGGCGCCGCGGCGCTCGGAGCCGGGTCGGCGGTCGCGCTGGCACTTCTGATTTGGCTGAAACTTTACCCGGTGAGCATGATCGGCGTTCCCGGACAGACCATTGACAATACGACGCCGCCCACCGTGGCGCTCCTCGCGTTCGGCTGCGCACAGACAGGCGTGGCGATGGCCCTTGCGCCCGTGCTCAATCGAGCGTTGCGCGCCGGCCCCGTCCGTCGCGTGCTGTCGATCGCCAACAACAACGTGATGGCGCTGTACCTATGGCACATGATCCCCGTCGTGATCGTCGCGGTCGTCGGCTACCCGGCCGGACTGTTGCCGCAGCCGCCAGAAGGAACGGCGGACTGGTGGCTGGCCAGGCTCGTGTGGGTCGTCATCCTCGGCCTGGTGACCGCCGCCGAGCTGGTGCTGCTGTGGTGGGGCCGGCGGCTTTTCGCCGCCCCGCTCCCGACGTTCGGGCTACCGCTTTCCGACCGATGGGGCGAACCGGTCATGCTGGCCGGTGCCGCCATGGCGGCGTATGGCCTGGCATTCGTCGCGGCGAAGGGTTTCGCCCCCGATGGGCATCTGCCGTGGGTGACCGCGCTGATCTTCGCCGTCGGAGTCACCCTGGTCGCGCTTCGACCCGCGAAAGTCGGGCTGCGGTCAGTGGATTCCGCTACCTAGGCCTCGGCGAATGTGCCCTCGGGCAGCGGGCGTTGGCACACGTCGTGCGCCTCCTCGGCGCTCAACCCGAAGAGCCGCAGCACATTCTCGGTAACCGTGTCGGCGGCCCGCGCGTCGTCACGACTCGGGTCGTCACGCAACAACTTTCCGAGCCCGAGCAGGGCGCCGCCGGCCATGGCGAGGGCCAGTTCGGGGTCGTCGATATGGAACCTGCCCGCCTCGACCCCGGCTTTGATGTCCCGCAACGCCCGCGGCGCCAGACCACGTTCCGACGACAACAGCGCCGGCACGCTGGCCAGCAAGATCTCGCTCTCCTGAGGGCGCTGACGGAAGAGCCGCCCGGTCAGCCGGAAGCTGGCGGCAAACGTCTCGGCGGGGTCGTCGATCGACGCGGTGAGCCGGTCGAGCATCGCCCCATGGGCGTCGAGTACGTCGGCGACCGCGGCCTCGAACAGCTGTTCCTTGCTGTCGAAGTGGTTGTAGAAGGAGCCCATGCCGACGTCGGCGGCCTGGGTGATCTCCAAGACCGGGACGTTGACCCGTCCCTCGGCGATCAACCGCTGCGCGGCCTTGACCAGCGCCGTCCTGGTGCGTTGCTTGCGCCGCTCTAGGCGATTGGGCGACTCGGAATCGTCGGGCATCGCGCTCATGGGTAGCAGTATGCATCACTTTTGAGGATTTCGTCAGAACCCTTGACTGAACGTTGACTCGTATGTGACGATTTCGTCAGTTAGAGGGATGGTCAATCATGCAGACGCAAAGCGCCCACCGGGACCTGCACAGTGAGCAGGGCGCATTACCCGGCGAACACCCCGGCCGCTCGCGCAACCCGGTGATCAAAATCGCCGATATTGCCTGGCTGGAATTCGAGAAGCCCGACCTGACGCGCGCCGAGGCGTTCGCGCGGGCCTTCGGCTTTCACGCCGTACACCACGGTCCGGACGAGGTTCAGCTGCGCGGCACCGATGCCGGAGCACCGTGTGTGATCGTGCGCCGCGGGGAGCGGACGCGATTCACCGGCGCGGCGTTTCGGGCCGCCGATGAGGCTGACGTGCTGCGGCTGGCCGACAAATCCGGCGCCACCGCGCAGGCGCTGCCGGAAACCCTCGGCGGGCTGTCGGTCAACCTCATCGATCCCAGTGGCATGCCGGTGCGGGTCGTCGCCGGCATGCACGAACTGCCGGAGCTCGCCGGCCAGCCGGCGCACGTGTTCAACTTCGGGCATGACGTGCAGCGCACCAACGCCGGTCAGCGCCCCCCACGTGCGCCTGCTCGAGTGCAGCGCCTGGGCCATCTGGTGGTGCAGTCGACCAAGTACCTCCAGACGCTGAACTGGTATCTGGACAACCTGGGGATGATCGTCAGCGACTTCCTGTTCTTCCCCGGCCAGCGCGGACGCGGACCGGCCCTGAGCTTCATTCGCTGCGACCGGGGATCCGCACCGGCAGATCACCACACGCTGGCGCTTGCGCTGGGTCCGGCCAACCGCTACGTGCACTCGGCCTACCAAGTCAGCGACCTCGACGCCCTGGCGGCCGGCGGCGAATACCTCAGGGAGCGCGGCTATTTCCGCTCCTGGGGCATCGGCAGGCACATTCAGGGCAGCCAGATCTTCGACTACTGGCGCGATCCCGATGGCTTCCTGGTCGAGCACTTCGCCGACGGCGACATGTTCGACAACACCCTCGACCCGGGTTGGGCGCCGTTCACCGCGTCCGGGTTGGCCCAGTGGGGGCCGCCGGTAAGTAGAGACTTCCTCGGGACCGGGTTCAAATCGGCCCGCCACGAACTGGTTTCGATGATCACCGCGCTTCGCGACAGCAACGAGTTCGACGTCAGCCGCCTCTTCGGACTCCTGAAGGTAGCCACCTCATGACCGTCTCCGTCCTGCACAGCGTTTCTGAAACCGGCCATGCATGGTGGCGCAAAACACCGAACGGCGCGGTGAAAATCGACACCGCCGCGACCACGACCGCGCAGCTGCTGGCCGACCGCGCGGCGATCGATGCGGCCGCCGCCAGCGCGGACACCGTCGCCGTCGACAGCCTCGAGCTGATCTCCCCGGTGACCCGACCGTGCCGAGTTGTGGCCCAGATGACCAACTTTGCGTCGCATGTCAAGGATGCGGGCATGGACCCGGCGACGGTTCCGCTGACCTTCTTTCGCAAGGCGTCGGCGTCGATCAACGGTCCGTTCGACGACATCGTCAAACCGGCACACGTGAAGCTCCTCGACTACGAGGTGGAGATCGGGCTGGTGATCAGGCGCGCAATCCCGGTCGGCACAACAATTTCCGAAGCCAACCTCGCCGACTTCATCGCCGGACTGGTCGTCACCAACGATGTTTCCGCGCGCGACATACAGCTTCCGCAGACGCAGTTCTATGAGGCCAAGTCCTATCCGACGTTCACCCCGGTCGGGCCGGAGTTGGTGCTGCTGACCGCCGACGAGCTCAGCCGGTTCGGCGAGCTGCGGCTGCGCCTGAGCGTCAGCGGCGAGGAGCGCCAGAACGCGCTCGTCGACGGGGACATGCTGTATCGCCCGCTGCAAGCGCTGCAGTCGCTCACCCAGTTTCAGGAGCTCGCCGCCGGCGACCTCATCCTCACGGGCACCCCGGTCGGCACCGCGCTGAGCGCCCCGCCCAAGCCGGTGGAGATCATCGGGAATCTGTTGCCGCCCGCGATCAAGTGGAAGGCGTTTTTCAAACGTCAGGCCGCCAACCCGAAATATCTGGGGCACGGCGACATCGTCGAGGCGTCCGTGTCCACCGACGACGGCGCCATCGACCTCGGTACGCAGCGCAGCGCTGTTCGATTCGCGTGACCGACAAGGCCATTCGGCACGTTCCGGTCGTCATCGTCGGCGCCGGGCCGACCGGCGTCACCGCGGCCACGCTGCTGGCCCAATACGGCGTGGAATGCCTCGTCCTGGACCGCTGGCCCGGCGTATACCCGCAACCCCGCGCCGTGCACCTCGATGACGAAATCTACCGCGTCATCGCCCGTTTGGGGATCGCTGACGAGTTCGCGGCGATTTCACGGCCCACGTTGGGCCTGCGATTGCTGGACAATCGATTCCGGGTGCTCGCCGAGTTCCACCGCGACACGTCGCGCAGCCGCAATGGCTTCCCGCAGGCCAACATGTTCGACCAGCCGGAGTTGGAGGGCCTGCTGCGGGCAAACCTCGAGCGCTTTCCGAACGCGCAATTGCGCGGGAACACCGAGGTGACCGAGGTGACGGACAACGGAAGGTACGTGCGGGTCACGTTCGCCGACCGCTCCGACGGGCAGGTTCACCACGTCGACGCCGCGTATCTGCTGGGCTGCGACGGCGCCAACAGCATGGTGCGGGCGCAGATCGGCTCGGTCATGCACGATTTGAAGTTCGAACAGCGCTGGCTCGTCGCCGACGTCGCCGCCGCGGCCGACCTACACCAGTGGGAGGGCGTGCATCAAGTCTGCGACCCGGTTCGCGCGGGAACGTACATGCGCATCGGGCCGGCGCGGTACCGCTGGGAGTTCCAGTTGCTGGCCGGCGAAAGTGCCGACGATTTCAGCACTCTGGAGACATTGCGGCCGCTGATCGCGCCGTGGATCGCCGACGTCGACGACGGCGACCTGACCCTGCTGCGCGTCACCGAGTACACCTTCCGCGCCCAAATCGCCGATCGGTGGCGCCGCGGGAACATCTTCATCCTGGGCGACGCGGCGCATCTCACTCCCCCATTCATCGGCCAGGGCATGGGCGCGGGGTTGCGGGATGCCATGAACCTCGCCTGGAAGATCGCCGGGGTTTTGAACGGCACGCTCGCGGCGCACGTCCTGGACAGCTACGAAAAGGAGCGTAAACCGCACGCCCGGGCCATGATTCGGCTGGCGCTCACGGTCGGCCGGTCGATGACCGGCGGCGGTCGGCTGGGCAACCTGGTGCGCCGCGCGGTGCTGCCCCGGCTGCGGCTGGTCCCGGGGCTGCGCGAAAAGGTCGTCGACTCCACCACGCCGGCATTGCACTCTTCCGCCCTGGTGCGCAAGGGCCACCGGCCGGGCGAGCTGGCCGGCACGCTGTGCCCGAATCCCGTTCTGCCCGATGGTCATCGGCTCGACGACGCCGTTGGTGCCGGTTTCGCCGTGATCACGTCCACTCCGCCGGGCACTGACTTAGCAGCATCGCTGCGGCAGCGCGGGGTCGTCGTCGTGGTCGCTCAACCCGGCGGTGTGCTCGCGACGTGGCTGCGGCGTGGGCATGCCACCGCCGCCATCGTCCGTCCCGACCGAACGGTCATGCGCGCCGGGCGTGACGTTGCCGCGCTGTGCGCATGGACGCTCACGACGGTCGGGCGACGATCAACGGCCTCCGAACCGAATGCAGGACTGCGTTGCTGACCGAGCCCAGCATGCCGGCCAATCCGCCGCGGCCGTGGCTACCCACGACCACAAGCTGAGCGGATTCCGACTTCTCAACGAGTTGTCGCGCCGGCCGGTCACGCACCACCAGCCGGTGCACCGCCACGTCGGGATGGCGTTCCTGCCAACCGGCCAGGTTTTCGGCGAGGCTGCGTTCCGCCTCGGCTTCCACGCTCGCCCAATCCATTCCGGCGACGTCCAACACGGCAACGTCGCTCCATGCCTGTAGGGCCATCAGGTCGACGCCCCGGCGAGACGCCTCGTCGAACGCGATCGCCGTCGCGAGTTCGGAGGCCGGCGAGCCGTCGATGCCCACCAGCACGGGGGCGTGCTGGGGGTCAGGCATCAACTGATCTTCGTCGCGGATAACCGCGACGGGACAATTCGCGTGGCGCACCACGGCCGAACTGACCGAGCCGAGCACGCCGCGGGCCAGCAATCCGCGCCCGGAATTGCCCACGACGACCATCTCCGCCTCATCGGACATCTTGATCAGTGCAGGCATCGGGGCCGAATACACCAACTCCCGGTTGATCGTGACTTTGCGGTCCGCGGGCATCGAATCTTCGGCGATCTTGGCCGCGTGCATGACGGCCCTTTTGCCCTCGTCCTCCAGCCCCACGGCCAACGACTCGGGGTATGGCACCGGCGGCCGGCTCACGGTGGGCGTCACCACCGCATGCACCAACGTCAGGGAAACATTCCTCAGCGCGGCGTCACGGGCCGCCCAGCACGCGGCGGCGTTCGATGCGGGTGAACCGTCGACCGCGACGACGATGCCGCGCGGTTTCATGGGTGCGGACATTTCGTGCTCCTCTCGTCACGAGCGACGCTATAGACCGAAGTAGGTGCCGGGCGTGAGGCTTTAGTCCTCAACGATCGGGACAAAGGGCTTCCGCAGCCGATACCGTGGCCGTGACACGAAGGGGACCCAATGGAACACCGCGACGACGACTCCACCGAGGGCCTGTTGCAGGAACTGCTATGGACCTATGGGCCGTGCGGCCAGGAGGAGGCGGTGCGCGCCGTCTGTGCCCGCGAACTGCAACCCCTCGTTGATGACATGTGGACCGACGACGCCGGAAATTTGATCGGCTATGTCGCTGCGTCGCCCAGTGCCGGCGAGGAGCCGACGGCCCACGATCATCGCCACCGCCTGACGTTCGGCCCCAGCTCCGCGACTCGGGTCATGGCGCACATGGATGAACTGTCGATGCTTGTCAAGCGGGTCGAACTGGACGGCACGCTGCACCTGACGGAGCTCGGGGTGATGTATCCCGGCAACTTCGGGCTCGGTCCCGTCGCCGTGCTCGGCGAGCACCAGACGCTCACGGCGGTGCTCACGCTCGGCTCCGAGCACACCACGAAAGAGAGCCCACGGATCTGGGAAACGAAACCCGATCAGGGCGACCGCGCGCTGGACTGGCAGCACGTATACGTCTTCACCGGACGCGAACCCGGGGAGCTTGCCGCCGCGGGAGTACAGGCGGGCACCCGAGTGTGCGTCGATCGCAGCAAGAGGGACCTTGTCGAGTTCGGCGACTACGTAGGTGCCTATTTCCTCGACGACCGCGCCGCGGTGACCGCCCTGCTGCGCGCCGCCCGACTACTACACGACCGCGATCAGCCACCGGCAGACGACGTCTACCTCGTGTTCACCACGAACGAAGAGATCGGCGGGGTGGGTGGTTCGTACGCCAGCGGCACCCTTCCTGGCACACTCACGGTCGCCTTGGAGGTCGGGCCCACCGAGCGGGAGTATGCGACCACGGTCAGGGGTGGCCCTATCGTCGCCTACAGCGACGCCCTGTGCGTGTACGACAAGGATGTCGCCGACCGGCTGATGAAGATCGCCACCGACCGTGGGTTGGCGCCCCAGTCCGCGACGCTCGGCGCGTTCATGTCCGACGCCTCGCACGCGAAGGCTAACGGGCTGACACCGCGGGCGGGGCTGCTGTGCCTGCCCACGCTGAGCACTCACGGTTTCGAAGTCGTGCGGCGCGATGCCATCGACGACATGGCCGCGATCGTCGTCGACTTCCTGCTGCAGCCGTGAATGTTGTTCAGCTGAACAGACTTTGAGCTATGTAGTGGCCCTCTGCGGGTGCGGGGGGCACCGCGAAGATCGCCGAGCCGATGTGGCGGATGTACTCGTTGAGTAGGTCGTTGGCCCCGAGACGGTTCTGCAGGCGGACGAAATGCTGTGGATCGTTCTGATAGGAGACGAACAACAAACCGGCGTTGAGTTGGCCGTTGGCGTCGAGGCCGTCGGTGTAGTTGTAGGACCTCCGGCGGATCATGATGCCGTCGTTGTTTTCCCGGGCGGCCAAACCGATGTGCGACCGCGGGTCGATGAGCGGTTCGCCGTCGGCGCCCTTGGCGCTGAAATTCGGCGTGTCGAACTCGGCCTTGCCGCTGAGCGGCGCGCCCTCCTCTTTGGTACGGCCGAAGATCTTCTGCTGATTACCGACGCGGTCGACGTCCCAGGTCTCCATCAGCATCCGGATTTTGCGGACGACCTGATAGGTGCCCCCGTTCATCCAGGCCTGGTCGCTGTTGTCGATCCAGACGAAGCGGTCGTACTCCGCCTGGGTGGTGATGTTGCGGGTACCGTCCTTGAATCCCAACAGGTTTCGGGGCGTGTGCTGGCCGGGGCCGGCCGAGGCTCGGCCGAACCCCAGCACCGCCCAGAACGGCGATACGATGTTGCGCCCGAGGCGGGCCAGGTTGCGCACGGCGTGGTAGCAGACCTGCGGGTCGTCGGCGCAGGCTTGCACCGACAGGTCGCCCCCATGCAGGCGGGGATCGAGGTTGTCGCCGTTGAGCGGGGGCAGGTCGGTGAACACGGCGGGGCGCCGCGCGGCGAGCCCGAAGCGTTCCCCGAACAGGGACGGCCCCAAACCGACGGTGACGGTGAGGCTGGCCGGGCTCAGCCCGTAGGCCTCCCCGGTGTCGGTGGGCGGCTGCACCTCGACCTGGGGCTGCACGGTGCCGACGGGATTGCCCTGCTGCAGGACCGCGGCCGCCGCCGACCAGCGCGCCAGCAGGCTTTGTAGATCTCGACGGCTGGCGCTGTCGGCCAGCGAGAAGGACATGAAAACCGCGTAACGCTGTGGGAGCGTGGCGATTCCGCCTTGGTGAGTCTGGCCGTAGAAGCGGTAGCTGCGGCGCAGGTCGACGGTGTCGTTGTCGTCGTCGCGCTGTGTGGCCGCGGTCGCGTAGCCGGCGAACCCGCCCCCGACGGCGCCCACCGCGGTGCCGGTAAGCCCGGCCAGCATTGCACCGCCCAGCATGCGCCGGCGCGATACGCCGCTGTTGTCCACCGGCGACTCGGCGTCATTGCCCGCCGCGGAGGCGGATTCGGCTTGCTCGTCGTCCGCCATGGTCAGCCCGCCGAGACGACTTTTTGGGCGACGGTGGACAAGCTCTGGTGCAGCGGCTGGGTCACCGCCGTGAGTTTGGTTGCGTCGCTGGCCCGCAGCGCCGGTGTGTACGTCCGATAGCCGCCCAACGCGGACGGGTCGCGATAGCCATCCAAGACGTTGCGCACCGCCTGGAACTGCTGATCGATCTGGTTGACCAGATTGGCGTCGATCTTCTCCAGACCCGGCCGCAGCGACGCGTAGGCTTGTTGAGCGCCTTCGACGTTGCCCGAAAAATCGACCAGGTCGATGTGGCTGAAGGCCTCCTCCTCGCCGGTGATCTTGGTGTTCTGCACCTCTTCGATGAGGTCGCTGGCGCCGTTGGCCAAATCCTCGGGCTTGTATTGGAGCGTGGCGACGGTGGTGTTCAATTTGCTTACGTTGGCGACCAATTCGGTGCTGAACGCCTTTGTGCCCGGGTTAATCGCGCCGCCCTGCCACAGGTCGCGTTCGATGGCGTGGAAGCCCTTCCATCCGACTTTGGCGTCGACCGGGGTCGACTCACGCATGTCGATCAGATAGTCGAGGTTGCCGGCGTTGTCGCCGACGGCGAAGCCCGGCAGGACGAAGCCCTCCACGCTGGCTTCCGATCGCTCCCAGAACAGTCGCTCCTTGGCGTACGCCGCTTTCGCGGCATCGACGTTGCCCGATTGCACTGCGGCGTCGAGTGCCTTCACGCCGTCGCCGAGTTGACCGATCTGGCTGACGATGTAGGCGGCGTAGTCCTTGGTGCCCTGGCTGAGGATGGTTGCCACCGTGCCCGTCGGTGTCGCCGGCGCTTGGCCCGTCACCGTCAGGGTTTGATATTCGGCGCTGGCGCCGGGGCAATACAGCTGATAGGAGCCGCCGTCCAGCGTGATGGTGAACGACACCGGATCCAGGCCGGGAGCGAGGTTTTCCTTTTCGCCCACGATGCGCTGGTCCCTGAGTAACTCCATTTCGGTGATCCCCGGCGCGCCGGTGTTGACCACCGTGAAGGTGACCGGCCCGGCGGGCACGCTGGTGGTGTCCAGCGCACAGCCGTCCTTGCCGCCATTGTTGGCCATCGTCACCTTGACCGCGTTCTTGCCGCCAGGTTGCCCCGGTTTCGCGGGGCTCGAGCTACCGCTCGAGTGGCCACACGCGGTCGCGAAGAACAGCGAGGCCGCGACGGCGAGCAAAGCCGGTGCGGTCAGCCAGAATTCACGAGACCGGCACCGTGCCCGGACGGTGTGATTCACCATCGATGGATCTCCTCTCCCCTTCGGTTCCGGCGCGGTCACTGCGTCCCGAAACTACCGCGCCCAGGGCGCACGCCACCGCGAATACGCCCAGCACCAGCGGAAGCCAGACTCTCCAGAGTTGCCGCTCGTCGCGCTCACGCGCGGCGGCCGAGATGCGCGCCGCCATCGCCTGGTCTTCGGCACTCGCCGTGGACCAATCGGTGGGCAATGCGCCGACGCTCACGGTCTTCGGGCCGGCGAGCCCGCCGCCGGTGAGCACCGCGGTGCGATTGCTGGCGGCTTGGGCGCTCACAACCGAATCACCTTGGGCCAGAACCGTATACACGGTGCTGGCGGCCCACTGCGCTTGGAAGGGGCCCGGGGTGCGGGCCAGCGTCACGCCCACGGGCAGCCGCCCACCGGTCAGACTCGACAACTCCTCCAGCGTGACCGTCGGGGAGCTGGGGCCGGGGTCGGCGGGAACCGTCGCCTGCCACGCCTGCACCGTGACCCCGCCCACGGTCTGGACACCGGCCGCGCCGAGTTCGACGCTGCGGGGACCGTCCCCGCCCGTAATTGCCAGCGAGCGGCCGCCGGGTTTGGACAGCAGCGACACGCTCGCGGTGTGACCGAGACGGTCGGTGACGGCGCGGGTCCGCGTTCCGGCGGCGGAGCCACCCGCGGGCACCGCGATTGCCAGCAGCGCGGCGGCGACGAACAGGGCCGCGGACGCGGCGGCCAACAGTCGACGCCGGATTCGGGGCGCGGCGGCGAGCCGGGCCGGCCACAGGAACGCGACGAGGACCGGGACCGCATAGAGCAGCCAGCCGAGCACCTCGATCAGCCGGGGATCGGGGGGCAGCCCGAACACCCCGGTGATCAGCGCACCCAGCATCGATTGGCTGGGCATCCACGCCGAGAAGTCGAACACCTGTTGCTGGCCGATGGTCACCCAGCCGGCCTCGTGCGCGGTGCGCAGGCCCCCCATCACCAACCCGGCGGCGATCAATACCAAAAACACCCCGGTGACGCGGAAGAACCGGCCGAGATTGAGTTTCAAACCACCGAAGTAGAGGCCGACGCCGAGCGCGATCGATACCGCGATTCCGGCCGCGCCGCCCAGCACGGAGAACCACCGGTTGCCGTGCGACGTCTCGGCGGCCGCCAGCAGGAACACCGATGTCTCGAAGCCCTCCTTGAGCACGGCGAGGAAGGCCATGACCACCAGCGCCAGCGCGCCGCCCCTGTTGAGCGCCTGACGGGCCTCACGCTCGAGCTCGCCCTTGAGCCGCGGGGCGTTGCGGTTCATCCAGATGATCATCGAGGTCACGAACACCACCGCGATGGCGTTGATGACCGTTTCCATCATTTCTTGTTGGGCCTGCGGCAGGGTTGCCGAAACCAGATCCAACCCGACGCCGACCGCGACGCTGATCGCCACGGCCAGGCCGACACCGATGAACATCGGGCGCGTCGACTGACCGTTGCGCTTGAGGAAGGCCCCAACGATGCTCACGATGAGCGTCGCCTCCAGACCTTCGCGCAGGCCGATGAGGAAGGTGCCTATGAAAACGCCGTATATCCCCTGCATTCACCCGGTTCCTGTCCCGCCAATCGGGAGCCCCAAGTTAGCGTAGCCTAACTAACCGCCTCCGTTAAGCGGGGGGTTTACCCGGCTGTTACGGGCCGGCAGGCTGCGTCACAAAGTCGATGAGTTCTTCGACTCGGCTGATCAGCGCCGGCTCCAGGTCGTTCCAGTCCCGCACGCGCGAACGGATGCGTCGCCACGCGCCGGCGATGTCCGCCTGGTTGGAATGCGGCAAGCCGAGCGCCTGGCATGCGCCGTGCTTCCACTCGACGTGCCGCGGCACCGTCGGCCACGCCTTCAGGCCGAGCCGCTGCGGCTTCACCGCCTGCCAAATGTCGACGTAGGGATGACCGACGACCAGGGTGTGCGGGCCACCCGGTCCGCGGCGCACCGCATCGGCGATGCGCGCCTCCTTGGAGCCCGCCACGAGGTGGTCGACGAGTACGCCCAGCCGGCGTCCCGGCCCGGGCTCGAATTCGGTCACGATGCTCACCAGGTCATCCACCCCGCCGAGGTGTTCCACGACGACACCTTCGATCCGCAAGTCCTCGCCCCACACCTGTGCGATGAGTTCGGCGTCGTGGCGCCCCTCAACGTAGATCCGGCTGGCGCGCGCGGTCCGGGCCCGGACGCCGGGCACCGCGACCGATCCCGACGCCGTCCTACCCGCGGCGGTGGGTGTCGGCCGCCGTGGCGCCGTGAGGATCACCGGGCGGCCTTCGAGTAGATACCCGGGGCCCAACGGGAATCCGCGGGTGTGGCCGTGCCGGTCCTCCAGCTCGAGGCGGCCGTATTCGACGCGGACCACTGCCCCGACATAGCCGGTCTCTACATCCTCAACGACCAGCCCCAGCTCGGCAGGGTGCTCGGTCGAGCGAGGCTTGCGCCGGCGAGCGGCGAGAACATCGGGTCCGTAGCGATCCACGCGGCAATATTAGAAAGCCTTGCGGCCAAACATCATTACGGCGCGCCAGAACTGACCGTCAAGTTGCTTGTGGCGAACTGAAAACGGTTTCGGCCAGCATGCGGCGAAGCCATCCCCGGTAGGCTTTCACGCTCCATCCGTCGCGGTGGGTCATCCGCAGATAGGTGTCAACGCTGCAGAGCACCGCGCCCGTTTCGACGATTTCGTCGAACGGAATGTCGACCCGAAGCCATCCGCGGTCACGGCACACGTCCAGTACCCGCCGGATCTGCAGGTTGATGCTCGCAATGAGGTCGTTGAGGTGCCGATCCAACTCGGGGTCGGTGCTCGCACCGCCGATGAGCGCCAGACCCAGGTGTGCGCTCCGTTCGTGTGTTTCCGTTGCGAAAGCGACTATGAGATCCAGCGTTTCCTCGCGGTCATCACTTGCCAGCAGTTTGCGGCCGATATCGAGATCGAAGATGCTTTCCTCGCCACTCACGCCTAGTCCGGCGTACTCGACGGCGGCGATCAGCAGGGCGGCCTTCGGTCCGTGTGCCTGAACGGTTTCGGCCGACACACCGGCCGCCGCGGCGATTTTCGCGAGGGTCGTTCGCGCGTAACCGTCGGTGGTAAACAGCTGCGCCGCGGCCGCAACGACCCGCGACCGCGTCGCCTGCGCCTGCTGTTGACGCAGCTCAGATCGATACACACGGGGCTGCTGTATTGACTTGGGTGACACAGTAATGAATACTACCAGGTTGTAGCCGAAGAAGGGCGGTGCCATGTCCTCCGTCATCATCGCCAGCATCCCGGCGCACGGGCATGTGACGCCATTGCTGACCGTCGCCGAGAACTTCGTCAAGCGCGGCGACGACGTGCGATTCGTTACGGGCTCACGCTTCGCCGACAAGGTCGCCGCCACAGGTGCGCGCCATGTGCCGCTGCCCCCAGAGGCCGACTTCGACGACCGGAACCTCTTCGAGCGCTTCCCCGAGCGCGCCCGATTGAAGGGCGTCAAATCGATCGGCTTCGATATCGAACACTTCTTTTGCCGACCCGCCAAGGCGCAATACGGCACCGTCGTCGCCGCCATTGCGGCGCAACCCGCCGACGTCGTGCTCGCCGAGCAGAATTTTCTCGGGGCCGCGCTCTTGCTCGGCCACCAGCGTGCCGCGCGCCCAGCGGTCGTCATCTGTGGCGTCATTCCGCTGTGCATCGAGAGCCGCGACATCGCCCCCTTCGGCTTCGGCCTGCCGCCGGCCCGTTTTCTCAACCGTCAGCGCAACTTCGCGCTGGGTATTCTGCAACGCCGAATCCTGCGTGGGGGCAACCAGATAATCAACGACCTGCACAGCGAGGTGCACGGCAAAGACATGCCGGGCGGGTTTACGGGTTGGCACCGCCGCGCCGACGGCTTCGTCCAGTTTTCCGTTCCCTCTTTCGAGTACCCCCGGTCCGATGCACCCCCCACCCTTCACTTCGCCGGCCCGCTGTGCGCCACCGGCTCGCGCGCTCCGCTACCGGAGTGGTGGTCTGACTTGGACGCAACCCGGCCCGTCATCCACGTCACCCAAGGCACCGCCGCCAACACCGACTACGAGCAAGCCATCGCGCCGACGCTGCGCGCGCTTGCCGACGATGACGTCCTCGTCGTAGTCGCGACGGGTGGTCGCCCGCTGGACACGCTGCCCCCGCTGCCGGCGAACGCCCGCGCTGCGATGTTCCTGCCGTACGACGAATTGATCCCTCGCACTGCGGTGTACGTGACCAATGGCGGCTATGGAGGGGTCCACTACGCCTTACGCTACGGCGTGCCGATCGTCGCCACCGGCGGCAAGGAAGACAAACCTGAGGTCGGCGCGCGCGTTGCATGGTCCGGCGTCGGGCGGCGCATCAGAAGCGAACGACCCACACCGCGTGCCCTACGCCGCGACATTCTCGCCGTCCTTAATCAACCGCGGTACCGGCAGGCCAGCCAGCTTGTTGCGGCCGACCTGGCTGCGGCCCCGGGTTTTTCGTGCTTGGCCGGCGTCGTTGACCGATTGATCGGTGACTCTGCGCGGGCATCAACCTGAGATTCGATGGCCTTCGACGCCGAAGAAGTGCAGGTGCCCCGGTTCCGGATGCAGGCGCACGCGGCTACCCTTCTCGGGCGGGTGACGCCCGTCGGCGCGCGCCACGATGGGCCGGTCGATTACCTTGCCCGAACCCGTGATTCGGCCATACAGGTAGGCGTCGGCCCCGAGCTCCTCAACCACGTCGACCTCCATCTCGACACCAAGGTTGCCCAGCTCGAAGTGTTCGGGACGAACCCCGACGACGACCTCGTCCGCGGCGTCGGTGATCTCGCGCGGTAGCCGAATCGGCCAATCCCCCAGCGATACCGAGGAGTCCACGACCGGAAGGGTGAACAGGTTCATCGCCGGAGACCCGATGAATCCCGCAACGAAGACGTTGTCGGGATTGCGGTAAAGCTCACGGGGCGTGGCGAACTGTTGCAGCACGCCGTCGCACAGCACCGCGACTCGGTCGCCCATGGTCATGGCCTCGACCTGGTCGTGTGTGACGTACACGGTGGTGGTTTCGAGCCGTCGTTGCAGCGCGGCGATCTGGTTGCGGGTTTGCACCCGCAGCTTGGCGTCGAGATTGGATAGCGGCTCGTCCATCAGGAATACCTGGGGGCGTCGCACGATCGCACGCCCCATTGCCGCCCGCTGGCGCTGCCCACCGGAAAGGTCTTTGGGTTTCCGATCCAGATATGGTTGCAGGTCAAGCAATTTCGCCGCCGCCAACACCCGCTCGCGGATCTCGGCCTTGGGGGTTTTGGAGATCTTCAACGCAAAACCCATGTTCTGCGCAACCGTCATGTGCGGGTAGAGGGCGTAATTCTGGAAAACCATCGCGACATCGCGATCCTTTGGATCGACATGGGTGACGTCGCGATCGCCGATCCGGATCCGCCCGGAGTCCAGCGTCTCCAGGCCCGCCACCATCCGCAGCGAGGTCGTCTTTCCGCATCCGGATGGTCCGACCAGCACGACGAACTCGCCGTCGCCGACGGCCAGCTCGAGGCCATCCAGGGCCGGCCGATCCGCGCCCGGAAACCGCCGCGTCGCCCCCTCGAAAGTCACAGAAGCCATGCGCTATCCACCGAGCCCGGTGACGGCGATACCGCGCACGAAGGAACGCTGCGCGATCGCATAGATGAGGACAAGCGGCACCATGATCAGCATCGAGGTTGCCATGATTATCGGCCAGCGGGCCACATATTCGCCGCGCAGCCGGACCAGGCCGAGCGTCAGCGTCGCCAGGCTGTTGCGCTGCAGCATCAGCAGCGGCCACAAGAAGTCATTCCACACGTTGACCCAGGTGAGCACCGCGAGCACCATCACCGCCGGCCGCGCATGCGGCAGCAGAATCCGCCAGTAGATCTGCCACGGCGAGCAACCGTCCAGGATCGCGGCCTCCTCGAGATCGGTTGGCAGCGTTCGGAAGAACTGCCGCATCAGATAGGTGCCGAAGGCGCTGCCGAACAGGCCCGGCACGATCATCGCCCACGGCGTGTCCACCCAACCGAAGGTTCGCATCAGAATGAATTGCGGGATCACCGTCACGGTCAGCGGCACCATCAGCGTGCCCAGGTACAAGACGAACAGCGTGTCGCGGCCGCGGAACTGCAGTCGCGCGAACGCGTAGCCGGCCAACGAGCAGAAGAACACCTGCCCGGCCGTGACGCACCCCGCGTACAACACGGTGTTGAAGAACATCCGCCCGAACGGCATCAGCGAGAACACCTCGGTGTAGTTGGACCACCGCGGGTGGGCCGGCAACAGTGTCGGCTCGGTGACCTCGCCTTCGCGCTTCAACGAACCCGACACCGCCCAGGCGATCGGAAACAGCCAACACCATGCGATGCCGATCAGGGCGCTGTAGACCAGCACCGCGCGAAGGACGTTGCGCTTGAACACGCGATCAGCCGAGACCACTGGAAGCCTCCCGTGAGCGCTGCTGGGTGAGCCGCAACTGAAACACGGTCACCACCAACAGGATCGCGAACATCACCCACGCCAGTGCCGACGCATAGCCGAATTCCAGGAACGAAAACGCATGCTGAAACAGCATGATGCCCAGCACATAGGTCGCGGTCTCCGGACCGCCGTTCGCGCCGTTGAGGACGTACACCAGGTCAAAAGCCTGAAACGCGTGGATGATCGAGATGACCAACACGAACGACATCGCCCCGCGGATCAGCGGCACGGTGATGGACACGAACTGCCGGATCTCTCCCGCGCCGTCGATTTTGGCCGCCTCGTACACGGTTTCCGGAACCCCCTGCATGGCTGCCAGCAAGATGACCGTCGCAAAGGGCACGCTGCGCCAGACGCTGACCATACACAGCGAGAACATCGCCCACCGAGGGTCGACCAGCCACGGGATGGGGCCGATCCCGATCCAGCCGAGCATGATGTTGAGCAGCCCGTTGTCGGTGTTGAAGACAAACTGCCACACGACAGCCATCACCACCGACGAGATGGCCAGCGGCATGAAGACGATCGTCCGAAAGATGCCGATGCCCTTGACCTTTCGGTTCAGCACGCCAGCGACGACGAGGCTGATAAGCAGGGTCGGCACGACGGTCCCCAGGGTGAAGATCACCGTGTTGCGGATCGCGATCAAAAACAGTGGGTCCGAGGTGAAGAGGTCTTCGAAGTTCTTCGTTCCCACGAATTTTGGCGGCCGGAAGACGTCCCAGCTCTGGAAGCTCATGTACAGCGAGAACCCGAGCGGAAACAGCATGAACACCGCGACGGCGGCCAGGTTGGGTGCGACGAACAAGCGACCGGCCCACGCGCGCCGTCGCATGGGGCGGGGGCCGTTGGGGCGTTTCGCGTCAGCCGGCGCGGAGTCGACCGATGTCATGGGGTGCGCAACACCTCGTCGAGGGCGCCCGACATCCCCGCCAGCGATGCCGCCGGACGGGATCCGCGCAGCACGGGCCCGAAGTTGCGGTCCATCAGGGCGGCGACCTTTTCCCAGGCCGGGGTGACCGGCAGCGCCTCCGAATGCGCGGGCCCCTCGGTCAGCACGGCGAGGTTGCCGACCCGCTGGTGGGCATCGGCGAATCCCGTCGAGTCGAGCGCGGACCGCAGCACCGGGACGAAAAGGGACGACTCGGCGATCAATGCCTGGCCCACGGGACCGGTCGCGAACTTGACGAACTCCCAGGCCTGCTCCTTACGTTGACTGCTCGCCGAGATGGCCAGCCCGGTGGTGCCGATGTCGGAGGCGGCCGGCCGGCCCTGGCGGCGCGGTCCGACGGGTAGCGGCGCGACGTCGAAATCCAGGCCGTCGGCTCGCATGAACGTCTGGTACCTCCAGTGGCCGCCGAGCGCGATCGCCGCCTTTCCCGCGGCAAACAGATCGGGTGTCGACATCGATTGCACCTCGGACGCGTTGGGCGCCACCCGGTGCCGGTTTGCCAGGTCGGCGTAGAACTGGACCGCCTCAATGAACGCCTCATCGTCGAAATTGAAGTGGTTCGGATTCATGCGCGGGGTGGCCCACGGCACGCCGTTGTTGATCGCGAACAACCCGGCCGAGTAGAACGAAACCCACGTGTTGACGAAGCCCCACTGGCTGGTGCGGCCCGAACCGTTGCGCTTGGTCAGCGCCTGTGCGGTGGCAAGGAATTCGGTGAAATTCCACGGCTGCTCCCATGTTCGCGGCGGCGCGGGCACACCGGCCTCGGCGAAGAGCCGTCTGTTGTAGAACAGGTAGTTTCCCGACCATTGCTCGGGGAATGCGTATTGCCCGCCGTTGAACGTGAAGGTCTCATACAGCGCCTCGATGCTGTCGGACTTAAGTTGCGCGGCAAAAGCCGGATCCCGCGCCAGCAGAGTGCCGAGATCCAGCAACACCCCCCGGTTGGCGAGCTCCGCGTAAGTCAGTTCCCAAGCCATCAGCACGTCGGGGCACTTGCCACCGGCGCAGAACGTCGACAGCTGCTGCATGACGCCCGGCGCCGACAACACCGCGCGAACCTTGATGTCGGGATGGCGGCGCTGGAATTCGTCGACGATGCGCATCCGGGCATCACGCTCGTCCGGATTGGCCGAGAAGAAGAAGGTCAACGCGTCGTCGTCGTCGGCACAGCCGGCGGGCCACGGGGCCAGCGCCGCCGCGGTGAGCGCACCGGCGCCGCGCAGCAGACTCCGCCGTCCGATCGGCCTATCGAGCATGATGCTCCCGATCTTGCCTCGCGACCGGCCAGCGCGGCAGTGCGAGAACGGCCCGGCGCAGGCCCTCGGCGTCGCCGCTGATGTCGATCGTGTGAATGCGGTCGTCGCTTCCGATCCCGATCCGCAGCATGATCTGCGGACGCCCGTGCGGAGCGATCACGACGCCCGGGGCGCCGTCGATGAGCATGACGACACCAGCCCGCGCGCGCAGGGCGAAGCGACGGGTCTCCTCGGCCACCTCCCGTGCGCCACGCACCTCGGTCGGCACGTCGCCGGGAACCAGCGTCGGATCGACCCGGCGGAGCACGCCGGGTGCGAGCAACTCGAGCAATTTCGCGATATCGCCGCCGCGGGAGGCGGCCAGGAATGCCTCCACGATCTCGACGTGCTTCTCCACGCGCCGAGGTTCGGCGGGCGCGTACCCCAGCAGTCGGGCGCGGGCCCGACTTGCCAGCTTCTTCGCGGCGGCCGGCGACCGCTCCAGGACATCCCCGATCGTCTCGAACGGCATGGCGAACACGTCGTGCAGCACAAAGGCAACGCGCTGGGCCGGTGAGAGTCGGTCGAGCACGATGAGCAGCGCGCGACTCACCGAGTCGGCAAGCAGCGCGTCCGCGTCGGCTGGCGCCGAACCGGTCCCCGCCAGCCGGTCCAGGTCATCGGCGTCGGCCAGCGGTTGTTCGCCGCGCCGCTTGCGCGCCCGCAGCTGGTCGAGCGCCTCATGCGCGGTGATCGTCGTGAACCAGCCGGTGAGGTTCTGGACGGCGCCGAAATCCGATCGACTGGCTTTGAGCCAGGCCGACTGCACCGCGTCGTCGGCGTCGGCGGCCGAGCCGAGCAGCTGAAACGCGACCGACCTTAGATGCCGGCGATCCGCGTCGAAGCGTTGCGCGAGATCCTCGAGCCTTTCCGGAGCGCTCAAAAGGTCACCTTTTCCGCATGGGAGTCGTCAAGCAGATGACCACATCCATCGAACCCTCTGTCGCAAAGGAGACCCAGCACCATGACCCTACCGATTGTGCGCCGCACCAGGATTGACCAATGAACACGACATTCATCGCGGTAACTGCGACCACCGCAGTCGTCACCGCGGCAATTGCCGTCGCCGACCTCGTTCCCGCCAAATTCGTGCTGGCAAACTCGGCCGAGGTCGGGGTGCCACGGTCCTGGCTGCCGGCGCTAGGCGCGGCGAAGCTGGCCGGCGCCGCCGGGCTGATCGTCGGGCTCCTGGGGCTGCGGGCCTTGGGAATTGCCGCCGCCGTCGGCCTGGTCCTGTTCTTTATCGGTGCGGTGATCACGCACCTGCGGGCCCGCGTCCTGTACAACATCGCGTTTCCCGGCGCCTTCTTATGCCTGTCGGCCGCGGCGCTGGCGCTGATGGTCGCGCACTGAGCTAGGTCGGGCAGGGAGCACGGTCAGGATGGGAAATACCGGATCCGCTCAATCGTGTCGGCCCGCCGGACCACATCGGCGAACACGATGCCGCGCCCATGATCCGAGTTGACCGAGACTGCGACCGTTGTGCCCGCGCCGATCACCTTGCTCCAGTTGGCCCCTTCGAGTTGCTCGACGAGTTCGGCGGGGTCAAGCGGATCGTCGTCGCCCAAAGTTATTAGGGCACTGGGTGATAGCGCTCGCATTGCGGCGGACAAGTCGTTGCGCGCGACGGCGCCGAGGAAAGCCTCCGCCAGTCTCTTGTGCCGCGCCCCGGCCCGCCGAAAGCCGGCCATGAAGCCCGCGGTCCCCCGCCATCCTTGATTGGCAACCAGGCCCCGTGACAGCTGCAGGGCGGGCGTCACGGCTCGGGATCCGCGTCGCAGGAACTGCAGCATCATCGCGGGCAACTCCCAGTAGGCCCGCAGCTCGGCAATCTGCCACTGGCCGTTGGCTTCTCGGAGGTCGTAGCGCAAGACGGCGGGAATGTACATCGTCACGGCCGGACCCATCGACACCTCGAGCTCGAGGTCACGCAGCACGGTGGTGCCGAAGACGATGTCGAGATCGCGATGAAAGTTAATGTCACGCGGCCCGACGAAGGTGTCGTAGAAGCGATAAATCTGCTCGTGTCCCACATGCGGCCGCGAGCCGACCGGGTCCTCAACCCGTGCGTCGGCGGTGAAGACGCCCACCCAGCCGTCGCGGTCGTGCGCGGCGACCGCCTGCGGCGAGCGCTCCACCGCGGCAAGCAGACGCTCCCGGTCCAGTGGCACGACCATCAGTGGCTCTGCACCAACGCGATGTTGGCGGATCGCATCTCGGCCAGGGCCGCCTCGGCCGAATCCGGTGCCACGGGCGCGGTGAGGTCCACGATGACGCGGGTGGTCAGATCGGCGCGGGCAGCGTCCTCGGCGGTGCGCCGGACACAATGATCGGTGGCGATTCCGACCACGTCGACCTCGTCGACATCGTGCTGTCGCAACCAGTCGAGTAGCGATGTTCCGCCCTCGTCGACCCCCTCGAAGCCGCTGTACGCGGCGGCGTAGGCGCCTTTGCGGAAGACCGCCTCGATCGGACCGGTGTCGAGGTCAGGATGAAAATCAGCACCGAAGCTGCCCGCGATGCAATGCGGTGGCCACGAGGTCGAAAAATCCGGCTGGTCGGAAAAGTGGTCGCCCGGGTCGATGTGAAAGTCCTGAGTGGCCACGACGTGCTGGTAGCCCGGCCGGCCCGCCAGATAGTCGTTGATGGCAGGGGCCAGGGCGGCCCCGCCCGTTACGGCCAGCGAGCCACCCGCGCAGAAGTCGTTTTGCACGTCGACGATGATCAACGCTCGCACGCAATCCAGCGTATCGCCGCCGGGCTTCGCACCCGCACGGCCACCGACCAGCTGGGGCGATGCGTCGTCGGTTTGTTTGCCGGACCGTCGGGTAACCCACCTGCCATGTTGATCCGCAGAATCGCACGACCCCTCTTGTCCGTCGCGTTTATCGGCCAAGGCGTCGAATCGCTGCTCAACCCCAAGTCGGCGGCGGAAGCCGCGGCCCCCGCGGTGGACGGCCTGCAGTCGCTGCCAGATCCGGTGGGCAGCAAGATTCCCAGCGACCCCCAGACGGTCGCGCAAATCACCGCGGCCGTCCAGATCGGGGGCGGCCTGCTGCTCGCCACCGGCAAGCTGCCACGCGTCGCGTCGGCCGCCCTGGCGTTGACGGTGCTACCGGCGAACCTCGGCACGCACATGTTCTGGACCGAGAACGACCCGCAGCGCAAAGCCGAGTTGCGCCAAGCGTTCCTGAAAGATCTGAGCCTGGTGGGCGGGCTGGTCATCGCGTCCGCGGACACCGCGGGCAAGCCGTCGCTGGGATGGCGCGGGCGCCGCGCGGCCGCCCGTCTCTCCGAGCGGGTGTCCTCGGCACTGCCGGGTTCGCAGGACACGCTCGACGCCGACTTCGGCGAACTCGGCGAGAAAATCGTGCACGGCCTGCAGGTCGGCGCCGAGCGCGGTCGCGAGCTGGCGACCACGGCCGCCGAGCGAGGCGCACCCTACGCCGAGGCCGCACTCGAACGCGGCCGCGAACTGGCGAGCACCGCCGCCGAGCGAAGCGCACCGTACGCCGAGGCCGCACTCGAGCGCGGTCGCGAGCTTGCCAGCACTGCGGCCGAGCGAGGTGCGCCACTGGCGAAGAGGGCTCGCAAACGCGGCGAAGAACTCGCGAGTACGGCGGCCGAAAAGAGTGGCCCGCTGGCAAAGAAAGCGCGCAAGCGTGGTGAGAAGCTGGCCGACACGGCCCGGGTGCGCGGCACGGAGCTCGCCGATACGGCTCGGGCGCGCGGCGTGGAGCTCGCCGAGGCCGCCCGCCAACAGGGCGGCCAGCTGGCCGACACCGCCCGTGACCGAGTCGGCGGCGGGGTCAAGACCCGTCGCCGGCGTCCGTGGTAGCCGCACGGTTGTTCCGGGATCGGTTGGCGCGGCGCCGGGCGTATAGCGCCCACGATGCCGCGACCACCGCGAACGAGGCGAGCTGGACGCCGAGGACCCAACCCGTCGGGTAGACCACCCCGGTGATGTAGTGGGCGATGAATCCGTCCGGCGGCAGCGGCCCCATTCCGGCGCGGGCGCGAGCCCAGCGTTCCAGCCAGGTCAACGGGCAGTCGACGCGTTTGGCGGCAATGGCTATCCCCCAGATCACCGCCGCGACGTGCAGCCAGATCGTGCGCGGCCAGCGAAGCGCGAGGAAACCGCCGACGACGACGTAACCGATGAACGCGAAGTGCAACACGACGACGAGCCCGACCACGGATTGGTACATCAGGTTTGGCCGCCCGAGTTCCGCTGTGGCGCTGAGCTTTTCAAGAAGGCCTCGACGATGGCGCCGACATCGTGTTCGATATCGACGGTGACGCCACGCTCATCGGCGCCGAGGGGTTCCAGAGTCTCGAATTGCGACCGCAGCAACGCGGGCGGCATGAAATGGCCGGTCCTGGCCGACATCCGGCGGATGACCACGTCCGGTGAACCGTTCAGGTAAAGGAATTCGACGCTTGGGCAGTGCGCGCGCAACCTGTCGCGATATTGGCGTTTGAGTGCCGAGCAGCTCACCACCCCGCCCGTGCGGTGGCCGGCCAGCCATTGGCCCACCTTTTCCAGCCACGGATAGCGATCGTCGTCGGTGAGCGGTTCGCCGGCGGTCATCTTGACGATGTTGCCCATTGGATGCAGGGTGTCGGCATCCACGAAGGGCACCCGCAGGCGTTGTGCGAGTGCGGAGCCCACCGTCGACTTGCCCGAACCGGAGACACCCATCACCACGATGGGTGACGGCGCGGCATCGGAGGCCGGACTTATGCCGGATCCGTGAGGTTGCGGTTCCATTCCACCCACCCAACGCCGGTCCGGCCGTCGGGAGTGCTGACGCTGGCCCAGGCGCGCGGGAACTGGCTCACCCGCCCGTCGGGGGCCGTCAGGCGTACCGGAGCGTGGCCACGCACCTCGACGTCCGCGGTGATGCCATCGAGGCTAAGCGTGGCGTTCAGCGGTAACCCGTTGGCGCCGAACGGTTCTCGGGAGGCGACGGTCTGCAGTTCGCTGACCGTGCCGTCGGCGCCCTGAACGTAGCCGATGCTGAAAGTGGGTGCGCCGGGAATCCGGATGTTCACTCCATGCAGATGCGTGCCGTCGTCGAGATGCAGCGCGCTCCATATCCAATCCATGCTCCACCAGTCCCGCACGCCCCACGAGTGGTCGCGCTGCCCCGGGACGGAGTCGACGCGGTAGCTGGTGTCGTCGACGGTGACGGTGCCCGAGACGGTGCACGGGATCTCGTAGCGTGTCGTGAGCCGGTATGTGTACGGCGTCCCGTCGGTGGTCCACACCAAATGCATCGTCATGTCGACGGGAGTTCCCGGCTCCCCTCGCAACAAGGCCGCCGGGTCGTCATATGCCTCAGCCCGTGCCCGCACGTCGACGCTGTAGGTTTGCAGCGGCGCGGGCGCGCAGTGGCGGAGCTCGAAAGCGTCGGTGTTCAGCACCCACGGGTCTGCCGGCAGCGGGACTTGCGCGTCGACGGCGACCGTCGGCATGTCGGCCCCGCACAGCAGCGCATGAACCCACGCCGTCCGCTGGTTGGCGATCAGGCCGATGCGGAACCAACCGCCCAATCCCTGTGCCGCATCGGCGAAGTCGGCATACCAGCTCTCGCTCCACAGCGGTTCGTCGGTCGGCGGGTGTGCGAGCTCATCCTCCTCCGAGGGGCGCAGCGGCTCCGGCACCGCCGCCCCGGGCAGCGTCGCCAACGCGTCGGTGTCGAGCACGTGGTCACAGTGCCGTTCCAGCATCGTCATGAACATCCGGTCGCCACGTTCGGTGCGTTCCACCAGCATGGACGAGACGATCGCCATCATGACGCCGAAAAAGCTTTGGCGGCGCACACCTTCGGCGACGTCGTCGACGGTGAGGGGCGCCGCCGGTCCCAGCGCCTCGTGGTAGGCGCGCAGCAATGCGTCGTACCCGGCGCGACGATCCGGCGTCGAGAGCGCACACCCGAGGAAGTACGCCAGGTCGGTCAGTGCCGGACCCCAGGAGACGGTCTGCCAATCCACGACGGTCAGCGGACGGTCGGCGTCTGGGGTACCGAACAGCATGTTGTCCAGTCGATAGTCGCCGTGCACCAGGCCCTGAATCCGGCCCGGTTCGGATTCCTGGGCCAGGTACCCGTCGAAGGCGGCGATCAGGCGTTCGCACACCGCCCGGTGCTCAGTGGCGATCCGGTCGCCGTAACGTTCAACGAATCCGGCGTAGAGCTGGGTGATCATCGCCTGGTTGAGTGGCGCGTCCCGATTGAGCCAGGGCGCTTCGGCCAGTGACGTGTCGCCCAGCAGTGGGCCGTGCAGCCGTCCCAGTTCGGCGACCGCGAGGGCGGCCTGTTCGGTTGTGGCGCCGGCGATTTCGTCGCCGACGACCGCCGGCCCGGCATCGCCGAGAAGCAGGTCGAACGCTCCGGTCGCCGTGTCGATCGCGGCGTGATAGCAGGGCGCGATCGGCCCGCCGAGCCGCGGCGCGATGTCGCCGTAGAACCGGACTTCGCGCTCATAGAGTCCCAGCGCGAGGCCGGTCTGCCGGCTTACCGGATCGGTGGCCGCGACCTTCAGCACGACCGAGTCCGGTCCGGTCGAGTCGGCGCCGGCGTAGTCGAGCCGGACGCGGTAGCACTCGCTCATCTGGCCGGTACCGATGCGCTCGACGGCGAAATCGGCGACACTCCCGGCGCCGATGGCCGCGGCCAGCCAGGAGGCGCTGAGGTCAGTGGGGCGTTCGATGACTCGTTCGGTGTCCGCGTGCATGGGGGTCAGCGTGCCAGGTCACTGCGCCAAAGAGAAGCCGTCCCATGCCATCCGGCGCTGCGGGTGCGGGTCGAACTCGATGCGGCTCTTGCGGTCGAAGACCATGACGGCACGGTCCTCGGAGGTGTAGGCGGGCCAGTCGTCGCCCGGCACCCCGGTGCGGCTGAAACTGTGCCAACGCCGCTGCACCTCGTTGCTGACTCGCAGCGCGGCACGCTGATCGGCCGCGGCCGTCAGCAACGCACCGAACCGGGTGCGATAGAAGTCGAAGACGGCTAGCAATTCGGTGGCGTGGGTGGCTCCCAAGCCTGACCACCGCAATGTCCGCGGGGCGTAGTCGTACCGGTACAGATAGGTGGGCGCGTGGCCACCGTGGGCCTCGGCGATCTGCCAGGCTGCCGAGCTGAACGCGAAGTCGCCGCCGAGCTGCACGCACGCCGAGGGCGACGGGTAGTCCGGGTAGGCGGCGGTAATGCGTTCGCGGGCAGCCGGTTCGGTGTCGGCCAGCAGCTCTTCGATCATCGCTTCGTTCGTCGGCAGCATGCCCAGGAAGCGGGTGAACAGTCGGCCCTCTTCGGCGTTGGTACCGACGATGAGCGGGACTCGATGCGCCCGGCCGGTGCGCATCGCTTCGACCGGATCAATGGGCAGGCAGTCGTCGCCGATGACCGGCCCAATTGGGAAGGCTCCCAGCCGTTTTTGCATGCCCTGGTCGATCAGGCGGTCCTGCGTGTCGACCAGTTGGGCCGCGGAGGCCTGCATCAGCGCGTTGGCGGCGTCCTGGGTACGGGTCCCGAGCAGGTCGGCGAATCGGCTGGCGAACTCGTCGGCAACCTCTTTCGACCGCACCAGGCCCGACGCCGGGCTCTCCGAGATCGCCCGGGAGAACAGGCCTTCGGCGGCGGGCACCGCCAACAGCGTGGCGGTGATGCACGCGCCCGCGCTTTCACCGAAGATGGTGACATTGCCCGGGTCGCCGCCGAACGCCGCGATGTTGTCGTGGACCCACTGCAGGGCCAGCACCAGATCGCGCAGATACAGGTTGCTGTCGATGGTGATCTCCGGCGTGGACAGCGACGACAGATCCAGACAGCCCAACGCGCCCAGCCGATAGTTCACCGAAACGTAGACGCAACCGCGTCGAGCCAGCGCGGCACCGTCGTACAGCGGCGTCGCCGAGCTGCCCAGGATGTATCCACCCCCATGAATGAAGACCATCACCGGCAGCGGTTCGGCGGATTCGGGGCCGGATTCGGGCGCGACGACGTTGAGCGTGAGACAGTCCTCGCTCATTGGCTGATACTTGCCGACACCCAGCAGGGTGTAGCGACGCTGCTGGGGCGCGCAGTTGGCGAAGCCATGACAATGCCGCACGCCCGACCAGGGCTGGGCCGGCTGCGGCGCCCGAAAGCGCAGCCTGCCCACCGGGGGCCGTGCGTACGGGATGGAGCGCCAGCGGTGCACACCGTCGCGGGTGAAGCCTTCAACGATGCCGGCGGAAGTGCGTGCGCGGATGCTGCGCTGATGCATAACCCGACGGTAGCCGACACTACGTACGTAGGGCGCGCGGAGCGCCTAAATCCGGTGCGTGGCGGCTAGCCTGACGGGATGCGGATCACCGCGCTGATCGCCCTGTCGCTGCTGATCGCTGGATGCTCCCACGCCGGCAGCAGCCACTCGGGGCAGACGCCGACCCCGAACACCACGGCGGTATCGGGCTTCTCGCCAACGGCCGCCGCGCCCTCGTCGAGCAAACCTCCCGCGCCGTCGACGCCGCCGGTTGCCGGGGCGGCGATGCCGGACGTCATCGCGTGGATCGAGGCCGGTCATCCGGCCGATCCCGGCCGCTATCACACCGTGACGCGCGACGGGGTCGCGACGCCATTGGGCAATGACATCGCCTTCACCGTCGCAGGCGGCAAAGTCGTGTGCACGACGGACTCCAAGCACACCGGCAACGCGCTGGCCTGTCTGGTCGACCTCGCCAATCCCCCGCCCCGGCCCGAAACCGCCTACGGCGATTGGAAGGGCGGCTGGGTGGACTTCGACGGCACGAAACTGCAGATCGGGTCGGCCCGTGCCGACCCGGGTCCATTCGTCAACGGCAACGGACCCGAGTTGGCCAGTGGCGACTCGCTGTCGTACGACGACAATCGCTGTCGCGCCGACGAAACCGGGCTGTTCTGCGTGAACTACGCCCACCAGTCGGCGGTACGCTTCGCCGCCGCCGGCGTCCAGCCCTTCGGGTGCCTGCGCTCGGTCCCGGCCCCCGACGGCGTCGGCGTCGCATTCAGCTGCTGAGGCACGTCGGGCGCGTTAGTTGATCGTCGCGAAGAGCTGGCTCATTTCGTCGGCCGGACCGGCGGGCACGGTGTAACCGGTTTCGTCGCGGATCTCGCCGAGATGATCGCGCACGTCCTCGACCGACAATGCGGGACTGTAGAAGCCTGTTGTCCTGCCGATGAAGAATCGCGATACCTGTCCGGCGCCCACCGAGTAGATCTCGCCCGTGACCGGGCAGTCCTGGTGGGCCAGGAAGGCCACCACGGGAGCCACCAGCGCCGGGTCAAGCTTCCGAAGGTATTGGCCCACAAGGTCATCCAATACCTCCTGCGCCGCCGCGTCGTTTTCGGCGGCCCGCTGGCCGGTCGCGTTCTCGAGTTCGCGCGCCAGCATCCGGGTGTAGGCGATCGGGGCGATGGCGTTGACCTTGATGTTGTGGCCCGCCCCTTCGGCAGCCACCACTCGGGTGAAACCGATCAATCCGGTTTTGGCGGCGCCGTAGTTGCTCATGTGTTCGGCGCCAAGGATTCCGGCGGCCGAGCACGTGTTGACCACCCTGCCGTACCGTTGCTCGCGCATGACTTTCCATGCCGGCCGGGTCACGTGAAACGCGCCCTTCAGGTGCACGTCCAGCAAGGGCTCGAGCAGGTCGGCGGTCATGTCCTCGAACGGCGCGTCGCGCACGATCCCGGCGTTGTTGATCACGATATCCACCCGGTCCCAGGCGCGAATGGCGGTGTCCACGATCGCCTTTCCGCCCTCTGGAGTTGCCACGCTGTGGGTGTCGGGGACCGCCTGGCCGCCGGCTTGGCGGATCTCCTCCGCGACCGCGGCGGCCGCGCCGCCGTCCGAACCGTCGCCCGTCACCGAGCCGCCCGTGTCGTTGACCACGATGCGCGCGCCGCGCGAAGCGAGCAGCAGGGCGTACTCCTTGCCCAATCCGCCGCCGGCGCCGGTGATCACGGCGACCCGGTCGTCGAATTGCAGCGGGGTGGTCACCAAGTGACCGGCAGTTCTTTCATCCCGTAGATGTCGGCGTCTTTGAATCTGAGTTCATCCGGTGGCACCGCCAATTTCAACGCTGGGAGCCGCCGCGCCAGCGTCGCGAACGCGACCTGCATCTCGACTCGGGCGAGGTTCTGGCCGATGCATTGGTGCACGCCATAGCCGAAGCCCAAATGGCCGCGGGTGTTTCGGTCGGCGTCGAACGTTTCCGGGTTGTCGACGAATTGGCCGTCCCAGTTTCCGGCGGGCAGGTTCATGACGACCGGCTCCCCCGCGCGGATCAACTGTCCGCCGATCGTCAGATCTTCGATCGCAACCCGATCGACCTGGCTGTGCACGATGGTCAGATAACGCATCAGCTCTTCGACGATGTTGGCGACGACGGTGTGATCGTCGGTTCGGCCGAGCCGCTCGAAGACATCGGGATGTTGCAGCAGCGCAACGGTTCCCAACGAAATCATGTTGGCGGTGGTTTCGTGGCCGGCCTGCATCATGATCACACTCGTCATGGCCGCGGTCTCGTCGTCGAGCTGACCGGTAGCCACATAATCCGTGACAAGGCGGCTGATCAAGTCGTCGCCGGGTTCATGCGCCTTGCGCTTCACCAACTCCTGTATGTAGACATACATCGCCCCGAAAGCCTGGGCCTTCTCCTCGTCGGACGACTTGGTGTCCAATCCGGCCGTGGTGTGACGCTGGAAGAGCGGCAGATCTTCCGGCGGTACTCCCAAGAGCAGCGCGATCACCATTGACGGCACCGGTAGGCCGAAGTCACGCACGATGTCGGCCGGCGGCCCGTTGCGGATCATCTCGCCGAGGTAGTGATCGACCAGTTCCTGGATCTGCGGCCGCATGGCTTCGCAGCGCCGGAAGGTGAAATTGCTCGTCAGCTGGCGACGCAACCGGTGGTGTTCGGGATCGTCGATCCGCGCGAACATCACCGGTGCCTTGCCGCCGGACCCAGAGGGGCGGATGGAGTCCGGAATGGTGTCCGCGGACAGGCGCGGATCGAGCAGGGCCGCCCTGATGTCGTGGTAGCGGCTCACTACCCAGGCCGGTTGTCCGTGGTACATCGCCCGGCGCAACCCCGGCTCCTCCCGCCAGCTCGCGAATTCGGCGGGTGGCTGCAGCGGGCACTGCGCCGCACGCGGAGCGGGTATGACTGGAAGATCTGTCTCCGAGCGACGTTCGGAAGTTGTTGTCATCAGCGACGTTTCCCATTAAGTGGCAGATAGCTGTCAATTGCATTGAGCGTAGGACTCCGGCAATTGGCAGTCAACTGTCAGTTAAGCTGTCTTGGTGACCGCCATTGAGGACCGGCCGCTGCGAGCGGACGCGGCCCGCAACGCCGAGCGGATACTGCGCGCCGCGCGGGCCGTCTACGGCGAGCTCGGACCCGATGCGCCGATCGAAGCGGTCGCCCGTCGCGCGGGAGTCGGCGAGCGGACGCTTTACCGGAGATTTCCGGCCAAGGCCGACCTGGTCCGGGCGGCTCTGGACCAGAGCATCGCCGAGGATCTGATGCCGGCGATCGAGCGCGCGCGGCGCGCCGACGACCCGTTGCGTGGCCTGAACGAATTGATCGGGGCGGCAATAGGACTCGGTGCTCGCGAACGCCACCTGCTGACCGCCGTGCACCGGGCCGGGTCGCTGACCGCCGACATCTCAGACTCGCTGAACCAGACCCTGCACGAGCTTGTTCGGCGAGGCCAGCGGTCCGGGCTCGTCCGCGCCGACCTGGTCGCCGACGATCTTCCGCGCCTGATCGCGATGCTCTATTCCGTGCTACCGACGATGGATCCGCGCAGCGATGGCTGGCGACGCTACGTTGCCCTGATCCTCGACGCGATATCGATCACCGAGGCAGAGCCGTTGCCCGCCGCCACTCCCTGGCACGTCTCGGAGCCCAGCAGCTGGCGCTTGTGAGCGATCTAGTTGATGGTCACCCCGGCGTCGACCGCCGTTCAATCTACGAACACTGTCTGACTAACGTCAATGATTTCACGGGCTCCGGGCTGGAACAGGAAGTCGCAGCATGACGATATATGGAGTAATACAAGCCTTTCTAGCGCATAGAAGTCATAATGGGTGAGCTACCCTCAGAACTCCTAGGTGAGTGAAGTCAACTGAAGGACCGAAATGGCGGTGACGGAAAGGGTGTCTGCGCGAGAAGCCAAGCGCTTGCAGACGCGGGAGCGATTGATGGGTGCCGCGATCGCCGAGTTCGCCAGGGCCGGGATGGCGGAGGCCGACGTCAGTGCCATCGTGGCCGCAGCGGGCGTCGCCCACGGCACCTTCTTCTTTCACTTTCCGACCAAGGAGCACGTGCTGCTCGAACTTGAGCGGCGTGAAGAGGACCGCATCGCCAAGCAGTTCGCGCACTTCCTGAAGTCGAAGCATGATATCGCCTCCGCATTGAATGAAGCGGTCCGCCTGATAGTTGGGTTGGAACGCCGGCTTGGCGACTTGCTGTTCAATGACTTTCTTGCGCTGCATTTTTCGCAAACTCGTCCCCCCGCCGAAGACGGAGAAGATCATCCCCTGATCGTCTTGGTCGCCCAGGAGATCGCGCGCGCTCAAGAACGTGGCGACGTTGATCCTGACGTCATTCCCATGAACAGTGCGGTGTTCTTCTTGCTCGGCCTGTACTCGCTGTTGATCACCACCAACCACTGGCCCACCGGTCGCGCGTTGCTCGAGGACTACGTCGCGAGGACGTTGCGAAGCTTGCAGCCTTGACCCTTGCCGACGTGAGACGCTACGAGCGGACCACGCAGGGCAACGGCACCAGCCCGACCGTCGGAACCGCGCCAAACTTGACTAATATCAGTAACTCGACCCTTCAAATGCACGAAATGCTGGTCATGCCCGGCTGAGACCCATCAGTGGTAGCTTTTTTGTTGACTAAAGTCAGCCTGTTATAGTGCTCGCACCTGCTCAATCGGCCTCGATGACGCGGAGGGTTCATAGACGTGCCGAAGCTGCACCAGCGTGACGCTGCCCTACCCACACTGACGTTCGACGAGCACGCGGAGCGGTCGCAGTTCGCGCAGCGTCGGGCCGACAAATGGCTCATCTCGGGCAGTCTCCTGATCGGCACCGCGGTCCTGGGCATCTTCGGGCTGCCGCTATTCCTCTGGGGCGTTCGATTACTGCGCCGGGCGCAACGGGATGGACTCTCGGTTCGACCGATGCTCGTCACGCTGCTCGGCTACCTCGTCATCATCGACGCTGCGATCAACGCCGTGGGGTGGGCGCTCGACCTGGTCGCAAACCACACGCTGCTGGCCCGCGTGCTGTTGAACGGCTGGGGAAACATGTTCGACGCGGGCTACTTCTGGCACTACAACGAGCTGTGGGTGGGCGGCGCGGCGGGCCCGGGCGAAAAGGCCTGGGAAGTCGGTCTCATCCTGACCGTCTTCACGATGCGGATCGCGGCGGCCATCGGCTTCCTGCAGATGAAGCGTTGGGGCCATCAGTGGATGGTGATCACCTGCTGGATGGGTGTGGTGATCTGGATCGGCTACGTCTTCAACATGACGATGTTCGCCGACGTGCGCTTCGCCGGTGTCGTGCTGCCGGTCGTCGGCTGGTGGCTCTACGACATCTTCTACATCACCCCCTTCCTCGCCATCCCGTATCTGCACACCGTCAACCGTGAACTCTTCACCGACTGAGACTCCGCAACCACAGCTGAATCGATGATCAGGAGGTCGCATCGTGGGCTATCTCTGGGAAATCCTTCGCTACGTCGCCGCCTGGGGCGGCACCGGACTGATCATCTGGTTTTGGTATTGGCTGTTCTCCAACATCGGCACGTTTTGAGCGGCTTCCGATGGCTGAAGGCTCCGACAACCATGCGATGGCGCTCGAACGACGTTGCGCCGTGACGGCGGTGGCGTTGAGTGACCACCGCCGCGAAGGCGCGCGGCTCGTCACGGGTGAGCGGCGCCGCTTCGGATTGAGCGCAAGGCTGACCTTCGTCCATGTCCCCTACCCCGCCATAGCCGACTGGACGCGCAGGACCCTGACATGCGGTGTGGCGCTGCAATGTTCGCCATCCAAGGAACGCATCACCGCATATCGGCTGAACGAGCTCTCCGCACGCGAACTGCGGGCGCTCACACTCGTCGAAGCGGGCGTCGCCGTGGGCTGGATAGCCTCGCGCTGGCCCGGTCTACTACCCGAGCTTCGTCGACTGCTGCCCGAAGTCCTCCCCGCCGACGGCGATACGAACGCCGAGGAGATGCTCGACCGCGCGATCGCGCTGGCGTCCACGGATCAGGATTTGACGGTCCATCCGCTGCTGGGCGGCTTGCCGCTGGCCTACACGATGCCACAGGGATGGACCGACAAGTTGCGACGCAGTTTCGGCAGGATGCCCTGGACGACAGCGCAGCAACGGGTTCCGCGGCCGTATTCCGTCCCCGTCGGCGGCGACGGCGGCGTCCGCAACCCCAACCTGCCGCCGCCGAGCCGCCCCCAAGACAACGATCTCGACCTCACCCCGCAACACCGGCCCGGAATTCCCTACCCCGAATGGAACGCATGGACCCAGCGATTCATGCGCGACCACGTCGCCGTCGTCGAGACCGCGGACGCGCCCAGCGTCCAGGGGCCGACGCCCGTGACCATCGACGTCCGCAAGTGGTTCGAAGAGCACACCCACCGTGCGATGACGAACCGCCTCGAAGACGGCTCCGACCTCGATGTCGACCAATACGTCAGCCACTACACCGATCTCACGACCGGCGAGGCGGAGGAGCCGAAGATATTCCGCGACCTGCTGCCCAGCGGCCGGGACGTCACCACGGCGTTGCTGCTCGACGGCAGTTCGTCGCTGGGGGTGCACGGCGGGCGAATCTTCCGGCTGGAATTGGCTTGTGCCGACGCGCTGTCGCGCGCCATGACGCTGGCGCGCGAGCGTCATGGCATCTTCGTGTTCACGGGCAATACCCGTCATCGAGTCGAAGTGCGCCGCCTGAAGGACTTCGAAGACCGCCGGTTTGTGCCGCCGAGCGGGCTGGGCCTGTCCACCCGCGGATACACCAGACTCGGCGCGCCACTTCGCCATTTGACGAGCCGATTGCTGGCGCAGCCCTCCGAACGGCGCCTGCTGATCGTGATCGGCGACGGACTGATCTCCGATGAGGGCTACGAGGGCAGCTACGCCTGGGCGGACGCCGCGCACGCCGTCGAGGAGGCCAGCGACGCGGGGGTGTCGATGTACTACGTGGGCGTCGGACCGACGCGGGTCGATCCCCTCCCGGAGGTGTTCGGTCCTCGTCGGTCCCAACGGATTCGACGCATCGAGGAGCTTCCGCGGGTATTGGCTCATGTCCATCGTGAACTGGTCGCCGCATGAACGCCGCCACCGATACCTATTTCCCTAACGGCAACGAGGTCGTGCTGTTCGAGCAGGCCTTCCAGCGGCACCTGCCCGTGATGCTCACCGGCCCGACCGGGTGCGGCAAGACACGGTTCGTCGAGCAGATGGGCCTGCTGTTGGGGCGACCCGTCGTCACCATCAGCTGCCACGACGATCTCACCAGCTCCGATCTCGTCGGCCGCTTCATGGTGACCGGCGGCGACGTGGTGTGGACCGACGGCCCGCTGACCCGGGCGGTCAAGGCCGGCGCGATCTGTTACCTCGACGAGGTCGTGGAGGCTCGCCACGACTCGCTGGCGATCCTGCATTCGCTCACCGATCATCGGCGCTCGCTGTTCCTTGACCGCGCCGGCGAGGTGGTGCAGGCGCCCGACGGCTTCATGCTGGTGTGCTCGTACAACCCCGCATACCGCAGCTCGCTCAAGGACCTCAAACCGTCGTTCCGCCAGCGGTTCGTCACGATCGCGATGAAGTATTTGCCGCCGGACCGCGAGGCCGAGGTGATCGTCGCCGAATCCGGAGTTCCCATCGCGACGGCGCGGCGACTGGTCGGATGCGCGGTTGCGATCCGCACCGCCGACGAAGCCTTTCACTTCGAGCCTCCGTCGACCAGGGTGTTGGTCACTGCCGCGCAGCTGATCGCGGCCGGCGCAACCGAATTGGAAGCGGCCGACACGTGCATACTCGCGCCGCTGAGCACCGACGGCGCCGTCACCGACGGTCTACGGGAAGTCGCGGCGGCCAGCCTCGCCGACGCTGAAACGTCCAAAACGCTGAGCTAGGAAGGAACCCTTGGCATGGACCTGAAAGAGCGGAAACGCAAGAGGGCGCTGATCGTCTTCCAAATTTTCATCTACGGCTACTTGGCGGTGATGTTCGGAATCCAGCTCTATATGTCATTTGCACGCGGTTGGTGGGACCTGTGAATCTTCCTCTGCTCAACCGGCTTTCGGGAAGTTCGGTTAGCCTCGAGGATCACCACGACGAATCCCGCCGCGCGCAGCGCCGCGCCGACAAGTGGATGATCGCCGGCGCCGCCTTGATGGGCATGTGGGCTCCGGGTCTGATCGGATTTCCCATCTTCATGCGTGGGGTTTGGCTGCAGCGCCAGGCCCTGCGCGCCGGCCTCTCGGTTCGGCCCATGATCGTGACCCTGATCGGCTATCTGGTGCTGATCGACGGCATGCTCAACAGCCTGGGCTGGGCCCTGGACCTCGTCGCCAACCACACGTTGATCAACCGGGTGCTGATGGTCGGCTGGGGCAACATGTTCGACGCTGGCTACTTCTGGCATTACAACGAGCTCTGGGTCGGGGGCGCCGCGGGCCCTGGCGAAAAAGCCTATGTGGCAGGACTGATCCTGACGGTGTTCTCCATGCGAGTCGCCGCAGCGATCGGGTTCTTGCAGATGAAGCGGTGGGGCCACCAGTGGATGATCATCACCTGCTGGATGGGCGTGGTGATCTGGTCAGCCTATGTGTTCAACATGACGATGTTCGCCGACGTGCGCTACGCCGGTGTCGTGTTTCCGGTGATCGGTTGGTGGCTGTACGACATCTTCTACATCACCCCGTTCCTCGCCATCCCGTATCTGCACACCGTTAACCGCGAAATCTTTTCGGACTGAATAAGTTTAGGAGCATTGCGATGACAAGTTCTTCCGTGCCGTCACCAACCGAGGAAAAAGACCCCACTCCCGATCTCGAGCCGGGGACAACCCCGTACTACGCCCGCATGCATAAATGGATCAAACGGGCCGTCTTGGTGTGCCTCATCGCGCTGGTGATCGAGGGCGCGTTCACGTTGCCGTTCATGGCAGTGTATTACGGCTACCCCACGCTGAGCCTGACCGAAATCTGTAGCGAGCTGCTGAAGATTCGGTATTCCAACGACACCCTGGAATGCAAGTACCCGTACCCGCCGTTGGGGCCGCCGGAGGGTGCCGAGGGTAAGGCCACCGCGCAGGACGTGTGGGGCATCCAGCCGATACCGAAATACCACCGGCTTGGGTTCCGCGAACTCGTCAGGATCCACAACGAAAGGCTCGCTCGCCAGGCGGCCCAACAGCACGCGGCCGCGCATCCGTGATCCCAGGGCGCCCGAGCGTGGGCCCGATGCATGGGAATCGCCTGGTGGTTCGTCCCTAGGCCCCACGCTCGGTGCTGCCGCTGACAGCCTGATCGCTGCTACGGTGGCCGCACGATAGTGTGCTCAGGACACGTCGATAGAAGAAGTTGAGCAAATTTATGACCGCGGCAGCAGAAACGTCACCGATCGAGGCGCGGGTCGGCCATTACTACCAGATGGACGGCACGTACGTGGTCGGCCGCGAGAAGCTCCGCGAATACGCCCGTGCCGTGCAGGACTATCACCCCGCGCACTGGGATGTCACGGCGGCGGCTGACTTGGGCTATTCGGACGTGGTGGCGCCGCTGACGTTCACGTCGGTCCCCGGCATGACCTGCAATCGCCGGATGTTCGAGTCGGTGGTCGTCGGTTACGACACCTACCTGCAGACCGAAGAAGTCTTCGAACAGCACCGCCCGATCGTGGCCGGCGACGAACTGCACGTCGACGTCGAGCTGTCGTCGGTGCGCAGGACGGCCGGCAGGGATTTCATCACCGTCACCAACACCTTCACCGACTCGGACGGCGAGCGGGTTCACACCCTGCACACCACCGTTGTCGGTCTCACCAACGAGGACGTCGATCCGGCGATCAAAACGGCGGTGCAGAAGATGATGATGCACGACGTCGACATCTTCGGGATCGGTGAAGACGATTACCAGAAGACGGTGCGGCCCGAGGACGAGGTTCGGATTGCCGAGGGAGGCACCACCCGGACGCCGGGGACGCCGCCCTTCGAGGACGTGCACGTCGGCGACGAGCTGCCGACGCATCACACCCGGCTGTCCCGCGGCGACCTGGTGAACTATGCCGGCGTGGCCGGCGACGCCAATCCGATCCATTGGGACGAGTCCATCGCCAAGCTCGCAGGGCTGCCCGACGTTATCGCCCACGGAATGCTCACCATGGGTCTGGGTTCCGGATTCGCGTCCGCATGGTCGGGCGACCCCGGTGCGGTAACCCGCTACGCGGTGCGGCTGTCCCAGCCCGCGGTCGTGTCGGCGGCCGAGGGAGCTGACATCGAGTTCAGCGGCCGGATCAAGTCGCTGGACCCGGCCACCCGCACCGGCGTCGTGATTGTCGCCGCGAAGTCCGGTGGCCAGAAGATCTTCGGCATGGCGACGTTGAACGTCCGCTTCCGCTAACGCTTTTCGGCCTGGCGAGCTCAGAGCTCGAGGACGCGAATCTCACCGGTGCCGCCGTCGACTTCGACGAGCGCACCCTGCGGCAAGGCCCTGGTTGCGCCCTGGGCATCGACCACACACGGGAAGCCGAACTCGCGCGCGACCACGGCGGCGTGCGACATCGGGCCACCGAGTTCGGTCACCACGGCCGCGGCGTAGCAGAAGGCGGCGGTGTAACCGACATCGGTGACCTCGGCGACGAGAATCTCGCCGGGTTGCAGATCGTCGATGGTCTCGGGCCGCACGATCCGCACCCTGCCGCGCACCCGTCCACCGCACACACCGACCCCGTGCAGGGTGTCCCCGCTGCTCAGGCCGGGCGGCGAGGCGCTGGTCGGCTGCCAGCTGCCGCTGAACACCGTCGGGGGGACGACGCCGGCCAGTCTGCGGTGTTCGGCGCGGCGCCGCGCCACCACGTCGGCCGCATCGGGTGGCAGCGCGTCGAGTTCGTCCACCAGGAGGTAGAACACGTCGTCGGCGATGGCGAAGATCCCGGCGTCGGCCAACCGGCGCCCGTACTCACGCAACAGACCGCGCAGCACCCAGTTCGCACGGACCATCTTGTCGCGGCGGACTTCGCGGTCGCGGATCTGGCGGGCGGCCAGCGCCGCTATGGGCTTGGCGCGCAACGGAATCCGCGGAGGAGCTGGCGGCGGCGTAGGCGGGGCGGTCATGGCCCTGGCCACCATCCGGACCAGCAGCTCGGGGATGTCGGCATAGCTGGTCGACAGCATCTCCAGCTCCGCGGGGCCGCGATGACCGATCAGCTCCAGCTCGGAGCACACCGCCGCGTGAAACTCCGGCGCGTCGGCGGCCAGCTTGCCGAGCCGCTCACCCGGCTCGCCAAGCAGCCGTACCACGTTCGGGTCGCGCCGCGCGGCAACCACCAACCGATGCACCGCCTCCACCGACCGCGCGCTGACCAGCTCCGGCCCCGCCTGCGGGGCGGTGTCGCGCCCGCACACGCCCCGCAACAACACGTTGAACGCGGCGCACAACATGAACGACACCGAAGACAGCACCCAGCCGTGCACGACATCGTCGCGCGCCAGCAGGATCAGGCTGAGCAGGCGACGATCGTCGTGCCGGGTGACGTCGTCACCGACCAGCCGTTCCAGGCGATCGACATCGGCTAGGTACTCGGCGGTGTCGCGGGGCGAACCGGCGCTCAGGCCGACCAGGTTGACACCGAACACGCCGATGTTGCGGACGGTGCGCAATCTCCTTCGGGCACGGCTGGTTTCGGTGGGCGGGCGCTGTTCGCCGAAGACCGGCAGGGAGGCCATGCTGGGGCCGAAGTATCCGCTGTTCCTGACGACCGTCGGGGGCTTGACGAACGGCACGGTTTCGGCCATGAAGTGCGCCGACGTGATCGCCCCATACAGCCGGTGCGCGAACACCGCGACGGTTCGCATCGCTATTTCCCGCTGGACGATTCCGCCGGGCCGCAGCCGCTCGGCGATGGTCACTCCCCCCGCGCGCAGCCCACGCACGGTCGCCGAGGCCGACGACGGCGAAAACGGGCCGGGCAGCGCCTCCGACAGGTTGGTCGCCAGGAAGGTCGGGAAACGCGGGTCGATCGGTGTGTCGAATTCGCCGTTATCTCCCGCCGGGCCAGCCAAATTGGGCTTCACCCCGTCTTCGGATGGCGCGTCGACGGCGGGCAGGTCGGCGATATTGGTCAGCCGCCACGGGAGCGACACCACCCGCTTGCCGATGGTGATCCGGCCCCGCACCGCCGGCGCGAAATCGTCGACGCATTCCTCGGCGTTCCAGGTCGGCTCGAAGCCCCACTCGTCATGCAGCCGCGAGGTATCCATCAGCGGGGCGCCGCGCACCAGCTGTAGGTCCGCCGGCCCCAAGCCGAACCGCACGATCGGGCGTCCCACGGCCGCGGCGACCTGACGGAAGCTCACCGCTCCGCGGGCTGCGAGATTGACAGGGCCGCTACCGGTTTCGGTGTCCAGCAGCGCCCGGACGAATAGCCGAAGCGCGTCGTCGAGATGGACCACCTGCATGCGACGATCGGCTGCCCCGCCGGGAAATGCCGGCAGCGCCAGCAGCCGGCGCACCCAGTTGTCGACGCCGCGGCTAAGAATCGGCGCGGAACGGATCGCGACCCATTCCAGGCCCGATGACTCAAGCATCTGTTCGACGCGGGCCTTGTGCCGGCCGTCCTCGAGTACCGGGGATAGCGCGTCGGCCTCGGCCTTCGGGGCGTCTGCCCCGCCGTAGACGTGTGCCGACGATGCGAAAACGATGCGCCCGGTGCGGGACTCGGCCATCGCCTGCAGGACGTTGCGTGTGCCGCCGATATTGACCTGCTCGCCGTTCCTTGCCCAGGCGCAATGCGCGACCATGTCCGCACCGGCGACGGCGTGCTTGACCGCTTCAGCGTCCCGGATGTCAGCTGTGACGAATTCGGCCGCGCTCGACCAACTTTCGGGCCGATGGCGCGCGATGCCGATGACATCGTGGCCTTGGCTGAGCAGCCGGGCGGCGAGGCCGCGGCCGAGCACACCACTGGCCCCCGTGATCGCGACCCTCACGGAATGTCTTTGCTCATGGCTACTCGTCGTCGTCCATCAAGGCCGCGTTGAGAAGGTCGTCGAGGTCCATGTCCGCGATGTCCTTCTCTGTCGTCACCGCAGGGGCGGCGGGGGCGCCGTCGGCTTCATTTGCCAACGCGAGCAACAGTTCCAGGACTCCGGCCTGGCGCAGGCGCTTGACCGGAATCGACCCCACGACACGCTGAATTTCGGCTTCGCCCGGCGCGGCGGCGACGGCCTGTTGCTCCGATGCGCCGACGAGTTCGCGGTGCATGTAACCGGCCAGCGCGGCGGAGTTCGGGTAGTCGAAGATCAACGTCGGCGACAGCGCCAGGCCGGTGGCGGACTTCAGTCGGTTGCGCATCTCGACGGCGGTCAGCGAGTCGAAGCCCAGCTCCTGGAAAGCCCTGTCGGGATGGATGGCCTCGGCGCTGGAGCTCCCCAGCACTGTGGCGATGTTCGAGCGCACCAGATCCAGCAGGATGGCCTGTTGCTCGTCCTCGGGTAGGCCTTCGAGGCGTTGCAGCAGAGCCGATTTCGACTTGGCGGCAGCCAGCGAGTCGTCGACCTGGCGGCGGGTGGGCGCATTGATCAAATCGACGAACATCGGCGGCAGCGTGCCGGCGTCGAACTTCACCCGCAGCGCCGCAAGGTCGATGTGGGCGGGCAGCATGAATGGCTCGTCGACGACGAGCGCCGTGTCCATCAATTCCAGCGCCTCGTCCGAGGACATCGCGACAATCCCGTCCCGCCCGAACCGGGCGCGATCGGCGGCGCCCAGCCCGCCGGTCATGGCGCTGGCCTGATCCCACAGCCCCCAGCCGAGCGAGACCGCCGGCAGCCCCTGCGCCCGTCGATGAGCGGCCAACCCGTCCAGGAACGAATTGCCGGCCGCGTAGTTAGCCTGACCCGATGCGCCCGCCAGCCCGGCTATCGACGAAAACATCACGAAGGCAGACACATCCAAATCGCGCGTCAACTCGTGCAGGTTCCACGCCGCGTCGACCTTGGCTCGCAGCACGGCATCGACCCGCTCGGGAGTCAGTGACGCCACCACCGCGTCGTCCAGCACGCCGGCGGCGTGAATCACCCCGGTCAGCGGGTGCTGCACCGGGATGTCGGCGATCACCTTCGCCAACGCCTCGCGATCCGCGGCATCGCAGGCCACCAGCTCCACGTGGGCGCCCGCCGCGCGCAGCTCGAACATCAGCTCCGCACCGCCGGGTGCATCGGGACCGCGCCGGCTGACCAACACCACATTCCGCGCCCCATGGCGGGCCACCACATGCCGCGCGAGCGCCGAACCGGCCATCCCGGTGGCGCCGGTGATCAGGACCGTGCCGGCCGTCCACGCATCCGGCATCGTCATCACGACCTTGCCGACGTGGCGGGCCTGGCTCAGGTACCGCAGCGCGGCAGGCGCACGTCGCACATCAAATCTGGTCACCGGCAGCGGCCGCAGCACGCCGTCACCGAACAGTGCCGCCAACTCGTCGAGCATCTGCGCGATGCGGTCCGGTCCGGCTTCGAACAGGTCGAAGGCGCGGTAACGCACGCCGGCGTGGTCGCGGGCGACGACCTCGGGGTCGCGAATATCGGTCTTGCCCATCTCCAGGAACACCCCACCAGGGGCGACCAGGCGCAGCGAGGCATCCACGAAATCGCCGGAGAGCGAGTCGAGCACCACGTCCATCCCGGCCACACCGGTCCTGCCGGTCGCGGCCCGGAACTTTTCCTCGAACTCGAGGCTGCGCGAATCGCCGATGTGATCGTCGTCAAAGCCCATGGCCCGCAATGTGTCCCACTTGCCGCGGCTGGCCGTCGCGAACACTTCCAAGCCGAAGTGGCGGGCCAGCTGGACGGCGGCCATGCCCACCCCACCGGCGGCGGCGTGCACCAGCACCCGCTGACCGGGTTTGACGTCCGCCAGGTCGACCAGCGCGTAGCGCGCGGTCGCGAACACCACCGAAGCCGTCGCGGCGGCCGTGTATGACCATCCTTGCGGCACCTTGACGAGCAGTCGCTGGTCAGTGATCGCGACCGTGCCCGTCCCGTCCGGGAACAGGCCCATGACGCGGTCGCCGACCGTGAAACGTCCGTCGTCCGAGGCTGCTTCGGTGATTACGCCGGCGGCCTCGATACCCATGACCGCATCCGGATCGGGATACAGGCCCAGCGCGATCATGACGTCGCGGAAGTTAGCCGCGATGGCCGACAACGCGACCCGCACCTGACCGGGCCCCAGCGGCGCATCGGCGTCGGGAATTCGCTCCAACCGCAGATTCTCGATGGTTCCCCGACTGCTCATGCCCAGCCGCCACGGCCCGGCATCCGGTGGCACCAAGAGACCGCCGACCGCGCGGCTGCCCAGCACCCGCGCGGTGTAGACCGTCCGACTGCGCACCAACACCTGCGGCTCGCCGACCGCGAGAACCGCCGCTATCGCGTCGGCGTCCAGGGGCTCGTCGGTGTCGACGAGCACGATCCGGCCGGGATGTTCGGTCTGCGCCGACCGCACCAGCCCCCACACCGAGGCGCCCGCCAAATCGGTGACGTCCTCCCCCGGCAGCGCCATCGCACCGCGGGTGGACACCACCAACGTTTCCGCGCCGTCGCGGGCCAGCCACGACTGCAGCACCGGCAGCACCGCGCGCGTCGCCGCGTATACCTCGGTCACGACATCACCGGCCACTGGTGCCGATTCGAACAGCACCGCCGATCGCTCGGCCTCGACCGGTTGCTCCAATTCCGTTGTCCCCCAAGCGGACACCGATACGGGCTGCACCGCGGTCGACGGCTGAGCGGACCAGACGACCTCGAAGAGCCGGTCCGGCCCCGAACTGGACACCGCGGCCAACAGCTGCTGGTCGGTCACCGGGCGGGCCACCATCGACTCCACCGAGAGCACCGGCAGGCCCAACCCGTCGGCGAGCTCGATCGACACCGCCGATTGGCCGTTCGGCACGATGCGCGCTCGCACGGCGGCCGCGCCCGCGGCGTGCAACGACACCCCCTGCCAGGAGAACGGCACCAGCATCGAGCCCTCGGGAAGCTCGCCGCTATCGGACGCGAGGATGACCGCGTGCAGTGCTGCGTCGAGCATCGCCGGGTGGACGCCGAACCCGGCCGTCGAGACTCCGGCGTCGGTGGGCAGGGTGACTTCGGCGAAGATTTCGTCGCCGCGGCGCCACATCATCGTCAGGCCACGGAACGCGGGCCCGTATCCGTAGCCACGCTCGGCCAGCCGCTCGTATCCGTCGCCGACGTCCACCGCGACCGCACCCACCGGCGGCCACGCCGACAGATCCGCGCCCGGTTGTATCGATCCCGCACGCAGAACGCCTTCGGCGTGCACCGACCACCCGGACCCGGTATCGGTCCGCGAGAACACCGACACCTCGCGTGCGCCCGAATCGTCCGGTCCGCCAACCACAACCTGAACGGCGACCGATCCATCGGCCGGCAACACCAGCGGCGCCGCCAGATTCAGCTCGTCGACGACTCCGCAGCCCACCTGGTCGCCGGCGCGGATCGCCAACTCGACAAATCCCGCGCCGGGGAACAGCACGACCCCGCCGACGGCATGATCGTTGAGCCAGCCCTGCGCGGCCGGCGACAACCGGCCCGTGAGCACGACTCCGCCTGAGGCCGGCAGTTCCACCACCGCGCCGAGTAGGGCATGTTCGCCGGCCGCGAGGCCCAGCCCGGCGGCATCGACCGCAGTGCCATCGCCGGCCAGCCAAAAGCGCCGCCGCTCAAAGGCATACGTGGGCAATTCGACAAGACCAGCTTGGCCGAGAGCGCCGCGCCAGTCCACGGCCATCCCGGCGACGAACCCGGACGCTACGGCGTTGGTCAGGGACACCGGCTCCGGGCGGTCCTTGCGCAGAGCCGACATCGTGGTCACGGCGACATCCGGTAGCGACTCTTCGATCGACGCCGTCAGCCCGCTGCTGGGACCGACTTCGAGGAAACGGTTGCCGCCGGCCGAGTGCACGAAGCGCACGCTGTCGGCGAAGCGCACCGCTTCGCGCACGTGCCGCTTCCAGTACGCCGCCGACGCGAAGTCGTCGCCCGCGAGCTGTCCGGTCACGTTCGACACGATCGGGATGGTGGCGGCGCCGACGGCGAGTCCGGCTGCGACCGTGCCGAATTCGTCGATCATCGGATCCATCAACGGGGAGTGGAAGGCGTGGGAGACGGCGAGCTGATGGACGCGACGACCGTCGGCGCGGAGCCGCTCCGCGATCGCGGTCACGGCGTCGTCGGGGCCGGAAATCACCACGGAGGCCGGCCCGTTGACCGCGGCGAGGCCGACCTCGGGCACCAGCAGCGGCCGCACCTCCTCTTCGGTGGCTTGCACGGCGATCATCGCCCCGCCCGCCGGCAGCGTCTGCATGAATCGGCCGCGGGCGGCCACCAGTACCGCGGCGTTCTCCAGCGACAGGACACCGGCGACGTGCGCGGCTGACAGCTCGCCGATCGAGTGGCCCATCACGAAATCCGGGCGCACGCCCCAGGATTCGAGCAGCCGGAACAGGGCGACTTCCACCGCGAACAACGCGGGCTGCGCGAATTCGGTGGAGTTCAACAGGTTTTCGTCGGACCCCCAAATGACGTCGCGCAGCGGGCGGAGCAGATGCCGGTCGAGTTCGGCCACCACGGCGTCGAATGCCTCGGCGAAAGCCGGATAGGCGGCGTGCAATTCCATTCCCATGCCCAGTGTCTGGGCGCCTTGCCCGGGGAATACGAAGACGGTCTTGCCGCCGGGCATCGCGGTACCACGGATGAACGACCCGGCCAGGTCGTCGCCGGCCAGCTCGTCCAGCCCGGTCAGCAACTCCTCGCGGTCACCGCCGACGACGACGGCGCGATGCTCGAACGTCGACCGGCCGGCCAACGACCACCCCACGTCGGCGATGTCAAGTTCACCGTGGGCGCGCACGTGCGCCGCCAACCGCGCGGCCTGAGATCTCAAGGCCGACGGCGACTTCGCCGACACCGCCCACGGCACCACCGGCACGCCGGGACCCGGTTCCGCCTCGGCGGGCTGCTCGGCCGGGACCGCTTCGACGATGACGTGTGCGTTGGTGCCGCTGATCCCGAACGACGACACCCCGGCCCGACGCGGATGGTCCGCGGGCCATGCCCGCGCCTCGGTCAGCAACGACACGGAGCCCGCCGACCAGTCCACGTGCGGGCTGGGCTCGTCGACATGCAAAGTCGCGGGCAGCATTTCACGGCGCATCGCCAGCACCATCTTGATGACACCCGCGACGCCGGCGGCGGCCTGCGTGTGGCCCATGTTCGACTTGATCGACCCCAGCCACAGCGGTTCGGCCCGGTCTTGTCCATAGGTCGCCAACAAGGCCTGTGCCTCGATCGGATCGCCCAATGTGGTTCCGGTCCCGTGGCCCTCGACCACCTCCACGTCGGCCGTCGACAGCCCGGCGTTGGCGAGCGCGGCGCGCACCACGCGCTGCTGCGAGGGGCCGTTGGGCGCGGTTAGCCCGTTGGAGGCGCCGTCCTGATTGATGGCCGACCCGCGGACCACGGCCAGCACGGGGTGCCCCAGGCGTCGCGCGTCCGACAGGCGCTCCACGACGAGCATGCCACCGCCCTCGGAGAATCCGGTGCCATCGGCCGCGCCGGCGTATGCCTTGCAGCGCCCGTCCGCGGACAGCCCGCGCATGCGGCTGAACTCGACGAAGATATCGGGTGTGGCGTTGACGGTGACTCCACCGGCCAGGGCCAGGTCGCATTCGCCCGAGCGCAGCGACTGCGCCGCCATGTGCAAGGCAACCAACGACGACGAGCAGGCCGTGTCCACCGAGACGGCGGGGCCCTCCAGCCCCAGCGCGTACGAAATCCGTCCGGATGCCACGCTCGACGACTGCCCGGTCAGGCGGAAGCCCTCGGCGGCCGGCGCGGCGCCGATGCCGTAGCCCTGCGTGTACACCCCGGCGAACACGCCGGTGGCGCTGCCGCGCAGCCCGCCGGGCTCGATTCCCGAGCGCTCCAAGGCTTCCCAGGACAACTCCAGGAACAGCCGTTGCTGCGGATCCATGGCCAGCGCCTCGCTCGGTGTGATGCCGAAGAAGGCGGGGTCGAAGTCCGCGACGCCGTCCACAAAGCCACCGGTGCGGGTGTAGCAGGTGCCCGGAACGTCGGGGTCCGGGTTGTACAGCCCGGTCAGGTTCCAGCCGCGATCGGTGGGGAATTCGGAGAGCACGTCACGGCCCTCGATGAGCATGTCCCACAAGTCGTCTGGAGAATTCACCCCGCCCGGATAGCGGCACGCCATGCCCACGATTGCGATCGGATCGTCGCCGGTGGCGCGCGCGACCGGGGCGGGCTTGATTTCTTGCGGCACTCCGGCGAGTTCGCTGCGGATGTAGCCGGCCAGGCCGTTGGGTGTCGGGTAGTCGAAGATCAACGTGGGCGAAAGAGCCAGTCCCGTAGCGGTTTTGAGCCGGTTGCGCATTTCGACCGCGGTCAGCGAGTCGAAGCCCAATTCCTGGAATGCCTTGTCCGGGTCGATCGCCTCGGCCGTGGTGTTCCCCAGCACCGTGGCGATGTGCGAGCGCACCAGATCCAGCAGCACAGCGTGCTGCTCGGCTTCGGGCAGCCCGTCCAGGCGATGCGCGAGCGCCGATTTCGATTTCGCGGCGGCCAGCGAGTCGTCGACCCGGCGCCGGGTCGGCGCTTTGACGAGGTCACTGAACATCGGTGGTACCGCGACCGCGTGGGCGCGCAGGGCGCCGAGATCGATGCGGGCGGGCGCGATGAACGGCTCGTCGACAATCAGCGCGGTGTCGAACAGTTCCATCGCCTCGGCAGACGACAACGCGAGGATCCCGTCGCGGCCGAGCCGCGCGAGGTCGGCGGCGTCCAGCCCGCCCGTCATCGCGCTGGCCTGATCCCACAGCCCCCACGCCAGCGAGATCGCCGGCAGCCCGTGCGCCCGCCGATGAGCGGCCAGCGCATCGAGGAACGAGTTGGCGGCCCCGTAGTTGGCTTGGCCCGACGACCCGACCAGCCCGGCCATCGACGAAAACATCACGAACGCAGACAGATTCAGCTCGCGGGTCAACTCGTGTAGGTTCCACGCCGCGTCGACCTTGGCCCGCAGCACCGTGTCGATGCGCTCGGGCGTCAGGGACGTCACCACGGCGTCGTCAAGCACACCGGCCGCGTGAATCACGCACGTCAGCGGCCCTTGCGCCGAGACATCGGCGATCACCCTCGCCAGTGCGGCACGGTCGGCCGCATCGCACGCGACCACCCGCACCCGGGCCCCGGCCGCCTCCAATTCCGCGACCAATTCGGCGGACCCGGGTGCCTCGGGTCCGCTGCGACTCAGCAACACCAAGTCGCGTGCCCCGTGCTGCGCGACGAGGTGACGGGCCAACGTCGAGCCCGCCATGCCGGTCCCGCCGGTGATCAACACGGCGCCGGCCCCCAGCGCACCCCCTGGCCCGGTGGGAAGCGTCATGACGACCTTGCCGACATGACGAGCCTGGCTCAGGTACCGCAACGCGCTGCGCGCGCGCCTCACGTCAAATGTCGTCGCCGGCAAGGGCTTCAGCACTCCGGCGTCGAAAAGGCCGGCGAGTTCCAGCATCCACTGATGCATCCGGGGACGGCCGGGCTCGAAGAGGTCGAAGGCGCGGTAGCGCACGCCGGGGTATTCCTGGGCCACCGCGCCCGGGTCCCGGATGTCGGTCTTGCCCATCTCCAGGAAAATCCCGCCGGGCGCGACCAGCCGCAGTGAGGCGTCGACGAATTCACCGGCCAGCGAGTCCAGCACCACATCCATGCCACGGCCGCCGGTCACCGACCGGAACTTGTCCTCGAACTCCAAAGTGCGTGAGTCCCCGATGTGGTCGTCGTCGAAGCCCATGGCCCGCAACGTGTCCCACTTGCCGCGGCTCGCGGTCCCGAACACCTCGAGGCCGAGATGCCGCGCCAGCTGAACGGCAGCCATTCCCACCCCGCCGGCGGCGGCGTGCACCAGCACCCGCTGCCCCGGCTTGACGTCGGCCAGGTGGATGAACGCCATGTATGCGGTGGTGAAAACCGCTGAGATACCGGCGGCTTCGGTGTAAGTCCAGTCGGCGGGCATCGGCAGCAGCAGGCGGACGTCGCCGGGGACCAGCGTGCCGCTGCCGTCGGGGAAGAAGCCGTATACCGAATCGCCGACGGCGAACTCGGTGACGCCCGGGCCGACTTCGACCACCACGCCGGCGCCTTCGCCGCCGAGCAGGGCGTCGTGGGTGAACATGCCCAGCGTGATCATGACGTCGCGGAAGTTTGTCGCGATGGCGCGCAGGGCGACCCGGACCTGGCCCGGTTCCAGCGGCGCGTCGGCGTTGGGAACCGGCTCCAGTTGCAGGTTTTCGAAGGTGCCCGCGGTGTCGATACCCAGCCGCCAGGGCCCCTCGCCAGGAGGTGTCATGATCCCGTCGACCGCGCGGCTGCCGTGCACCCGTGGGATGTAAACCTTGCCGTCGCGCAGCAACACCTGGGGTTCACCGGTCGCGAGAACGGCGGCTATCGCGCCGTCGTCGAGTGCCGCGTCGGAATCCACGAGCACGATCCGGCCGGGATGCTCGGTCTGCGCCGAGCGCGCCAGCCCCCACACCGCCGCGCCCGCCAGGTCGGTGACGTGCTCGCCCGCCAATCCCATCGCACCCCGGGTCGCGACGACCAGGACGCCGGAGTCCTGCTTGGTCAGCCACGACTGCACGGCGCCCAGTGCCTGGTGGGTGCGCTCGTAGGTTTCCGCGATCGGGTTGTCATGGGTCGCAAGCGATTCGAATACCTGGTGAATGGGTAACTCGGCTTGCGTCGCGGCGGTCTTCGTCGCGGCGGGCGACCAGATCACCTCGAACAGCCGGTCCGGGCCCGCGCCCGACACCGCCGCACGCAGCTGCCGCTCGTTGACCGGGCGCGCCACCATCGCGCGCACCGACAGCACCGGCAATCCCAGCGCGTCGGCCAGCTCGATGGAGACCGCGTTGGCGGCTGCGCCGTCCGCCGGTGCGATGCGCGCGCGCACCGCCGATGCGCCCGCGGCATGCAACGACACGCCCTGCCACGAGAAGGGCAACATCATTTCGCCGGTCCGGCCGGTGATTTGGTGGCCCATCGCCAGGGCGTGCATCGCCGCGTCGAGCAACGCGGGGTGCACGCCGAACCCGTTGACGCCGCCGGCGGCTTCGGGCAGCCGCACCTCGGCGAACACCTCGTCGCCGCGCACCCACGTCGCGGTCAATCCCTTGAACGCCGGGCCGTAGCCGTAGCCGAGGGCGGCCAGTTGCTCGTAGCCGTCGGCCGGGTCGGCCATGACCGCGTTCGCCGGCGGCCACGCGGACAGATCCGCATCCGGCTCGATCGAGCCGGGGCTCAGCGTGCCCTCGGCGTGGCACACCCAGCCGGAGTCGGCATCGGTGCGCGAGAAAATCGAGACACTTCGCCGGTCCGATTCGTCGGCGGGGCCCACCACCACCTGGACGGCGGCCGAGCCGAGCCCAGAATCCTTGGCCGGCAACATCAACGGCGCCTGCAGCGTCAGCTCGTCGACCGTCGAGCAACCGACTTCGTCGCCCGCACGGATCGCCAACTCCACGAACCCGGCGCCGGGGAACACGACCGCGCCGGACACGGCGTGATCGGCGAGCCAGCCCTGCAAGCTAGGCGACAAACGACCCGTCAGCACCACCCCGCCGGACGCGGGCAGCTCGACGACCGCGCTCAGCAGCGGGTGCTCGCTGCTGCCCAGCCCCAGGCCGGTGGCGTCGGCCGCAACACCCTCACCGGACAGCCAAAACCGGCGGCGGTCAAAGGCGTACGTTGGCAGCTCCACGAAGCCGGCGCCGCCCAGGGCACCGCGCCAATCCACGCGCACTCCCGCGACGAACGCGGTGGCGGCCGACGTCAGGAACCGCTCGAGTCCACCTTCGTCGCGGCCCAGGGTGGGAACAACGATGGCCTCGCCGTCACCGCCCAGGCAGTCGTTGACGGTGTCCTCGATCCCCGCGACCAGGGCCGGATGGGGACTGGATTCGATGAATGTTCGATACCCGTGCTCACCCGCGCTACGCACGGCCTGGTCGAACTGCACGGTCTGGCGGATGTTGCGATACCAGTAGTCGGCATCCAATCCCGCTGTGTCCAAGCGGGTTCCGGTCACGGTGGAAAAGAAAGCGATGCGGGAGGACTGCGGCTCGATACCGGCGAGAACCTCCGCGAGCTCGCCGCGGATCGCCTCGACCTCAACCGAATGCGACGCGTAGTCGACGTCGATCCGCCGGGTTCGCAGCTCCAGGTCGGCACAGAAACCGACGAGCTCGTCGAGCGCCGCCACCTCACCCGACACCACGACGGCCGACCGGCCGTTGACGGCGGCGATGCTGACCCGATCACCGTAGGGCGCCAACAACTCCCGGGCCCGCTCGGTGCTGCAGGCGATGGACAGCATGCCCCCGGGGCCGGCCAGCGACGTCAGCAGCTTGCTGCGCAGCGTGACCACCCGGGCGGCGTCGCGCAGCGACAGCGCCCCGGCGACATAGGCCGCGGCGATTTCTCCCTGTGAGTGGCCGATCACCGCATCCGGATTTACTCCGATCGACTTCCACAGCTCGGCCAGCGACACCATCATCGCGAAGAGGACCGGCTGAACGACGTCCACGCGGTCCATCCCCGGCGCACCGGGGGCGCCGCGCAGCACGTCGATCAGCGACCAGTCGACGAATTCCGTGAAAGCCTCCGCGCATGCCTCGATCTGCCGCGCGAATACCGGTGCGGTGTCGAACAATTCGATGCCCATGCCCAGCCACTGGGAACCTTGGCCGGGGAAAACGAACACGGTCTTGCCCGCCGGCGCCGCGGTGCCGCGCACAATCGACGCGGCGACGTCGTCGTCGGCCAGCTCGTCCAACCCGGCCAGCAACCGGTCGCGGTCGCCACCCACGACAACGGCCCGATGGTCAAACGTCGCCCGCCCCGCCAGCGTCCACCCGACATCGGCGACATCGAGCTCGTCTCGCGCGCGCACGTGCGCGGCCAACCGCGCCGCCTGCGCCCGCAGCGTCGCCTCCGACTTCGCCGAGATCGCCCACGGCACCACCGGCCGCGCCGGAGCAAGGTCGCGCGCCGGCTCCGCGGGAGCGGCCTCCACGATCACGTGCGCGTTGGTTCCGCTGATCCCGAAGGACGACACCCCGGCTCGACGCTGATGATCCGCCGGCCACGCCCGCGCCTCGGTCAGCAGCGACACTGCGCCCGCGGACCAATCGACGTGCGGGCTCGGCGCATCCACATGCAGCGTCGCCGGCAGCACCCCGTGGCGCATGGCCTGCACCATCTTGATCACACCGGCCACCCCGGCGGCGGCCTGGGTATGACCCATGTTCGACTTGATCGATCCCAGCCACAGCGGCTCGTCGCGGTCCTGGCCATAGGTAGCCAGCAAGGCCTGGGCCTCGATCGGGTCACCCAGCGTGGTGCCCGTCCCATGGCCTTCGACCACATCGACCTCGGCCGCCGAGAGCCCCGCGTTGGCCAGTGCCGCGCGCACCACCCGCTGCTGCGACGGACCGTTCGGCGCGGTCAATCCGTTCGACGCGCCATCCTGATTGACCGCCGAACCGCGCACCACGGCCAACACCGGATGACCCAGCCGTTGCGCGTCCGACAACCGCTCCACGACGAGGATCGCCCCGCCCTCGGACCAGCCGACACCGTCGGCGGCCCCGGCGTAGGCCTTGCACCGCCCGTCGGGCGCCAATCCGCGGTGACGGCTGAATTCGACGAAGACCGTCGGCGTGGCGTTTACCGTCGCGCCGCCGGCCAGGGCCAGGTCGCACTCCCCCGAGCGCAGCGACTGCACCGCCATGTGCAGCGCCACCAATGACGACGAACACGCCGTGTCCACCGACACCGCCGGGCCCTCCAGGCCCAGCACATACGAGACCCGTCCCGAGGCGACGCTGGACGTCATGCCTGTCAGGCGATAGCCCTCGATCTCCTCGGCGAGCATGCCGTAGCCCTGGACGATGAGCCCGGCGAACACCCCGGTGGCGCTGCCGCGCAGCCCGCTGGGGTCAATTCCCGCGCGCTCCAACGCTTCCCACGACAGCTCCAGCAACATCCGATGCTGGGGGTCCATCGCCAGGGCTTCGCTGGGGGCGATGCCGAAGAACGCTGGGTCGAAGTCCGCGACGTTGTCGACGAAGCCCCCGGTGTGCGCGTAGGTCTTGTGGCGCGCGTCGGGGTCGGGGTCGATCAGTGCCGCCAGGTCCCACCCACGGTCGGTGGGAAACTCCGAGATCACGTCGCGGCCGTCGGCAACCATTTGCCACAGAGCCTCGGGGCTGTCGACGCCGCCCGGGAAGCGGCAGGACATCCCGACGATCGCGATCGGCTCGCTCGACCGCTCCAGCAGCGCGCGATTGGTGCGCTTCAGGCGTTCGACCTGGACCAGCGCTTTGCGCAGCGCCTCGGTCGCATGCTGGAGTTGGTCCACCATCACTGCCCCTCGCCTACCATTGGCCGTCGTTCACCGCCGGATGCGGCTGTCGCCGAGTCACGGAAGTTGCGGCACGAAGCGACGTCGTCGTGCTGCTGTCCGACCCAAGAATGTCGCTGGTGAGTATGGCCAACTCCGGCTGGATTTCAAAACGTCCGACGCGGCCCGGCGACGCGTGCGGTGACCCCGAAGTCCCTCAGATTCGGTGCACCGTCCATGGCGTGACTGTACCCGCCTACGCATCGGCGGTGGTCAGGCGCATGGCGCTGCGAATCTCGACGCGAGCCGTCCGGGCGCCGCGCTGACGGGCGTCGCGGTCAGACGCCCACTCGGCGCCAGCCGTCGGCGGCCCGGGCGGCGCGGATCAGCACGTCGCACAGGGCGCGCAGTTCGATTGCCTCGGCTCCCTCATCGAGCGCCGTGGCGACGTCCTCCGCCGCGCATCGCACCTGGTAAACGCGATCCGAGAGGTCGGCCGCCTCGTCGGCCGACAGCACCACCGCATCGGCCGGCAGCGCCAGGGCTGCCCCCGCCTCGCCCCGGCTGAGCGAGGCCCGTTGCTCGTAGGCCCGCTGCCGGCACGACTGCCGGCAGTACTGGCGGCGGCGCCCCATGCCGACATCGGCGACGTCTCGGCCACACCAACGGCAGGGCTGCGGACGGGCACGGCGGGTCACGCTTGCCGACTTTAGTCGGCCACGTTCGGCCATCCCGGTATCATTGATGGTCGCGCCGCGTAGGCCGCGTGTCGGCCCGGGAACTACGCCGAGCACCGTAACGTTTGCCAAAGCGGAGAGAATCCCACAGAACCTAGAGGAGTAGCACCCATGGCGGATCGAGTACTGAGGGGCAGTCGCCTCGGAGCCGTGAGCTACGAAACCGACCGCAACCACGACCTGGCGCCGCGCCAGATCGCGCGCTACCGCACCGAGAACGGCGAGGAGTTCGAGGTGCCGTTCGCCGACGACGCCGAGATCCCCGGCACCTGGCTGTGCCGCAACGGCATGGAAGGCACCCTGGTCGAGGGTGACCTGCCGGAGCCGAAGAAGGTCAAGCCGCCGCGGACGCACTGGGACATGTTGCTGGAACGCCGCACGGTCGATGAGCTCGAAGAGCTGCTCAAGGAGCGCCTCGAACTGATCAGGTCAAAGCGCCGCGGCTAACGCGGGCTGACTCCGTCCTTAAGCCCCTTGGGCCCCCGCCGACTTGGTGCGGTTGTCGGCGCGCGCCGCACGGGCGCTGGGGGTTCGCCCCTGGATCCCCCACCGAGTGACCTTCACCAGGGCCTCGCGGATGTTGGATCCGCTCATCTTCGACACGCCGAGTTCGCGCTCGGTGAAGGTGATCGGCACTTCGACGATGGCGAAGCCGTTGCACACCGTCCGCCAGGTCAGATCGATCTGGAAGCAGTAGCCCTTGGAGTCAACACCGTCGAGGTCGATCGCCTCGAGGACTTCGCGACGGTAGGCGCGGTAGCCGGCGGTGATGTCGTGGACATCGATGCCGAGCGCCACCCGCGCATAGGTGTTGGCCGTCCAGGACAGGGCCCAGCGCCGCCACGGCCAGTTGCGTACCGTTCCGCCGTCGACGTAGCGCGAACCGATCGCCAGGTCGGCCCCGGCGTCGACGGCGTCGAGCAGGCGGTGCAGCTGCTCGGGCGCGTGGCTGCCGTCCGCGTCCATCTCGACGAGCACCGAGTAGTCCCGGCTCAACCCCCACGCGAAGCCCGCCAGATAGGCGGCGCCCAGGCCGTCCTTGGCCGTGCGGTGCATGACGTGGGTGCGGCCTGGATCGGCCGCGGCCAACTCGTCGGCGAGCTCGCCCGTACCGTCCGGGCTGCTGTCGTCCACGATCAGCAGGTGCACCTCGGGGCACGCGTCCTTCAGCCGCCGGTGGATCACCGGCAGGTTCTCCAGCTCGTTGAAGGTGGGGATGATCACCAGGACGCGTTGGCTGGGCCGGTTGCCCGGAACGCGGGGCGCCTGCTGGCCGGTGGTCATGTAGCTCCTCTGTGTCGCCCGAAACTGTGTCGCCCGAAACTGGGTGGGCCGCCCTCGTCGAGCGGGGTCTCGTCACCGCCTTCTTCCGGCGGAGTGTGGTCGCCGTCCTCGTCGGGCGCGGCGTCTTGCGTCATATCCAAGTCGCCCGCGGCGTCGCCCGGGAACTTACCGGAATCGTCCGATTCACCCGAAGGCCTCGCCCGGAAGGGCCGCAACCTCGGCCGAACCGGACGCGGGGACCACCCATTGTGCCGTATCCCGACCAGAATGGCCGCTCCGGCCGCCACGACCAGCAACCATTGCACGATCGGCCCCCAGCGGGTGGCCGGCGTCAGCTGCGTCTTGAGGCGCACCTGGATGTCCAGATAGCCGGGCTCGAAGAATCCGGTGCGGACCAACTCGGCCCCGTCCGGCGCGATCACCGAACTGATCCCGGTGGTGCCGGCGACCACGACGTATCGGTCGTGTTCCACGGCGCGGACCTTGGCGAAGGCGAGCTGTTGCTCGCTCATGCGCCTGTTGAAGGTGGCGTTGTTGGCTGGCACGGCCAACAGCTGGGCGCCGTTGCGGACAGCTTTGCGCGGCTCGCGGTCGAAGATCACTTCCCAGCATGTGGCCACACCGACCGGCACCCCCGCGATCTGCACCACGTCGCTGCTCTTGCGGGGCACCATGTTGCCCGCCCGATCGGCGTAGGAAGAGAGATGCTTGAAGAGCCACGGCATCGGCAGGTATTCGCCGAACGGCTGCACGATTTCCTTGTCGTGGCGGTCGGCCGGGCCGCTGACCGGATTCCAGACGATCATGGTGTTGGTGTATTCCTCGCGTTCCGGCGTGCTGCCGGGCGCCGCGAGGACGGTGCCGACCAGGATTGGCGCGCCGATCGCATGGGCCGCCTGCGCGATCTGCTGCCCGGCGTCGGCATTGAGCAACGGATCGACGTCCGAGGAGTCCTCCGGCCAGATGACGAATTGAGGTTGTGGCGCGAGCCCGGCGCGCACGTCCTCGGCCAGCCGCAGCGTCTCCTGGACGTGGTTGTCCAGCACCGCTCTGCGTTGCGCGTTGAAGTCGAGACCGAGCCGGGGGACGTTGCCCTGCACGGCCGCGACGGTGACCGTGGGTTCGCCACCCGCTCCGGCGCCGGCGTGCCGCACCTGCGGCCAGATGATGACGGCGGTGAACAACACCAGGCAGATGCAAATCCCCGGCAGCACCACCGCGGGCGGCCGTTGATCGGCGCCCTCGGCATCCTTGGCGTCCTTGTGGGGCGCCTCGGTTCGCCACCATTTCATGATTTCCAGCGCGATCGCGGTCGCGCTAAAGCCCACCAACACGACGGCCGTCGACAGCAGCGCAACGCCGCCGAGCTTGACCAACGGCAGCAGCGGACCGTCGGCTTGACCGAACGCCACCGACCCCCAGGGAAACCCGCCGAACGGAACGATCGACTTCAACCACTCCTGGGCCGCCCACACCAACGCGAACCAGACCGGCCAGCCGGGCAGCCGCCGCACCACGACGGCGAACAGGCCGAACAGCGCGGGAAACAGCGCGCACACCATCGCCAACGCCAACCACGGCACGTCGCCCACCAGCAGGCTGATCCACGGCAGCAGCGGTAGATAAAACGCGAGCCCGAACAGAAATCCGTAGCCCAGGCCGCCGACCACCGTGGTGGCGGGGTGCTTGAGCACCCAGGCCAACAGCGCGGCGGCGACCACCGCGGCCCACCACCAGCTCAGCGACGGGAAGCTGGCGCACATCAGCAATCCGGCCACGACGGTGACCAGCAGCCGCGCCAGGCGTGGCTGCAGCGCCGCCTGCAGGCCCGGCAGCCGAGCGACCACCGCGGCGACCACCCCCGCCAGTGCCCGCCGCGCTATCGCGCCCGCGCGCTCGGCCACGCCGGGAGCGTCATGCCTGTCCGTGCGTACCGGCGCGTCGGTGGGCTCTTCGTCGCGCTCCGATTCGGCGTCGTCGGGCCGCTCGTGCCGACCGTTAGCCATAGATGACAGCGCCCCGATGGACGGTCCGCCGGCAACGCGGCAAAGCGTCGGCCGGCCCCAGCCGCGGCAATGCGGGCACCCGCGAGCGCGGGTCGGTGGACCAGCGCTGCACCGCGTCGCGCGGTGCGCTCACGTCCAGGGCTTCGGCGTCCCAGACGGCGTAGGAGGCGGGCGCACCCGGCGCCAGGGTCCCCGTCACGCCGTCTCGGACGCCGCTCGCGCGCCAGCCGCCACGGGTGGCGGCGGCGAATGCGGCCCGCGCCGACACGGCGCTGCCTGCGGTGTGATGGTTGACGGCCGCGCGCACGCCGGCCCACGGGTCAAGACCCGTCACCGGGGCGTCGCTACCGAGCGCGAGGGGCACGCCTTGGGATGCTAACAGCGCCAGCGGGTTGAGCCGGCTGCCTCGTTCGGCGCCGAGCCGGCGGGCGTACATGCCGTCGTCGCCGCCCCACAGCGCGTCGAAATTGGGCTGCACGCTGGCGATGACGCCCCACGCGCCGAGTTTGGCGGCCTGATCGGCCGTCACCATCTCGAGGTGCTCCAGACGATGCCCGCAGCGGGCGACGGCGGCCGCCCCCAGGTCGGCCACGACCCGTTCGATGGCATCGACGACCGCGGAGACCGCGGCATCGCCGATGACATGGAAACCCGCCGTCACCTCCGCCTGGGTGCATGCCCGCAGATGCGCCTCGATGACGTCATGGTCCAAGTGGCAGGTGCCGATTTGGTCGGGCGCGTCGGTGTACGGCTCGTGCAGCCAGGCGGTGCGGGACCCGAGCGCCCCGTCGACGAACAGGTCGCCGGCCAGCCCGCGGGCTCCAGTCCGGTCCATCAGCGCGCGGGCCTGCGCCGGGCTGGTCACCGCCTCGCCCCAGTAACCGATGACCTCGACGCCGAAATCGAGGGCGCGAAGCGCCAGCCAGTCGTCAAGGCCGCCGATCTCGGGCCCGGCGCATTCGTGCACCGCGACTATGCCGGCCGCGGCGGCGGCACGCAGCGCGGCGCTCCGGGCGTCGGCCAGCTGCCCGGCGGTCAGCAGGTTACGGGCGGTCGCCCGGACCAGGTGGTGCGCATCGTCGGCGAGCGGCCCCTCGGCGCTGAAGCCGCCCGCCGCCGGCAGCTCCGCAACCATGCGTCGCAGCGCCGACGAGGCCAGGGCGGAATGAACGTCGACGCGAGCCAGGTAAGCGGGCCGGTCCCCGAGCACCGCGTCGAGGTCGGCAGTGCTCGGCGCGGTGTTGTCGGGCCACGACGACTCGTCCCAGCCGTGCCCCCACACCGGTTGGCCGGGGTGCGCGGCGCCATGCTCGGCGACCATCTGGATGCACTGTGCGCGCGACGTGGCAGGCCGCAGGTCGAGCCCGGTGAGGGCGAGGCCGGTCGCGGTCAGGTGGATATGGCTGTCGACGAATCCCGGTGCGACGAAGCCGCCGTCGAGATCCACGACCTCGGCGTCGGGAAACTGGCTGCGGCCGACGTCATCGCTGCCCAACCATGCGACCACGTCGCCCCGCACCGCCATGGCGGTGGCTTCGGGGTGGCTGGGGCTGTGCACCCGGCCGTTCAGCAGCAGCGTCGTAGCCTGACGATCGGTTTGCGCCACACGCCAAAACTTAGATCGAGCCAGGCGACGACGGGCGCCGCGGTGGCAGCTCGACGTCGTGCACGTCGATGACCTCGCCGTCGATGACCTCGCCGTCGATGTAGTCGCGGCCGTCGCCGGCTTGGCCGCGGCGAGGGTCGGTCGTGAAGACCGTCGTCTGGGTGACCCGCGGTGCCCGCCCGCGCAGTCCGCGCAGTGCGATCCCGCTCAGGCCGGGGCCGGCAACCGCCCGTATCGGCGGCACCAGCAACAACAGCCCCAACACCGTGGTGACCAGTCCGGGAACCAAGACCAGCGCCATGGCCAAGCCGACCAGTGCGCCGTCGTTCACCGCGGCCTGCGGTTCGGTCAGGCCCGATCGCAGTTGCCCGAGTTGGCGAATGAGTTGCGACCCGGCCATCGGCGCCAAGAGACCCCACCCGAGCAGGAAGGTGGCCAGCAGCACCAGCAGGGTCCAGCCCCACCCGATCGTCGACACCAGCGCGAAGATCACCGCGAGTTCGACGACCGCATAGACGAGCAACAGCCGCGACAGCATGTCACGCCAACGTCCGCGGACCGACGCTGAGTTCCCCTGGTGAGGCACAACCCGGCTGCAGTTAGATGACGCTATGACGACGATTCAGATCGAGGCCCCCGACGGACCCATCGATGCGCTGCTGGACGTTCCCCAGGGCGACGGTCCCTGGCCTGGTGTGGTGGTGATCCACGACGCCGTCGGCTACGGCCCCGACAATGAACTGATTTCGCGGCGCATCGCGCAGGCGGGCTATCTGGCGCTGACCCCGAACATGTACGCCCGGGGTGGTCGCGCGCGATGCATCACCAGGGTCATGCGCGAGCTGCTGACCAAGCGTGGTCGCGCGCTTGACGACATCCTGGCCGCGCGCGATCACCTGCTGTCGATGCCGGAATGCACCGGCCGCGTGGGGATCGCCGGCTTCTGCATGGGTGGCGGTTTCTCACTCATTATGTCGCCCAAGGGTTTTGGCGCTTCCGCGCCGTTCTATGGGACGCCCCTGCCCCGCAACCTGAGCGAGACGCTGGACGGGGCCTGCCCGATTGTGGCCAGCTTCGGCAGCCGTGACCCGCTGGGCATCGGCGCACCCAAGAAGTTTCGCGAAGTGACGGCCGCCAAGGGGATCACCACCGATATCAAGGCGTACCCCGGTGCGGGTCACAGCTTCGCGAACCAGCTCCCCGCCCAGCCGCTGCTTCGCGTCGTCGGCTTCGGCTACAACCGGGCGGCGGCCGACGATGCGTGGGATCGGGTCTTCGCGTTCTTCGGCGAGCACCTGGGCGCCGGCGCAACGACATAGTGCCGTCAGAGCTTCTTAAGCTTCTGCGACAAAACGGTGGCGAAGGTGTGCGTGTCGCCGGGCCAGCGCGCCGAGATGTAGTTGCCGTCGTCGACGACGAATGCCGGCCGCGAGTCGGTCGCGGTATCCCTTGCCATTCCCGAGGATTTGCGCCGCCAGTGCGGTTCTCCGCGGACGACGTCGCAAAAATCTGCTGGATCTTTAAGGGCGCGGGTGACTTCGGACTGCACCGACATGTAACCGCCGGGCTGCCCGGGCTGCTCGGTGTAGGTCCGGTAGTAGTCGGGGTCCCGAAATCGGGTGCGGCGGGTCAGCCGCCAGGCAAGCCGTTCCATTGCCCAGGTCAACGACGTGGTCCTGCGTCCGTAGAGCACGGACTGCCCCGTGGCGGGATCGACGCTGCGCGCGGCGAGCAGCACACCGTGACAGATCGCGGCCACGATCATGCCGCGGCCGAACGCGTCCACCACCAGCCGGTGCAACATGTCGCTGTCGATGTAGCTGCGCATGCCGCGGGCGCGGTGTCCGCCGGGCAGGAGCAGCGCGTCGACGTCGTCCAGGGTGGCCTGAGACCAGCTGAGGGGATGGCGAAATTCGGTCGAATCGACCATCGCGGCGTAGGCGTCGCGGCCGTCCTTGTTGGCCCGCAGCATCAGCCCGATGACCGGGATGGCGCCCAATATCGGTAGCGCAGACCAGATGTCGAGCCCTCGGCCGGTGACCATGATGTCGTCGGCCACCCCTGCCGCGCCGCTTTCGGTGGCGAACACCACCCGATGACCGCTCCGCGTCAGTACACGCCAGCTGACGGCGACCTCGGTGGGGTCGAAGTCGCGATCAGGGATCGGGATCAGGACGCTGCCCATTTGCGTTAGGGCGCAGCCACTTTGAGCTCGAGGCCGACGTTCTTCTCCATGCCGCCGCGCGCCTTGCTAAAGAAGTTGAACACCTTGCCCACGATGCCGTAGCGCTGGCCGATCGCGTCGTAGACGGCGGCCGTTTCCGACTTGTCGAGGATCGTCGCGGTCCCCTCGACCGCCTCGCTCGTCGGGCGGCCGCGCATGGTGCAGGTGGCCAGCGTCACGCGCGGGGTGTGGCGGATCCGCTTGACCTTCCACGACTTTTCCTCGGTGATGACGAGGAGCCGGTCCCCGCGCTCCTTATCCACGGCGGTCCAGATTGGCACCGGCTTGGGTCGGCCGTCTTTGGTGAACGTGGTCAGCAGGATGTATTCCGACTTGGCGAGATCGGCGAAGGTAGGCGTCACGGTGTCAACCTACTCCGGGAGAGGACTCCTGACAGCGGCCCTCTCAAGCCGAGTGTGCGGTCAGCCGCACGTTCGGCTCCGAGTGTGCGGCTAGCCGCACGTTCGCGACCGGGGCGGCGAATTCGGAGTAGCCCGTGTCAGCCCTCCAGGTCACCCTCGGTTTCCAACAGCGCTTGACGCAGCCCGTCCAGGGTTTCCGGTTGCGGGTCCGCCCACATGCCGCGGCCGGCTGCCTCCAGCAGCCGCTCGGCCATGCCGTGCAGCGCCCACGGGTTGGACTCCGCCATGAACTTGCGGTTCTCGGCGTCCAGCACGTAGCGCTCGGTGAGTTGTTCGTACATCCAGTCGGCCATGACCCCCGCGGTGGCGTCGTAGCCGAACAGGTAGTCGACGGTCGCGGCCATCTCGAAGGCACCCTTGTAGCCGTGCCGGCGCATCGCGGCCATCCAGCGGGGATTGACGACGCGGGCGCGGAATACCCGGGTGGTCTCCTCCGACAGGGTGCGAGTGCGGATCGCGTCGGGCCTGGTGTTGTCGCCGATGTAGGCGGCGGGCGCTTGACCGGTAAGCGCCCGCACGGTGGCCACCATCCCGCCGTGGTATTGGAAGTAGTCGTCGGAGTCTGCGATGTCGTGTTCGCGGGTGTCGGTGTTCTTGGCGGCCACCGCGATTCGTCGGTACTGGCGGTTCATGTCGTCGACGGCCTCGCGTCCGTCCAGGTCGCGTCCGTAGGCGAAGCCGCCCCACGCCGTGTACACCTGCGCCAGATCCGCGTCGTCGCGCCAGTTGCGGCTGTCGATCAGCTGCAGCAAGCCGGCGCCATATGTTCCCGGCTTGGATCCGAAAATCCTTGTGGTGGAGCGGCGTTGATCGCCATGCTGGGCCAGGTCGGCCTGAGCGTGGGCGCGTACGTAGTTATCTTGCTCCGGCTCGTCGAGGTCGGCGACCAACCGCACCGCGTCGTCGAGCATGGTCACCACGTGCGGGAACGCGTCGCGGAAGAATCCCGAGATGCGCACGGTCACGTCGATGCGCGGGCGGCCCAGCTCGACCAGCGGCATCGGGGTCAACCCGACGACCCGCCGCGATGCGTCGTCCCAGACCGGTCGAACGCCCAGCAGCGCAAGGACTTCGGCGATGTCGTCACCGGCGGTGCGCATGGCCGAGGTGCCCCATACCGACAGCCCCACCGATTGCGGCCAGCGGCCGTGGTCGTTGCGATACCGGGTGAGCAGCGAATCCGCCAGCGCCACACCTGCTTCCCACGCCAGCCGGGACGGGATCGCCTTCGGGTCGACGGAGTAGAAGTTGCGTCCGGTGGGCAGCACGTTGATCAGGCCGCGCAGCGGCGAACCCGACGGACCGGCGGGGATGAACCGGCCGTCGAGCGCCCTGAGCACCTGGCCGATTTCGGAGGCCGTGCCGGCCAACCGGGGCACCACCTCGGTGGCCGCGAACCGCAGCACTCTTGCCACCTCGGCGTTGTCGGTGAGGCTTTCGGCGGCGTCGGGATTCCAACCGGTGGCCTGCAGCGCGGCGACCAGTTCACGGGCGGCGGCCTCCGCCTCGTCAACTGACGTCCGCTCGTCGGTGCCGTCCTCGGCCAGCCCCAAGGCCTGCCGCAGGCCGGGCATGGCGTGCTCGCCGCCGAACAGCTGGCGGGCCCGCAAAATCGCCAACACCAGATCGAGTTCGGCCTCGCCCGTTGGCCTTTGGCCGAGGACGTGCAGGCCGTCGCGGATCTGGACGTCCTTGATCTCGCACAGCCAGCCGTCGATGTGCAGGATCATGTCGTCGAACGAATCCTCGGCGGGTCGCTCGGTCAGGCCCAAGTCGTGATCCATCTTGGCGGCCCGGATCAGCGTCCAGATCTGCTGGCGGATGGCGGGCAGCTTGCCGGGGTCGAGCGCGGCTACAGTGGCGTGCTCGTCGAGCAACTGCTCCAAGCGCGCGATGTCGCCGTAGGTTTCGGCGCGTGCCATCGGCGGGATGAGGTGGTCGACGAGCACCGCGTGCGCCCGTCGCTTGGCCTGGGTGCCCTCCCCGGGATCGTTGACGAGGAAGGGGTAGATCAGCGGCAGGTTCCCCAGCGCGGCGTCGGATCCACACGCCGCCGACATGCCCAGCGTCTTTCCGGGCAGCCATTCCAGGTTGCCGTGCTTGCCAAGATGGATGACGGCGTCGGCTTTGAAGCCGGCATCCAGCCAGTGGTAGGCAGCCAGGTAGTGGTGGCTGGGCGGCAGGTCCGGGTCGTGATAGATGGCAACGGGGTTTTCGCCGAAACCGCGGGGCGGCTGCACCATCAGCACCAGATTGCCCGCTTGCATTGCGGCGATGACGATCTCGCCGTCGGGATCGTTACCGCGGTCGACGAAGAGGTCGCCGGGCGGCGGGCCCCAGTGCTGTTGGACGGCGTCGGTGAGCTCAGGCGGCAGGGTCGCGAACCAGTCGCGATAATCCTTGGCGGACACCCGGATCGGGTTGCCGGCCAGTTGCCCTTCGGTGAGCCAGTCGGGATCTTGTCCGCCTCGTTCGATCAGCGCGTGAATCAGGGCGTCGCCGTCGTTGGACTCGACTCCGGGCAGGTCGCCCACCCGGTAACCGCGCTCGCGCAACTCGCGCAGCAGCGCGACTGCGCTGGCCGGGGTGTCCAGGCCGACCGCGTTGCCGATGCGGGCGTGCTTGGTCGGGTAGGCCGAGAACACCAGAGCCACGCGCTTGTCCGCGGGCGCGACGTGCCGCAACCGTGCGTGACGGATCGCCAGGCCCGCGACACGCGCGCAGCGCTCCGGGTCGGCGACATAGGAGATCAGGCCGTCGTCGTCAATCTCCTTGAACGAGAACGGAACCGTGATGATGCGTCCGTCGAACTCCGGGACCGCCACCTGGCTGGCCACGTCCAGCGGACTGAGCCCGTCGTCGTTGTCGCGCCACTGATCGCGCGGGCTGGTGAGGCACAGGCCCTGCAGGATCGGGATGTCCAGCGCCGCAAGGTGTTCGACGTTCCAGCTGTCGTCGTCGCCGCCGGCGGACACCGTGGCCGGCTTCAGTCCCCCGGCGGCCAGCACGGTGACGACCATGGCGTCGGCATCTTTCAGCCGTTGCAGCAGCTCCGGTTCGGCGGTGCGCAGCGACGCGCAGTAGACGGGCAGCGGGCGCCCGCCTTCGTCCTCGATGGCCCGGCACAGCGATTCGATGTATGCGGTGTTGCCGGCCAGGTGCTGCGCCCGGTAGTACAACACCGCGATCGTCGGGCCTTCGGTGTTCGCGGCGTCGTGGCGCTGCAGCTCGCCCCACGTCGGCGTCACCACGGGCGGCGTGAACCCGAAGCCCGTCATCAGCACGGTGTCCGAAAGGAAGGCGTGCAGCTGCCGCAGGTTCTCGACGCCGCCGTGGGCCAGGTAGATGTGCGCCTGCACCGCGATGCCGGCCGCCAGCGTCGACAGGCCGGTCAATTCCGCGTCAGCGGCCTGCTCACCGCTGACCAGTACCGTCGGGACACCGCTGGCGATCACGGCGTCGATGCCGCTCTGCCAGGCGCGATAGCCACCCAGGATCCGGACCACGACGATCGCGGCGCCGGACAGCAACTCCCCCAGTTCTGAATCGGTTAGAGGGTCGGACAGCCGCGACGGATTGGCCCACCGATAGTTTTTGCCGCTGGACCGGGCGCTGATCAGGTCGGTGTCGGACGTCGACAGCAGCAGGATGGTCGGCTCGGCCACCCACCATTCGTACCCCAGCGGGGCTCGGCTGGCGGCGGCGGTGCCGCTAGCGTGAGGGGATGAAGGCTGCCTCGGTTGCGGACAAGGTCATTGCCATCACCGGCGGAGCGCGCGGAATCGGTCTGGCCATCGCCACGGTTCTGCGGGACCTGGGCGGCAAGGTCGCCGTCGGCGACATCGATCCGGTGGGCGCCGACGCGGGCCGTCGGCTGGACGTGACGGATCGTCAATCCTTCACCGATTTCCTCGACGGCGTCGAAAGCGACCTGGGGCCGATCGATGTCGTGGTGAACAATGCGGGCGTCATCGCGGTGGGTGGCGCCGTCGACGAGTCCGACGACATCACCCGGCGGGTGCTCGACGTTAACGTCTACGGCGTCATCCTGGGCACCAAGCTGGCCGCCCAACGCATGCTGCCCCGCGGACGCGGTCACATCATCAACATCGGGTCGCTGGCGAGCGTGCTGCCCACCGAGGGCATCGCAACGTATTGCGCGACGAAACATGCCGTTCTCGGGTACACCGACGCCGTACGCATGGAGAACCGCGGGAGCGGCGTCCATTTCTCGGTGATCATGCCGACGTTGACCAACACCGAGATGATCGCCGGCATCGGCCACGCGCGCGGCTTCAAAAACGCCGAGCCTGACGACGTCGCCAGGGCAGTCGCCGACGTGATCGCCAAACCGAAATCACGTGTCGTCGTACCCCGTTCCATCGGCGTGGTCGCGTCCGCTCAGCGTTTGATGCCGCAAGGCGCATACGAGGCGCTAGGGCGGCTATTGGGCACCGGACGCGTTTTCACCAGCGACGTCGAAGTGGATAAGCGCGCTACCTATGCCCGACGGACGGGAACGTCCTAGCGCTCAGGCGGTGCGCACCTCGAAGTGCGTCGGCTCGGGTCGTCGCAACAGCTCGCGGTGGGTCTCGGGCGTCCACGGGAAGAGCTCCGGCAGACCGTCCTTGCCGAGGTACCAACTGCTGCAGCCGGTAACCCAAATCGTCTGCGGCATCGCGGCTTTCATGCGCTCGTTGTATTCCTTGGTTGCCGCCTCGGTCGGAGCCGCTGCGCGCACCGCTCCGTCACGCAGCTGCTCGATCCACCACATCACGTAGCCGGCCTGGTCCTCGGCGATCGGAACGAGCGACTGGTTGCCGATCGGCGAATGCGGCCCCATCAGCATGAACAGATTGGGGAATCCCGGCACCGCGATAGACCGATAAGCCATCGGACCGTCCTCCCAGACCTCGTCCAGGGTGATTCCGCCCTCCCCGATCACTTCGAGTGGGCGCACGTAGGCGCGCGCGTCGAATCCGGTGGCATAGACCAGCATGTCGAGTTCGTGCAGCGTGCCGTCGGCGGTGACGATGCCGCGCGGCTCGATGTGGTCGATCGAGTCGGTGATGATCTCTACTCCGGGCTTTTGTACGGACCGGTAGAAATGCCCGGCCATCACCTGCCGCTTGCACATCGGTTGGTAGGTGGGAGTCAGCTTGGCCCTGAGCTGCGGGTCGCGCACCGACAGCCGCAGGTTCCATCGACACCAGGCCTGGATCTGACGGCGCTGCCAGCCCGGGCGGATCGGTGCCACGCCGAACCAGTGCCGCATCAGCCACCCCCAGAAGCGATAGGGCAGACCGTTCAGCGCCGGCCACCGTGACAGCGCCGCCTGAGCCAACTTTGAATAGCGCGGGTTAGGGAATGGGTAAACCCACTGCGCGGTGCGCTGAAAGACTTTCAACTGGCGCACCTTGCCGCCGAGCTCCGCGGTAATCTGCACACCGGTCGAACCGGTGCCGATCAGGCCGATCCTCTTGTCCGGCAACGAAACCGAGTGGTCCCACTGCGACGAGTGAAAGGCCGGGCCGGCGAAGGTGCCCCGTCCGGGGATGTCCGGATAGCGAGGCACCCGCAGGACCCCCGTCGCGGTGACGAGCACGTCGAACGTCTCCTCACCGTCGGGGGTGGTGAGTCGCCACGTCCCGTCGTCATATCGGGCCGCCGTGACGACGGTGCCGAACCGGATGTGCGGACGGATGCCCCGTTCGTCGGCCACCCGCTGGAAATACGCCTGGATCTCCGGGCCCGGCGGCAGCCAGTGCGACCAGTTGGGATTCGGCCGGAACGAATAGGAGTAGTAGCGCGACGGGACATCGCAGGTAAGTCCGGGATAGGTGTTGTCGCGCCACGTGCCGCCCACCTCGTCGGCCTTCTCGAAAATGGTGAACGAGTCGATGCCGGCGTCCTGCAGCTTGGCGGCCATGCAGATGCCGGACATCCCGGCGCCGATGATCGCGACCTTCACTGGGCGCTTCTGTGCCATGGCAATCACCCGACCTCTCGCTGGCCTGCACGTTACGCCGGAAAGTCCACGGGTCGTACCGTAAACGGATGGCCAGATCGCGCGACACGGACGGTTGCCCGGGCGCACTGCAGGCGCACGAGGCGGCCGACGGTGCGCTGGTGCGCGTCCGGCTGCCCGGCGGCATGATCACGGCCGCCCAGCTGGCCGCACTCGCCGATGTGTCGAGCCGGTTCGGTTCGGGAAAGCTCGAGCTGACGTCCCGGGGCAACGTGCAACTACGCGGGATCACCGACGTGACTGCGGCGGCCGAGGCGATCGCCGGCGCCGGGCTGTTGCCGTCGACGACGCATGAGCGCGTCCGCAACATCGTCGCGTCGCCGCTGTCGGGACGGGCCGGCGGGCGCGCCGACGTGCGTCCCTGGGTTGGTGAGCTGGACGCTGCGATCTGCGCCGAACCCGCGCTCGCGGAGCTCGGCGGCCGGTTCTGGTTCGGCCTCGACGACGGCCGCGCCGACGTGTCGGGGCTGGGCGCCGACGTCGGCGTGCACGTGCTGGGCGACGACTGTGCGCTGCTGCTGGCGGGGCGGGACGCAGGCGTCCGGCTGGCCCCGCGCGACGCGATCCAGACACTCGTGGAAGTGGCCCGCCGGTTCGTGGACATACGCGGAAAAGCTTGGCGCGTCAGCGAATTGGATGACATCGCTGGACTTGTTCCCGGCGCGGTGCTCAGTGACACCACCTTCCCGCCCGTCACCCGGCCACCGGTGGGCTGGATCGACCAGGACGACGGCCGGGTCGCGCTGGGCGCGGCGGTGCCGCTGGGGGCGCTGCCCGCCAGCGTCGCGGAGTATCTCGCCGCGATCGAGGCGCCGCTGGTGGTCACGCCGTGGCGCTCGGTATTCGTGTGCGACCTCGAGGAGGGCGTCGCCGACACCGCGCTGCGGGTCCTTGCCCCGCTGGGCTTGGTGTTCGACGAGAATTCCCCCTGGCTCAACGTCAGCGCGTGCATCGGCAGCCCCGGGTGCGAACATTCGGCGGCCGACGTACGGGCCGACGCGGCGCTGTCGCTCGACGCGGATTCGGCCGTGCATCGTCATTTCGTCGGCTGCGAACGCGCGTGCGGCAGTCCACCGGCCGGTCAGGTGCTGGTCGCCAGCGGACAGGGCTATCGGCTGCTGCGCGGCTAGCGCTTAGGGTGAGCACGTGCTCGACTACATCCGCGACGCGGCGGAGATCTATCGCCTGTCGTTCGCGGCCATCCGCGCCGAGGCCGATCTGTCGCGTTTTCCCGACGACGTGGCGCGGGTGGTGGTCCGGCTGATCCACACCTGCGGCCAGGTCGACGTCGCCGAGCATGTCGCGTTCACCGACGACGTCGTCGCGCGGACCAGCGCCGCCCTGCAAGCGGGCGCCCCGATCCTGTGCGATTCGTCGATGGTGGCCGCGGGGATCACGACCGCGCGGCTGCCCGCCGACAACAAGGTCGTCTCGCTGGTGGCCGACCCGGGCGCGGCCGACCTGGCCGCGCGCCGGCAGACCACCCGCTCGGCGGCCGGCGTGGAGCTGTGGGCCGACCGGCTGGCTGGGGCGGTGCTGGCCATCGGCAACGCGCCGACCGCCCTGTTCCGGCTGCTCGAACTCGTGGACGAGGGGGTGGCGCCGCCGGTCGCGGTGCTGGGTGGGCCGGTCGGCTTCGTCGGGTCGGCGCAGTCCAAGCAGGAGCTGATCGAGCGTCCGCGCGGCATCTCTTATCTGGTGGTGCGGGGCCGCCGGGGCGGCAGCGCCATGGCGGCCGCGGCCGTCAACGCGATTGCGAGCAACAGCGAATGACATCGGGCGGCAGGCTATGGGGCGTCGGGCTTGGCCCCGGCGACCCGGAGTTGGTGACCGTCAAGGCCGCCCGGGTGATCGGCGAAGCGGACGTGGTGGCCTACCACAGCGCCCGGCACGGCCGAAGCATCGCGCGCGGCATCGCCGAACCGTATCTGCGGTCCGGCCAGATCGAGGAGCACCTGGTCTATCCGGTGACTACCGAGGCGACAGATCATCCCGGCGGGTACGCCGGCGCGCTGGAGGACTTCTACGCCGATGCCACCCGGCGGATCGCCGCGCATCTGGACGCGGGACGCAATGTGGCGCTGCTCGCCGAGGGCGACCCGCTCTTCTACAGCTCCTACATGCACTTGCACACCCGGCTGACGCAGCGGTTCGACGCCGTCATCGTGCCGGGTGTGACGTCGGTCAGCGCGGCCTCGGCTGCCATCGCGACACCGCTGGTGGCCGGCGACGAGGTGCTGTCGGTGCTGCCGGGCACACTGCCGGTCGCGGAGCTGACCCGTCGGCTCGCCGACGCCGACGCCGCCGTGGTCCTCAAACTGGGCCGGTCGTATCACGCTGTGCGAGAAGCGCTTTCGGCGTCCGGGCAGCTTGATGGCGCGTTCTATGTGGAGCGTGCCAGCAGCGCCGGAGAGCGCATTCTGCCCGCCGCCGACGTCGACGAGAACAGCGTGCCGTACTTCTCGCTGGCCATGCTGCCGGGCGGACGTCGCGCGCAGCATCCCTCGCATGAGGGCACCGTCGCGGTGGTGGGCCTGGGCCCCGGCGACCTCGACTGGATGACGCCGCAGAGCCGACGCGAGCTGGCCGCCGCGACCGATCTGATCGGCTACGGCGGCTACCTGGATCGCGTCCCGGTCCGCGACGGCCAGCGGCGCCACCCCAGCGACAACACCGACGAACCGGAGCGCGCGCGGCTGGCGTGCGCGTTGGCGGAGCAGGGCCACACCGTCGCGGTGGTGTCGTCGGGCGATCCGGGCGTCTTCGCCATGGCCACGGCGGTTTTGGAAGAGGCCAAACAATGGCCGGGGGTGCGGATCCGGGTGATTCCCGCGATGACCGCCGCGCAGGCCGTCGCCAGCCGGGTGGGCGCGCCGTTGGGGCACGACTACGCGGTGATCTCGCTCTCGGACCGGCTCAAGCCGTGGGATGTCATTTCGGCTCGCCTGGCCGCCGCGGCCGCCGCCGATCTGGTGCTGGCCATCTACAACCCGGCCTCGAAGTCGCGGACTTGGCAGGTGGCCGCGATGCGCGACGTGCTGCTCGCACACCGCGAACCCGGCACGCCGGTGGTGATCGGCCGCAGCGTTTCCGGTCCCGACGAAGACGTGCGCGTGGTGCGGCTGGCCGATCTCAACCCCGCCGAGGTCGACATGCGCTGCCTGCTGATCGTCGGATCGTCGCAAACCCAGTGGTACTCAGACGATTCCGGTGACCGGGTGTTCACCCCCCGTCGCTACCCTGCCTGACATACCCTGCCTGACGGAAGGAGAGGTCGATGATCGAACTGCTGCCGGACGTGCCCGAGGGCGTAATCGGCATCCGCGTGTCAGGGCGTCTGAGCGGTGACGAACTGCGCGAGATCAGGCCCACCATCGAGGAACTGGTCAAGACCGGCGAGATCCGGATCGTCGAGGTCATCGAGCCGGACTACGAGGGCTTCGGGCCCGGCGGGCTGGTCGAAGACATCAAGCTGGGCATGGGCACCGTGTTGCCACATCATTCGGCGTTCAAGCGAATCGCCGTCGTGTCCGACAAGGAGTGGGTCGCCCATACCCTGCACGCGCTGGCGTGGCTAGTGCCCGGCGAGCTCGCCCTGTTCGGCCTCGACGAACTCGAGCGCGCCAAACAATGGGCCGCCGGCTGATTAACCCTGGTCTTAATCCTGGTCCCAGCTGCTCGGCATCATCGGCACGGTTGGGCCGTCGCTCACCCCTTCACCGGTGACAGTGATCAGCCCCGCGGGTTGGGGTCCGTCGGAATTGGCTGCGGCACCGGCAAATCCGAGCGATCCGGCGCTCTGCGCCGATGCCCAGACCCCCTCCGGATCCATGAATTCGTAGCGGTATCCGAGGTCCTTGGCCGTTGCCCCGCGCCGTCGGCGGGCCCGGGCTCGCTTGTCCGCCGCCGCGGCGGCCGGTGCGTCGGCGTCGTCGGGCGCCGGTTCCTCGGACTTGCGGCGCGCCCGGCTTTGGGCGCTACTGCGTCCCGACAGTCCGGACAGGCCCACGGCGTACAGCGAGTCGGAGACGCCCGCGCCGATTCCGTCGGTCGCCGTCGGGCCGAAGCCAACTCCGGGTCCGCCGCCGACCGGACCGCCACCCGACGCCGTGGCCACACTCGGCGCCGGACTGGAAGCCGTGGCGCTCGCATTCGCCGCGGTACTGGCGGACGTTGTCGGCGTCGCAGCCGGCGTGGTGGCCATCGGCGCCGGCGGCGCCGTTGCCAACGGCACGCTTAGCGCCGGCGCAGCAGCGGCGGCGGCACTCACAGCACCGGCGACAGCCGCGGCCACGCCCGCGGCGGCGGCGGCGGAAACAGCCGCGATCATGACCGGAGCAAGCATCACTCCCAGCTGCGCCGCTTGCACTAAGGGCCAGACGAGCATCAACGAGTGAAAGATGAACCAACCCAACGCTGTCGCCAGCGCGGGGCTCATGCCGGGAATTTGCATGAAAAAGGAGGACACCGCGTTGGCAAATGGAACCGCGTCAATGGGCCAGCCGTCGGGGTATATCTCCTTCCCCAGCGGCCAGAGGACGCTTTGGGTGAAGTCCGAAAGTGCCTTTGCTAGCTCGTCCTGCCACGAGGTGCTGCTGTCGGCCGCCGTGGTGGCAGCTTGTGTCGCCACGATCTGCGGCGCGGGGGTGGTCGCGGGTACCGCGGCGAGCGTGGATTCGCTGACGGCCTGGTAGGTGCTCATCGTCGCCGCGGCCTGCACCCACATGCGCGCGTAATCCAATTCGTTTACCGCGATCGGGATGGTGTTGACACCGAAGAAGTTGGTGGCGACCAGCACGGCGTGAGTGGCGTGGTTTGCCGCGAGCTCGGCCAGCGTCGGCATGGTGGCCAGCGCGGTGGTGTAAGCGGTGCCCGCCGTCGTGTGCAATGTGGCCGCCGCCGCGCTCTTGGCGGCGCTGTCGATCAGCCAGCCCAGATAGGGGGCGTGTGCCGCCACGTATTGTTCGGCGCTGGGCCCATCCCATGCGCCACCCTGCACAGCGCCCAGTAACGCGACGAGTTCGTCTGCTGCCGTGGCATATTCGGTGCCCAGGGACGTCCACGCTGCCGCCGCGGCAAACAGCGGCCCGGGTCCCGGGCCGCTGCTGAGCAATGTCGAATGCACCTCCGGCGGAAAGGCGATCCAGATCGGGGCGGTCATCGTCGGCGGCCTTCGAGCGGAAACACGGATACCTCTTCGATGAGTGTTCGTGAGTGTGAGGGTGCTTGCCTCCATTGGTCGGTTTGCCGAGCGGTTTGGTTCCCCGTCATTTTTCGCGCGCCCTTTGCGCGCGGCCCGGGCTTGCGCAACGATGCAGGGATGCGGTGTGACGTTGCCCGTGAGGCGCTTTCCGCGCGATTGGACGGCGAGCGTCCCCAAGTGCTCGCGCAGCAGGTCGACGCGCATTTGGAAACGTGCCGAGGTTGCCGCACCTGGCTGATCGGCGCGGCGGTGCAGACCCGCCGGCTGGTCTCGATGGAGCCCGGCGAGGCACCGGACCTCGTCGACAAGATTCTGGCGAGCGCCGCGGCCGAGTCCACCGCGTATCGGCGTGGGATGCGCTGGCTGCGATCGCACTATCGGCGCTGGGGTCTGATCGGCGTCGGCGCGTTCCAGGTCGCGATCGCCGCGGCGCAAATCAGCGGAACCAATTTCGGCATGGTGTCGATGCACATGCACGGCGCGATGTCCGGAGAGCATCTGATGCACGAGTCCACCGCGTGGCTGCTTGCGTTGGGTCTGGCGATGATGGCCGCCGGCATCTGGCCCGTCACCGCGATCGGCGTCGCGGCGATCACCGGCGTGTATTCGGTCGCGCTGTTGAGCTACGTGATCGTCGACGCGTTCAACGGCGAGGTCACCGTGGCACGAATCGCCAGTCACGTGCCGGTGCTGCTGGGCCTGGTGTTCACGTTGCTGGTGGCGCGGGAGCGTGCGGGGTCGCATCGGCCGCGCAGGCGCGACAGCGATGCCGATGTTGAGCACCCCAGCGCACCTACCGCGTCGGGTCACGCTCGGCGCCGTGGGCACCTGTGGCCGATCAACCGGTCGTCTCGAGACCCCCTTGCCGCCTCTACGACAACCCGTCGTAGACTCGCCGTGCCCGCGCAACTAAGGTGGTTGGCCATGACCGCGTCAAGCGACGACGAGGCCGTTACCGAACTCGCTTTGTCGGCTGCACGCGGGAATGCACGAGCGCTCGAGGCGTTCATCAAGGCCACCCAGCAAGACGTGTGGCGCTTTGTCACCTACCTGTCGGACGCGGGCGTCGCGGACGACCTGACGCAGGAGACGTACCTGCGGGCAATCGGCGCGATTGAACGGTTTTCCGGACGCTCCACTGCCCGAACGTGGTTGCTGGCCATCGCCCGTCGTGTCGTGGCCGATCACATCCGCCACGCCCAATCGCGGCCGCGCACGGCGCCCGGCGCCGATCCCGAGCAGGTACTCAACGGCGACCGCCACGCCCGCGGCTTCGAAGACCTCGTCGAGGTAACGACGATGATCGCCGGTCTGACCGCCGAACAACGGGAGGCCCTGCTGCTCACCCAGCTGCTGGGGCTGCCTTACGCCGACGCCGCGGCCGTGTGCGGTTGCCCGGTGGGCACCATCCGGTCGCGGGTCGCCCGCGCCCGCGACGCGCTGCTCGCCGATGCCGAACGCGACGACCTGACCGGCTAGTCCAGCCGGGCTCGTCCTGTTACCCAGTCGGCCGCCTCTTGCACGGTGTCCACCGCCTTCACCCCGGCCGGCAGCGGTGGGCGAGCCACCATCACCACCGGAATGCCCAGCGCGGCAGCGGCATCCAGCTTGGCGCGGGTCATGTCGCCACCGCTGTTCTTGGTGACCAACGCGTCGATGCGGTGCTCACGCATGATCGCCAATTCGTCGTCGTAGCGATACGGGCCGCGGGACAGCAGCAACTCGTGGTGGCGCGGCAGCACGGCGGCGTCGGGTTCGGTCACCGCGCGGATCAAAAACCAGGCGTCGCTGCCGGCGAACGCGTTGACCCCGGAACGACCGGTGGTGAGAAAGACGCGCGAATAGCGCTCCCGTGCAACGACTTCCGCGGCCTCGGCGTCTTTGGTGACGATGATGGCGTTGCGGGGATCCCACGGCGGACGGGCCAGCACAAGGTGGGGTATCCGCAATTCGTCGCACGCTTCGGCGGCGTGGGCGGTCATGGTCGCCGCGAACGGGTGAGTGGCGTCGACGACGGCGTCGATGCGCTCCTTCTGGAGCCAGCGCCTTAGGCCGTCCAGGCCCCCGAATCCTCCGATGCGCACGGGCCCCACCGGCAGCGCCGGGTCCGGGACCCGTCCGGCCAGCGAGCTGATGATGTCGACCTTTGGGTGCAACGTTTTCGCCAGCGCGCGGGCCTCGGCGGTGCCGCCGAGCACCAGCACCCGCATTAGTGTGGACCTTTGGCGCGGCGGGCGGCCGAATACAAGTAGCTATCGGTGAATCCCTCGGCGGCCAGCACGTCGCCCACGATGATGACGGCGGTCTTGGTGATGTTCGCGTCATGCATTTGCCCGGCGATGCTGGCGAGGGTGCCTTTCAACACGGTCTGCCGCGGCCAGCTGGCGAAAGCCACCACCGCGGTGGGTGTTTCGGGTCGGTAGCCTTCTAGTAGTTGGGCCACGATGGCGTCGATCTGCGCGGCGGCCAGGTGGAGGACCAGGGTGCCGTCGGATTGGGCGAGGGTGCGTAGGTCTTCCCCGGGGGGCATGGGCGTCGACAGGGTGGACACCCGAGTCAGCGTCACCGTCTGCGCCACCCCGGGAACGGTGAGTTCGCGTTTGAGCGCGGCCGCGGCGGCGGCGAAAGCCGGTACACCCGGGACGATTTCGTAGTCGATGCCCAGCGCGTCGAGTCGGCGGCACTGTTCGGCGAGCGCGCTGAACAGCGACGGGTCACCGGAGTGCAGCCGGGCAACATCGTGGCCGGCGGTGTGTGCGTTGGCGATTTCGGTGATGATCTGGTCGAGCGTCAACGGGCCAGTGTCGATGATTTTCGCGTCGGGCGGGCAGAGCGCCAGCAGCTCGTCGGGCATGATCGAACCGGCGTAGAGGCATGTTTGGCAGCACTCGAGCAGGCGCTGGCCGCGGACGGTGATCAGGTCGGCCGCCCCGGGGCCGGCGCCGATGAAGTACACCGTCATGGTTTGGTCACCGCCCATTGCGTGACCGGGTGCTGCGGGCGCCACCCTGTGAAGCCGCCCAGCGGCTCGGCCCGATAATGCTGGAAGCGGCGGAGTTGGCCGCCGAGGCGTGAATATGCCTGCAACAGAACGGCTTCGGACTCGATGGTGACGGTGTTGGCGACCAGCCTGCCGCCGGTGGGCAGGTTGTCGAGGCACGCGTCGAGCAGACCCGGCCGGGTCATGCCGCCGCCGATGAAGATGACCGACGGTGGTGGGGCACCATCGAACGCGTCCGGGGCTTCGCCGCGCACGTCGATTTCCACGCCGGAGGCGGCGGCGTTGGATTCGATGTTGAGGCGGCGTCGTTCGTCGCATTCGAAAGCCACCGCACTGCAACCCTTCCAGCGCAGGCACCACTCGACCGCAATGCTGCCCGAGCCCGCGCCGACGTCCCAGAGCCGCTCCCCCGGCCGCGGCGCCAGCGCCGCCAAGGTCACCGCGCGGATTCCGTGTTTGGTGATCTGCCCGTCGTGGGCGAACGCGTCGTCGTGCAGCGGTGACACGCGTTCGTCGGGCAGGTAGCGGACGGCGATGACGTTGAGATCGTCGATGTCCGTGGGTGTGTCGTGGGCCCACTGGCGCGCGGTGCCGTCGCGGCGGCGTTCGGTTGGGCCGCCGAGGTTTTCGAGCACGCTGTATCCGGACTCGCCCCGGCCGTGGGTGTTCAGTTGTACCGCAAGCGCTTTCGGCGTGGACGAGTTCTTGGATAATACGATCGCCTGGCCGCCCCGGCGCACCGCCGTGTGTGGCTGCGCGGTGACCAGGCTGATCACCTCGGTGTCGTGAACGTTCCAGCCCATGCGCGCGCACGCCAGCGTCACCGCCGAGACGTGCGGCAGCACCCGCACCCTCTCGGTGCCGTACAGGCGGATCAGGGTGCCGCCGATGCCGTGCGTCAGCGGGTCGCCGCTGGCGACGACGTGGATGTCGTCGTCGAGCGGCAGCGCTTGCAGGGCAGGCAGCAGCGGCGACGGCCACTCCCGGCGGGCGGCGGCCACGGTGTCGTCGAGCAGGGCGAGTTGTCGTTTTGCACCGTAAATGATTGTTGCCCTTTGTAATTCGGCGCGCGATGCCGGCGCCAGCCCCGGCATGCCGTCGGCGCCGATACCGACCACGGTGATCATCGCGGCATCCTTCGCCAGACGAATCGCGGCAGCAGCCGCATCACGACAGACGCGGGCCCCAGCGCCCATGGGATCCACACCGTGCGCCGGCGCTTGACGAGCGCACGCGCGGTCGCGGCGGCCACCTTTTCCGGGGTGGTCGGTAGCGGCGCGGGCGTCATGCCCTGCGTCATGCGCCCGACGACGAATCCCGGCCGGGCTATGAGCAGGTGCACCCCGGTGCCGTGCAGCGCGTCGGCCAGGCCGCTGGCAAAGCCGTCCAGGCCCGCCTTCGCCGAGCCGTAGACGTAGTTGGCGCGGCGCACGCGCGCTCCGGCGATCGAGGAGAACACGACCAGCGATCCTGTGCCGGCAGTCCGCATCGCGGCGGCCAGATGCGTGAGCATGCTGACCTGGGCGACGTAGTCGGTGTGCACGATGGAGATCGCGTGGGCGGCGTCGGCCTCGGCGCGGGCTTGGTCGCCGAGGATCCCGAAGGCCAGCACCGCGGTGCCGATGGGACCGTGGTCGGCGACGATCGACGCGACCAGCGGACCGTGCGAAGCGAGGTCGTCCGCGTCGAATTCTCGGGTGTGCACCGCCGCGGCCCCGGCCTCGGTGAGCGTCGCCACCTGCTCGTCGAGCTGATCTGCTCGGCGCGCGGCCAGTATCACCGCCTTTTCCGGAGCCAGGCGCCGCGCGAGTTCGATGCCGATCTCGCTGCGACCGCCCAGAATTAGTACCGGACCTGCGCCCGTGTCATCCACGGCTGCGATTATGACCTGCGCTAGCGTGGGCGTTGATGGCGAACACCACTACGCGGCTCACGGACGACGCTCTGGCGTTTCTGTCCGAACGTCATCTGGCGATGCTGACCACGCTTCGCGCTGACAATTCGCCGCATGTGGTGGCCGTGGGTTTCACCTTCGATCCCAAGACGCATATCGCGCGCGTCATCACCACCGGCGGCTCTCAAAAGGCCGTCAACGCCGACCGTGGCGGGGTGGCCGTGCTCAGCCAGGTCGACGGGGCTCGGTGGCTGTCGCTGGAGGGCCGGTCCAAGGTCAACAGCGACGTCGACGCCGTGCGCGACGCCGAGCTGCGCTACGCCCAGCGCTACCGCACCCCCCGCGCCAACCCACGGCGGGTGGTCATTGAGGTGCAAGTGGAGCGGGTGCTGGGGTCGTCGGATCTGCTCGACCGTAGCGAGTAGCGCGCGGTTGGTTCGCCGGGTCGACAATCCCTCGTGGCGTCGCGGGGCCAGGTGAATTGACCGGCATCAAAGCCGTCGTTAGCCTCACAATCAGCGGACGCGGGGGCACAATATAGGTCGGACCTGCATGATTCGGGTACCGAGAATGTTGATAGCTGAGGAAGGGTTGTGATGGTGATCGGCGCTGGTTTGGCCGCGGTCGGCCGTAAACCAGTCGCACTGCGCGGGCGGCCATCCGCGCGTAATTCGGCTGATCATCCTTTCAACCCGTTCCGCGCCACAGTGCCCAGGAGGGCGTGATGGGTGGGGGCGACGGCCGGATACAAATAATTCTCGATCAGCTCGCACAGCTGAGTGATTCGCCGCCGCCTCCAGGCATCCCGCCCGATCCGCTTGCTGCCGGTCGCTCGTACATCAGCCAACTGCTGAAAATCCTTGGCATGGCGTCAAATAGCGGCGATCCCGGTGACATGACCGCTGCGCAGGCCGGGTATGACGAGCGTGGCATGAAAACCGGTGACGCCCTTACCAAATTCCCTGCCAACGAAGCAGATTCATCGGCGAAGCTGGCCGCTTCCGGCGGTCAAAATGAGATGTCGCAGATGCTTCAGCAGATCCCGCAGATGGCGTCCGGCCTTGCCGGCAGCCTCTCGGGTGCCCTGGGCGGCTTGCTGCAACCGCTGGGCCAGATGACACAGCAGGTCGCTCAGATCGGGCAGCAAGCGATGCAAGCAGGTATGAGCGGCCTACAGCACGGTGGAGCTGCGCAGACAGGCGAGGCCATTCCAGGTGAGTTGCTCGGGGCTAAGGGCGGTGCGGGTGAACTTGGCGGTGGCGGCGGTGGTGGTCTAGGCGGCGGTGGCCTGGGCGCAACCACACCGACGGCGATGCTCGGGCCGCTTCCCGCCCCGTCCGCGGGTACTGAGCCTGCATCGGCTCATGGCGCTACGCCGCCGCCAGCCAACGCGTCGACACAGCCGGCGGTGCAAAGGGGCGCGATGGGTGCGATGCCGATGATGCCGCCGGGCGCCATGCACGGCGCGGGCGGGACGGGCAGCGATGCAAAGGCCGACACCAAACGCGTTGTTGCGCCGTCCGTAAAGAACGGCGCGCCGGTGCAAGGCCGTATCACTACGCCCCCGCCGACACCCGAAGTGACCAAACGCGGTGAGGGCAAACCGATTGCGAGTCGGCGCATCCTGCTGCCCGACCACAAGCGCGAGGACGAGGCGGACTCAAGCCGCTAAAGGGCAGCTCCGGCGGACACGGTTACGGCACGGGTTGAGCATCAGAGCAAGTGTCCAGCAATGAGTTTCGAATTCTTCTTCCAGCTGCACCCGTCCGATGTGTGCCGCACGGGAACGCTGAATCTTGGCTCTCAGACGATACGATCGGAACGTGCAGGATCTGCCTCCGCCCCAAAATCTGCCGCCCAGCCCGCCCCTTTGGATGCCCGGGATGCCACCCACCCGGCCGCGGCGGTGGCCAATGTTCGCATTAGTGACGTAGCTCTCCTGGTAACGCTCGCCGTGGAGATCGTTGGCTGGTTCCGACCGGTGCCAACCAAGCCGCCGCCGGCGCCAACCTACACAGACCAACAAGTCGCCGACGCTAAAGCCAAGGTGTGCGCTGCCTACGACAAAGTCCAGAGTGCGGTCAAAGCGAGTTCCGCACGAGAAGAGGGCACGGACTCGACTTCGCAACTAGCGTTCGCTTTGAACGGGCGACAAGCTCTCCTCGCCGGCAGCGAATATCTTCGGACTGTGCTTTCCGCGGAGCCGGCAACGCCCCATGAGCTCGCGACGTCGATCCGAAAACTCACCGATGTGTTCCAAGAACTTGTGGTCGAGTATCTGAATGGCTGGAATGAATCTCAAATGTCGTCGCCACTGCAAGCCGGGAATGACGCAACATTAACAATTGAAAGACTCTGTAAATGAGCCCGTTGCGTCCCGTATTCACTAATCCTATGTGAAATCGAAGAGCCAGCGTTACACCCGATATTCGTCCCCCGCTGGGAGTGACTAGCACACTCGCCTGTGAGCGATACCATTAGTTCTGTGTCGCATCTGCCTCCCATGCCACCTACTCCTTTGCCACCACCTCCTTGGCCGCCTGCGGGGTCGCCCGCATCCACGCGTCGTCCGCCATGGACTGCAGTGGCCGCTCTGCTTATCGCGCTTGTCGCCCTCGGCGTCGCGGTTGGTTCGTGGTTCCGTACTGCGTCGGACAGTAAACCCACGCCTGCAGCGCCCCCGGTTACCTACAGCCAACAGCAGATCACCGACGCCAAGGCCAGCGTCTGCGCCGCCTATCAGCAAGTACGGAAGGCAGGCGATATGGCGGGGGCACGATCTGGGGGTTCGGACCCGAACGCGGTTCTGACGGTTGCGACCAGCACGCGGCAAGTACTCGATGTTGGGAGCCGGTACCTCATGACGAAACTGGCCAAGGAACCGGCGACGCCGCCCGATCTCGCGGCAGCCGTTCGAAAGCTAGCCGATGTCTATCAGGAGATGACAGTTGACTATTTGGACGGCCTTTCTAATTCGGACCCGGAACTAGACCCGCTACTGCGCGCGGGGGACGAAGCTCACTCAACAATTGAGAGCTTGTGCAAATGATTTTCCCGCCTGGTGAATGGTCATTTTTGCTCGTTGGTGATCAGTGGCCTGATGACCAAGACCTGACGGCGCTTTCACACGGGAAGATGAATCGTGGGCAAATCAAAGCTGGGTTTGTGCATTTCGCAGATATGCTTCGCAATGCGCAAACCGGTCCGCTCGCCGAACAGCAGGGCTATACGGCTGACGATCTCCGTAACGCTTTCCGGCAAGGTGAGGATCAAGCGCGACGGATTGCTGAAAAGAACGGCACCAAGGAAGGCGCGTACAGCACTGCCTACGACAGCATGGAGAGCCTCCAGCACGATCTGACCAATTTGGCTAACGAGGGTAATCAACGGATCAAAGAGATCCAGGACTCCAAAGAGCCCGCGGCTGCCAAGGTGCCGCAGATTGTGGCCGCCATAAACCAGTATCGAGCGCTGGCCGGTCTTGCTGCCGCGAAATATAGCGGCAATGTCTTCGATGCGATGCAGCGGATCCTGGATGAGGAGGCCACAGGGCAGTCCGCCCGTCAGTTCGCGCAATCCCACGGCCTTGATGTCGGGCAAATGTTTCGGCCGCCCCAAGACGAGGGCGACCTGACTGACCGCGTACGGACGATGTTGCAGAATTCCACCAGCCCAACAGCGGGATTCTCCAATAACGCTGGAACACACCAAGAATCCACTAACTTCGTGACGACTCAAGCCCCTCCACCACAAGCCCCTGTTCCACAAGGAGACCCTCCCCCTGGCCCACTTGCATTCACAAACAATGCGGTCAATGCGCCCGTACAACCTGCGCCAAAACCACCCACTGGCTCGCCGATGAGCTTCACCCAAGCGGGCGGCATCCCACCGACATCGGCTCCTGCGCCGAGTCCCGCACCAGCATCGCCATCCGCAACGGTCGCTGGCCACGCCGCTCCGATCCCAACCTCGGGATTGTCCACACCAGGCACGGGTTCGATGCCTTCTGCTGGTATGGGCCCCTTGACCGGTGGCACGCCGATGGCTCCGACGGGCCCTGTGCAAGGCACGACCCCAGCGCAATTGATGCAGAGCTTCGACCAGGGACTGCAGACAGGCGCGCCGTTATCGAATGCAGCCGGTGCGATTCCGCCGCCCCAAACGGCGCCGACAGACCCGACGGCGGCAACGACGCCGTCGGCCGGCGTGAGCGCCCCGGTAACAGCGCAGGCGTTCGATGCACCGCCGCCCGTCGCGCACACGCCAACGGCCGACGCGACGCCGGCGCCGCAGGTGGTCGCGGGGCCAGCCACGACGGGAGGACCGGTTGCGGCCGCGGCCCCGCCGTCGGGTCCGCTTCCCGCGTACGCCTCCGACATCAGGCCCTCGATCTCAGCAGCCACAGCGCCCTCCGCGCCGCCGAGCGCACCGCCTTCGACGACGCCGGCTTCGGCGCCCGTCCATCCGACAGCCGGGCAGGCCACGCCGGCCCAACCGACCGTGGTGCGTCGAGAAGCCGTGCCGATGCCGCCATCGTCACCGTCGAGCCTTGGATCCCAGGCCGTCGCGGCCACGGCGACCGGCGCGGTTGCGGGCGCGGCATCGGCGAACGCCACCGCCCGGGCCCGCCTGCAGCGGCTCGTCTTCGCGGTCGCCCGGCAACAACCCCGGCTGGCCTGGGCAGCTGGCGACCGCCCCGACAACACCACCGTGCTGGCAACCGATCTGGCCAGCGGCTGGATCCCCCCGGGCATCGATCTCCCATCCGCGGTCAAGCTGCTGCCCCCCGAACGACGCCGAGGCGACTTGGAGGCCCTCCTCGGCGAAGTCAGCGTCGCCGCCGGCTACACCCCGATCCACCACATCCCCGAGGACGACGAACCAGTCGTCACGTCGCCGCGCGCTCGGCGACTACCCGACATCGACGAACTCGGCTGGGAGCTCAACCAAGCCACCCAATGGCGCGACGGTCTGCCGCGGCTTGCCCACACGCTGGCCAAAGCGGCGTCCGCGGGAACCGGCGTGCTGGACAAGGAAGTCGACCAGCTGCACGAGCACCTGGCCACGATCAGCGCCCGCGTCCTCGACAACTATCCCGACCACGTGGACCCCACCGACATTGGCAACTGGCAGCTGCTGGCCGCCATCGATGCACTCATCACCGGAGACAAGACATCCGCGAACTATCACCTCGCGTGGTTCAAGGCCTGCAGCACAACGACAGTCGGCCAAAGGTGAATTGACCAGCAAATCCTCCGTATTAGAGTGACTCCTGTTCGGAAGGGATGAGCGATGGAAGTCGACACGGGATTGCTGCATTCGGGGGGCAACGAGTCGCACCGCGCGGGTGGGCACGCCCAGGAGGCGGCGGGTCACCTGGCGCGCGGGCCGCTGACGCCCGGGATGTTCGGTCAGTTCGCCGCGGCCGAATCGTTTCACGAGGCGGTCACGTCGGCGCATGCTCAGCATGTGAAAACCCTGCAGGCACACCAGGAAACGCTGACGACGGTCGGCAAGAACGCACACCTGGCCGCGAACGGGTTCACGGACATGGAGGAGCGCAACGCCGCGCAATTGCGAGCGGTGCGGCCCGGCTCTGCCAAATTCGGTTAGCGAGCCGCGGCCCCCAACGTGATTCGGTGCCGTCCCGGTGGCATCGCCACGGTCGATCCCGCCGGCTCACCGTCGAGGCGCACCTCAACCCCGGCGGGTAGTTCGCCAAGCGTGATCCGCGCGGCGGAGTCGGCGGCGACCGTGATCGTCGACGACGGCAACGACGCCAACCCGGCGCGCCGCAGATCCACTGTGAGACTGGCAACCCCACTCAATCGCAACGTCAGATACGGCAGCGGGTCGACGGGCAATCCCACGCGCCAATCCAGCTCGCTGTACAACCCGGGCGAGGGCTCGAAGTTGAGGATGACGCCGCGGCGATGCCGAACGGTGTGCGTGGGATCCGGCCGGGCATACGACCGCGCATCCACCGATGCGACCGCCCCGCGCCGAGCGGCAACCGCCGGATCCGCGGTCAGCTCCGAGACCCACCACGCCCGATCGGGACCGATACCCAGGTCGGCCCGCACCAGCTGTGGATACCACGCGAACGTGATATGGCCCGGATCAGCTTGGCGCACACCGGTTCCCATGTGAGCGATCGGATCCGCGAACTTGTCCTGAAACACCCAGGCGATGTGATCCTCAAACGGATACACGGTGAACCGGTGTCGGTAGCCGAGGCGGTCGAGTTCGAGCACCTGCTCGGCGGCCGATGCGAACGGCACCAGTTCGTCGACCAACCCGTGGGCAATGACATACGGCAGCCAGCGGGCGTTCACCAGTAACTTCCACGTGTCGCCCTCGCGGGCGCACGGCGAATCCGGGTCCAGGTCGGCGGGGATGTCGACATCGGGCAGCAGGCGCACGCCGCACGTCGGCGGGCCGGCAAGCACGACGGCCTGCGCGAACACCTCCGGATAGCTCAGCCCGAACTTGTAGGCCGCATAGCCGCCCATCGAATAACCCGACACCACAGTGCGATTGGGGTCGGTGCCCAGCTGTTCGGCCACCCGCGCCCACACTTCCCACACGTCGAGCTCGCCGGTGTCGAAGTACCAGGTCGACGGGCCCCGGGCCAGCGGCGTTACCACCACCGAATTGCGGCCCTCGCACACCTCGTGCAGCAGCCGCGGATCGATCGCGGCAAACTGGCTCTGCCCCAACGCAAGCGAGTGCAGCAGCAGAGTCAACGGCAGACCAGGCGCATACGTCGAAGGCAGGCATACCGCATACGGCTGAACCCGGCCGAGGAATTGCGGCTTGGTGCTCAAGATATTTTCCGCCGCCCAGCCTTGTTCCACGCCCTGCCCGAGCTCGACCGAGGACACGTACCACCGCGTCGACGGGCCGGTGATCACCGGTTCGGGCGTGGTTTCGCCCGCCGCCAGCTGCTCCCACTGCACCGTCACCGCAAACTCCGACACGTCGCCCCGCGTCAGGGCCGCGGCCTGGGCGGCATCGGACCAGAAGTTCAGGTGCGGTGGTTCCTGCGCGTTGGTGCGAAATGCCACGTTATAGACGTTCGGTTGTCCAGGCAGCGCGCCATGTCCGGCGGGCACATCGGCGAACCCGTCCCCCACGGCGTTGGCCAAACCCGCGACCAGCCGCACGGTCCAGCTGCCTGCCGGGTCCACCAACGCCCGCGGGACCTGCGCCACGAACGAACGCGACGCCATGTCGACGCTGTGCTGCACCGGCGTGCTAACACCCGTGGTCAGGTCGATCAGTGCGGCGCTGCGGCCCGAAACCAGCAGGGCCCGGTCGATACCCGCGGAGCGCACGCCCGCCCCGGCCGGCCACTGCTCCGGCGCCGACCGGCTCGGGCCGGTGTCGAAGGCGAACACCGCGATTGGCACCGAGGCGTCCACCAGCGTGTTCCAGTCGATCCGCCACCACGAGTGGGTGTCGGTGAGCCCGATGGCGACGCGAAAGATGTCGGCGCCGTTGCCGGCCGCGGGGCCGTCGGGATAGACGTAGGTGCCGCGCGGCGGCGCCTGGATTTTCAGGTCGCCGACCGGCAGGCCCGTCGCCCCGTGGTCGTCATACAGGAAGTCGGTCCAGAACAGGGCGCCGCCGGCCACCCGGCCGCTACCGCAGGTGCGCGGGAACTCCTCGCCGAACGGCCATCCGGCCGGCGCCGGAAGTTGCGGCTCGGGCCGGCGCGCTGCGGGCGGCGCCCCCTCGGGCATGCCGTCGACCACGACGAGTTCAGCGGGCGGCGCCGGCGGGGGCGAGACGGGGTGCAACACCGCGTCGGTGACGTGTCGTGCAATGCGGATCGGAAGCAGGGCTAGGTCCAGGATTGACACCACGCCCAACCTACGCGCACAGCCGCTGTCCCGATCGCTATGACGCGGGCACCACGATCAGCTCGTGCGGCCGGTTGTTGACGGCCAGCGCGCCGTCCTCGGTCACCACGACGATGTCCTCGATGCGGGCGCCCCAGCGGTCGGGGAAGTAGATGCCCGGCTCGATGGAAAACGCCATCCCCGCGGCCAGCGGAAGGTCATTGCCCGCGACGATGTAGGGCTCTTCGTGGACCGAGAGCCCGATGCCGTGGCCGGTGCGGTGCACGAAGAACTCCGCGAGCCCGGCCTCGGCCAGTACATCGCGGGCGGCCGCGTCGACTTGTTCGGCAGTGACCCCCGGACGCACCGCGTCGAACGCCGCGCGCTGGGCTCGCTGCAGCACCGAATAATGTTGGGCCACATCGGGTTTAGGTTCGCCGATGCTGTAGGTGCGGGTGGAGTCCGAATGATATCCGGGCTCGTAGGCTCCCCCGATGTCGACGACGACGATGTCGCCGATCTGCAGTTCACGATCCGAATAACCGTGGTGCGGGTCGGCGCCGTGCGGGCCGGAGCCGACGATGATGAACGCCACATCCGAATGCCCTTCGGCCACAATGGCTTCGGCGATGTCGGCGGCAACGTCGGCCTCGGTGCGGCCCGGACGCAGAAACTCCGGCACCCGCGCATGCACCCTGTCGATGGCCGAGCCGGCCTTGCGCAGCGCGTCTATCTCACACTCCTCCTTGACCATCCGCAGCCCGCGTAGCACGCCGGTGGCCAGCACCGGCAGCACGCCGAGCACACCGGCCAGCGGCAACAAATGCGCCGCCGGCATGGAATCGGTGACAGCCGTCGCGACGGGGCCGCCACCCAGCGCGGCGCCCACCAACCGGTACGGATCGTCGCCGTCGACCCAATCACGCACCGCCAGGCCGAGTTCCGGAATGGCCGACGCACGCAACGACGCCAACTCCAGCCGCGGCACCACGACCGTCGGCGCACCGGAGGCCGGCAGCACCAGCGCAGTGAGCCGCTCGAACGTCTGGGCTCGCGAACCGACGAGGTAGCGCAGGTCGTAGCCCGGGGTGATCACCAGGCCGGCCAGCCCGGCGTCGGCGGTGGCGGCGGCCGCGGCGGCCAGCCGGCGGGCATACACCGCGGCGTCGAATCGGTCAGAATCCATGGCAGCCAGGCTAACCCGCGCCGGTGTTCGGCGGCGTGAGACCATAGCCGGCATGCCCGCACCCGTGTTGTTGCTCGACGGCGCCAGCATGTGGTTCCGCTCGTATTTCGGGGTGCCGTCGTCGATCACCACCCCCGACGGCCGGCCGGTCAACGCCGTGAGGGGCTTCATCGACTCGATGGCCGTGGTGATCACCCAGCAGCGGCCCGCCCGGCTCGCGGTCTGTCTCGACCTTGATTGGCGACCGCAATTCCGGGTGGACCTCATCCCGTCGTACAAGGCGCATCGGGTCGCCGAGCCGGAGCCGCCGGGTGAGCCCGACATCGAGGAAGTGCCCGACGACCTGACCCCCCAGATCGACATGATCATGGAACTGCTGGACGCTTTCGGGATTCCGACGGCGGGCGCGGAAGGTTTCGAGGCCGACGACGTGCTGGGCACGCTGGCGGCGCGCGAGCGCCGCGACCCAGTCGTGGTCGTCAGCGGAGACCGCGACCTGCTGCAGGTGGTCGCCGACGATCCCGTCCCGGTCCGGGTGCTCTACCTGGGCCGCGGGCTGTCGAAGGCGACGCTGTTCGGGCCCGCCGAGGTGGCCGAACAATACGGCGTCCCGGCGGATCGGGCCGGGGCCGCCTACGCCGAACTGGCGCTGATGCGCGGCGATCCGTCCGACGGCCTGCCCGGTGTGCCCGGCGTGGGCGAGAAAACGGCGGCCACCCTGCTGGCCCAACACGGCTCGCTGGAGCGGATCCTCGCCGCCGCACACGATCCGAAATCCAAGATGGCCAAAGGCCTACGGGCGAAATTGCTTGCCGCCACCGATTACATCGAGGCCGCGGGCCACGTGGTGCGCGTGGCCACCGACGCGCCAGTCACGCTTTCAACACCGACCGACAAGCTACCGCTGGCCGCCGCTCACCCCAAGCGGACCGCCGAATTGGCGACCGAGCTGGGCGTCGGGTCGTCGATCGGCCGCCTGCAGAAAGCGCTGGACGCGCTGCCCGGCTGACGGGTTACTGGGGGCGGACTACTGGGGCCGGCCCACCTCATAGGTGCCCTTGTTGTCCTGGAACGTCACCGTCACGTGCTTCGTGGCACCGTCGATGCTGACGCTGCAGTCGAACGTGCCACCCTTCTTGACGGTCGGGTCCTGGCCCTTGTTGCACTTGACGTCTTTGACGTTCTTCGCGCCGTAGCCGTTGGTCTCGTCGGTAAGGACCTGCTGCACGCCTTGCTGCGCCTTGTTGACGTCCAGTTTGGTGGTGACGAAGAACCCGGGCTCCCAGAAGCCGAGCACCAGCACGACGGCGATGAGCAGAAACGCGATCACCCCGGCGATGCCGCCGATCAGCGCGACGGAACGCTTCTTACCCGGTTGCTCGTAGGTCGGGTACTGCTGCGGGTACTGGCCGGGCTGGCCGTACTGACCCGGCTGGCCATACTGGCCGGGCTGACCGTACGGGGGCTGGCCGTACTGGGTCGGTTGGCCGTACTGGCCGGGCTGACCGTACTGAGGCTGGCCGTACTGGCCGGGCTGCCCGTACTGAGGCTGGCCGTACTGACCCGGCTGACCATACTGACCGGGCTGTTGGGGGTAGGCCTGTTCGGTCGGCTGCTGGTACTGCGGGTATTCGGCAGGGGGCGTGTACGCCGGGGCCTGCCACGTCGGCTCCTGGGCGGGCTGCTGCTGTTGCCACGGCGATCCCACCTGGGTCGGTTCCTGGGACCGATCGCCACCCTCGCCGGGCGGTTGCCATTGCTGGCCCGGGTCCGATCCGTGGGGTCCGCTCATCGTGTCTCCTCGCCTCTGGTCTTTGGCTGCCACCGTAGCTCGGGCTCAGCCTACCCGGCGTCAACTGCGACGACGCCGCGCCGAACCTCATTGATAGCGCGCTTGGCGGTTGCTCGCAGCTCAGCGTCCGGGGCGGCGTTGCGGACCTGGTCCAACAGGTCGAGCACCTGGCGGCACCACCGTACAAAATCGCCCGCCAACAATGGCGAACCGGTGCCCGCCGGATCGGCGGCGGCCAGCGCCGCGGCCAGATCGCCGGTCCGCGCCCAGCGATAAACCACGGTGACAAAGCCGTCGTCGGGTTCGCGGCTCGGGCCGATCCGGTGGGTTTGCTCGTCCGCGCGCAGCGCGAGCGACAGCTTCGACGTCTGATTCAGCGCCTGCCGCAATCGCGATGTGGGTGCGTCGGCGGCAAACGGGCCGCCGGGGCCGTCCCCGCCGCGGCTCTCGTAGAGCACCGCCGAGACCACCGCCGCCAACTCGGCCGGGTTTAGGTCCGCCCATGCGCCGGTGCGCAGGCATTCGGCGACCAATAGGTCGCTCTCGCTGTAGATGCGGGCCAGCAACCGGCCGTCATCGGTGACGCGCGGATCGGTGGCCGGGCCTTTTATGAACGCACGCTCGGTGAGCAGACCGACGATCCGGTCGAAGGTCCGGGCCAGCGAATTGGTCGCTGCGGCAACCTTTTTCTCCAACTGGGCGTTGTCGCGTTCGATGCGCAGGTAGCGCTCGGCCTGCCGCATCCGCTCCTCCAGGCCGGGACTGTTGTGGGCGGGGTGCCGGCGCAGTTGCTCGCGCAACGACGCGAGCTCCGGGTCGTGAAACGCGCCGTCGTCGTCGGAGCCGCCCCCGCGACCGCGCTTTGTCGGGACATCCAGCCCGGCGGCGGCGGATCGCAGGGCCGACGCCAGGTCGCGCCTGACCCGCGGCTGCCGGTGTTCGACCCGCTTGGGCAGTGACATCGATCCGACCGGCGCCGAGGCACCCGAATAGTCCGCCGACGAAATGCGTCCCGCCCAGCGATGTTCGGTGAGCACCAACGGCCGCGGGTCGGAGCTGTCGCGGGCCGACTCCAGCACCACCGCCAGTCCCCCGCGCCGGCCGTGGGTGATGCTGATGATGTCCCCGCGACGCAGCGCGGCCAGCGACGCGCTGGCCGCCTGCCGTCGTTGCAATCGCGACGCGCGCGACTGCGCGCGCTCCAGCTCGGAAATCCGGGCCCGCAGCCGGGCGTATTCGAAGATCGGCGCATCGGCCCCGCCCAGTTCGGCGGCGATCTCGTCGAGCAGCTGGCGCCCGCGTTCGATACCACGCACCACGCCGACGACGGACCGGTCGGCCTGATATTGGGCGAACGACTGCTCCAGCAGCTGATGCGCCTGCTCGGGGCCCATGTGCTGGACCAGGTTGATCGTCATGTTGTACGACGGCGCAAACGAACTGCGCAGCGGGAAAGTGCGCGTCGACGCCAGGCCTGCCACCGCGGACGGCTCGGTGGTTTCTTCGGCGGGATGCCACAGCACCACCGCGTGGCCCTCGACGTCGATGCCGCGCCTGCCGGCGCGCCCGGTCAGCTGGGTGTACTCGCCCGGCGTCAGCGGCATGTGCTGCTCGCCGTTGAACTTCACCAGCCGCTCGAGAACCACCGTGCGGGCGGGCATGTTGATGCCGAGCGCCAGGGTTTCGGTGGCGAACACCGCCTTGACCAGGCCGGCGGTGAACAGCTCCTCGACGGTGTGCCGAAACGCCGGCAACATCCCGGCGTGGTGGGCCGCCAGCCCGCGCAGCAGACCCTCCCGCCATTCGTAGTAGCCCAGCACGGCGAGGTCGGAGTCGGCGAGATCCCCGCACCGGTGCTCGATCACCTCCGCGATCTGTGCGCGCTCCTCCTCGGTGGTCAGCCGTAGCGGCGAGCGCAGACATTGCTGGACCGCGGCGTCACAACCCGCCCGGGAGAACACGAAGGTGATCGCCGGCAACAAGCCCTCGGAATCCAGGGTTGCGATCACGTCCGGCCGCGACGGCGGGCGGTAGAACCGCGGCCGGCCCGGGCGCCCCCCACCACCGCGGCGGCGCGGCTGCCAGTCCGACATCCGGTCGGCCTCGCGGCGATGCGCGATGTGCCGCAGCAGCTCGGGATTGACCCGCGGCTGACGATCGGCGGCCGGTTTCTCGTTCTCGTAATCGAACAGGTCCAGCAGGCGCTTGCCCACCAGGACGTGCTGCCACAGCGGAACCGGCCGGTGCTCGTCGACGACGACCGTCGTGTCGCCGCGCACCGTCTGGATCCAGCCGCCGAACTCCTCAGCGTTGCTCACCGTCGCCGACAGGCTGACCACCCGCACCTCGTCGGGCAGATGCAGGATCACCTCCTCCCACACCGGGCCCCGCATCCGGTCGGCGAGGAAATGCACCTCGTCCATCACTACGTACGAAAGACCTTGCAGCGCAGGCGAATCGGCGTAGAGCATGTTGCGCAAAACCTCGGTCGTCATCACCACAACGGGCGCGTCGGCGTTCACCGACATGTCGCCGGTGAGCAACCCGATCCGGTCACGGCCGTAACGCAGCGTCAGGTCGGTGTGCTTCTGGTTGCTCAGCGCCTTCAGCGGCGTGGTGTAGAAGCACTTGCCGCCGGCCGCCAGCGCCAGGTGCACGGCGAATTCGCCGACGACCGTCTTGCCGGCGCCGGTCGGCGCGCAGACCAGCACGCCGTGACCCCGTTCCAGCGCCGCGCACGCCCGCTGCTGAAAGTCATCGAGGCCAAATGGCAGCTGCGCGCTGAACCGGGCCAGCTCGGCCAGCTCGGTCACGCGGGCCTAAGTGACGTCGTCATGCTGCCCGGCAGTGAACGACGGCTCGGGTATGGGCTCGGGCTCCTCGAGGACCGATGCTTCATCGTCGGGGATCTCCGCCTGCGCTTCGCGCTTGGCCTTCCGCTTGTCGTGCAGGCGCGCGATCTGGATGGCGAATTCCAGCAGCACCGACAGCGCAACCCCCAGCGCCGTCATCGAAAACGGATCGGAACCGGGAGTGAACACCGCCGCGAACACGAACATCGCGAATATCAGGCCGCGCCGCCACGACTTGAGCCGCTCATAGGTCAGCAGCCCCACCATGTTCAGCATCACGATTAGCAGCGGGAATTCGAAGCTGACGCCGAACACGATCAGCAGGTTGATCAGGAAGCCGAAATAGCGGTCCCCGGACAACGCGGTCACCTGCACGTCGCTGCCCACGGTCAACAGGAAGCCCAGCGCCTTGGACAGCACGAAGTAGGCCAGCACCGCGCCGCCGATGAATAGCACCGCGGCCGGGATCACGAACGCGATCGCGAAGCGGCGCTCGCGCTGATAGAGCCCCGGCGTGATGAACGCCCAGAGCTCGTACAGCCACACCGGGCAGGCCAGCACGATCCCGGCCGTCATCCCGACCTTGAGCCGCAGCATGAATTGGTCGAACGGGGCAGTGGCCAGCAGGCGGCACTGCCCGTTGGGGCTGATCTCGGCGCGCGCCGACTGCGGCAGCGAACAGTAGGGATGGCGCAACCACTCGCCGAGGCTCTCCAGCCCGAAGATCGAATGCGAGTACCAGACGAACCCGAAAATCGTGGTGATCAGGATCGCGGCCAAGGCGATCAACAATCGTGCGCGGAGCTCGGTCAGGTGATCGACCAGCGACATGGTCGCATCGGGGTTGGTGCGGCTGCGCCGGTAACGAGGGTTGAGCCGCTTCAGCAAGGCAGCGGTGCGCGCTGAAGTCTTGAAAAGTTTCACGACGCTCGGTCAGTGGCGCTCGGGCAACCGCGACGGCTAACCGCGACTACGCCGGGCTACGCGGGGCGCGCTTCGTGGTGACCCTGCTCGCTCGCCTTCGGCGGGTCGACCCGCTCCGACTGCACGGGCTGGGGGTTCACCGCGGGGGTCTCCGACGGGGTTTGCAGGGACGGCGTTTGGTCTTTGTTCTCCGTCTGCATTTCCCGCATCTCGGACTTGAAGATGCGCATCGACTTACCCAGCGAGCGCGCCGCATCGGGGAGCTTCTTGGCACCGAAGAGCAGGACCACTACGACAGCGAGGATCGCCCAGTGCCACGGACTAAGACTGCCCACTTTGATTACCTCCAGACGTCCACCCGATGCTACCGCAGTAGCGAGAACTGCCGGTTTCCCCGCGCCGAGGCGCGCAGGTCCCGCGCTGCCTCACCCCTGGGCCGCGACCTGATAGGACTCCAGCGCCACCGCCGCGGAATCCCGCACCCGCTGCGCGAGCGACGCGGGAGCGAGCACCCGCACGGCCGAGCCGAAGCCCAGCACCAGGCGCGTCATCCAGTCCTCGGAGGCGTAGGTCATGACCGCCTCGCACGAGCCGTCCGGCAACTCGCGCACGTCGCGCATCGGGTAGTACTCGAGCATCCACGACGCCGAGGGCGCCACCCGCAGCGTGGCCGACGGCAGCGACGGATCGCCGTCGAACAGGGACGTGTCCGGCGGCGCGTGCAGCGCCGACTCGGGCGCGGCGGCCGGCTCGCCCAGCTCGGTGGCCTCCACGATCCGGTCGAAGCGGAACAGCCGAACCCCCTCGGCGTCCCGCGACCAGGCCTCCAGGTAGCTTTGGCCGCCGATCAGCAGCACCCGGATGGGGTCGACGATGCGGCTGGTCAACGTGTCGTGCGACGCGGCGTAGTAGTCGATGGAAAGCGCGTGTTTGTAGTGCACCGCCGCACGTACCGCGGCCGCGGCCCGGCTCTCGACCGGTGCCTGCTCATCGACGGCCGCCGCAATACCCGTGGCGTCGTGCCCGACCGCGCCCGCGGCGGCCTCGATCTTCGCGATCGCGCTGCGCGCGGCCTCCGGATCGACCACGCCGGGAATGTCGGCCAGCGCCCGCAGCGCCACCAGCAGGCCGGTGGCCTCGGGCGAGGTGAGCTTCAGCGGCCGATCGATGCCCGCCGAGAACGTCACCTCGATCTTGTCTCCGGAGAACTCGAAATCGATGAGATCGCCCGGGTAGTAGCCGGGAAGACCGCACATCCACAGCTGGTTGAGGTCCTCTTCGAGCTGCTTGGCCGACACCCCGAGGTCGGCGGCGGCCTTGGCGCGGGTGACCCGCGGGTTGGCCTGGAAATACGGCACCATGTTGAGCAGCCGAACCAGGCGGGTGGACACCGGGGTCATGAGGCCTCCCCCAATCCTCCAAGGCCCGCCTGGGCGCGCAGCCGGTCCAGCACATCGTCGCGCAGCGACTGCGGCTCGAGCACGACGGCGTCGGCGCCGTAGCCCGCGATGTCGCGCGCCAGCCGGTCGCTCCAGCCGATTTCGAATTCGAGGATCTCGCCGTCGCGGCCGCCCAGCTGCCGCTCACCGGTGGACCGTCCGGCCCGGCGCAGCGCGGTGGCCCTCCCCTCGGCGACCCACACCCGCGCCTGCCCGCCCGTCGGCGTTTCGGCGACGATCCGGGCCACGATCTTGCGCAGGTCGACATCGTCGGGCACGGTGACCGCGCCGGCGGGACCGATCGGCACGACCTCGGCGCCGATCCGCGACAGCCGGAAAGTGCGGACGGCGTCGCGGTCGCGGTCGTGGCCCACGAGATACCAGCGGCCCTTCTCGGTGACGACGCCCCACGGCTCGACGGTGCGCGTGGTGAACGGTTCGGCCCGCGACGGCCGGTGCGGAAACTGCACGGCCTGGCGAGAATCGATGGCCGACAACAGGATTCCGAGGACATCCTCCGACCCCCGCAGGCCCGGCACCCCGGGCGGAGAGGCGATGGCCACGGGGGACCCTTCATCCGAGGGGTCGACGTCCACGCCGGCGGCGCGCAGCTTCAGCAACGCGCCTTGGGTCGCGGTGATCAGTTCGGGCGACTCCCACAGCTGGGTGGCGACGGCGACCGCGGCCGCCTCGTCCGACGTGAGTTCGACGGGCGGCAGCGCGTAGGCGTCGCGGTTGATCCGATAGCCCTCGGTGGGGTCCAGCGCCGAGACCCTGCCGACCTCGAGGGGGATGCCGAGGTCGCGCAACTCGTTCTTGTCGCGCTCGAACATCCGCGAGAACGCCTCCGCGCTGGGGCTATCCGAGTAGCCCGCCACGCTGGACCTGATCTTGTCGGCGGTGATGTAGCCGCGGGTGGACAGCAAGGCGATGACGAGGTTTACCAGCCGTTCGACTTTCGAGGTCGTCATTTGCTCCAGAGTTACATGCTCGCGATCAGCCGTTTGACCCGCTCGTCGACGGCCCGGAACGGATCTTTGCATAGCACGGTGCGCTGGGCCTGGTCGTTCAGTTTGAGGTGTACCCAATCGACGGTGAAGTCGCGGCCCGCGGCCTGGGCGGCGCTGATGAATTCGCCGCGCAGCCGGGCGCGGGTGGTCTGCGGCGGCTGGTCGACGGCTTCCGCGATGTCCTCGTCGGTGGTGACGCGGGTGGCCAGACCCTTGCGCTGCAGTAGGTCGAAGACCCCGCGGCCCCGCTTGATGTCGTGGTACGCCAGATCCAGCTGGGCGATCTTCGGGTCGGACAGCTCCATGTCGTAGCGGTCCTGGTACCGCTGGAACAGCTTGCGCTTGATCACCCAGTCGATCTCGGTGTCCACCTTCGCGAAGTCCTGGCTCTCGACGGCGTCGAGCTGACGGCCCCACAGGTCGACGACCTGCTCGATTTGCGCGTTGGGCTCGCGGACCTGCAGATGCTCGACGGCGCGGCTGTAGTACTCCCGCTGGATGTCCAGCGCGCTGGCCTGCCGCCCGCCCGCCAGCCTCACCGGCCGGCGGCCGGTGACATCGTGGCTGACCTCGCGGATGGCGCGGATGGGATTGTCCAGCGAGAAGTCGCGGAACGGGACACCGGCTTCGATCATCTCCAGCACCAGCGCCGCGGTGCCCACCTTGAGCATGGTGGTGGTCTCGCACATGTTGGAGTCGCCGACGATGACGTGCAGCCGCCGGTACTTCTCGGCGTCGGCGTGCGGCTCGTCGCGGGTGTTGATGATCGGGCGGCTGCGGGTGGTGGCCGACGAGACGCCCTCCCAGATGTGCTCGGCGCGCTGGCTCAGGCAGAACGTTGCGGCCTTGGGTGTCTGCAGCACCTTGCCGGCCCCGCAAATCAGCTGGCGCGTGACCAGAAAGGGCAGCAGCACGTCGGAGATCCGGGAGAACTCACCGGCCCGCACGATCAGGTAGTTCTCGTGGCAGCCGTAGGAGTTGCCCGCCGAATCGGTGTTGTTCTTGAACAGATAGATGTCGCCGCCGATGCCCTCGTCGGCCAGCCGCTGCTCGGCGTCGACCAGCAGGTCTTCCAGCACCCATTCGCCTGCCCGGTCGTGCGTGACCAGCTGGACCAGGCTGTCGCATTCGGCGGTGGCGTACTCGGGATGGCTGCCGACATCGAGGTACAGGCGCGCGCCGTTCCGCAGGAAAACGTTGGAGCTGCGGCCCCAGGAGACGACGCGGCGGAACAAATAGCGGGCGACCTCGTCCGGGCTCAGCCGCCGGTGGCCGTGGAACGTGCAGGTGACACCGAACTCGGTCTCGATGCCCATAATTCGACGCTGCACACAATTGAGGGTACTGGTTCTCAGAGCGCGACCGTGAGCATGCCGCGCCCACGGATGTTACGGGGGGTCAGTCGTCGGATTCGTCGTCGGATTTCGAGTCGGATTTCGAGTCGGATTTCGAGTCGGATTTCGGGCCCTTCGAACCGGCCTGGTCGAGCAGGCGTTCCAGGGTGGAGCGCCCAAGCCGGCGAAATGCGCGACGCGGCCGGTTGGCGTCCAGGATGGCGACCTCCAGACTGGCCCCTTCGAGGGAGGCCTGGTCGCCGTTCGAGCCGTCGCTGCCGGCTCGCAGCGCGTCCACCGCGATGTGCAAGGCGTCGTGCAGATCGGCGTTCTCGGCGTAGGATTCCTTGAGCGCGTTGGCGATCGGCTCGGTGGTGCCGCCCATCACCACGAAATGCGGCTCGTCGGCGATCGACCCGTCGTAGGTAATCCGATACAGCTCAGGTGGTTTCGTCTCGCCGTAGTGCGCGACCTCGGCGACGCACAACTCGACCTCGTACGGCTTGGCCTGCTCGGTGAAGATGGTGCCCAGCGTCTGTGCGTAGACATTGGCCAGCTGCCGGCCGGTGACGTCGCGGCGGTCGTAGGCGTAACCCCGGGTGTCGGCGAATTGGATGCCGCCGCGGCGCAGGTTGTCGAACTCGTTGAACTTGCCCGCGGCCGCAAAGCCGACGCGGTCGTAAAGCTCGCTGATCTTCTGCAGGGACCGCGACGGGTTTTCCGCAACGAACAGCACACCGTCCGAGTAAGCAAGCGCCACCACGCTTTTGCCCCGGGCGATGCCCTTGCGCGCGAGCTCGCTGCGCTCGCGCATCGCCTGCTCGGGAGAAATGAAGTACGGGAAACTCACTTGTCACCCCGCGGCTCGGCGTCGGGGCCGAAAGTGTCAGCGCGCGAACGACTTTCGATGACCTCACGAGCCAGCTCGGAGATGCGGCCCTCGGGTACGTCGACCGCCCCGTCGGCGCCGATGGTGACCGCGGTCGGATAGATGCCGCGGACCAGGTCCGGGCCGCCGGTGGCCGAATCGTCGTCGGCGGCGTCGTAGAGCGCCTCGATGGCGACCCGCAACCCCGAATCGGCATCAGTCACCTGCGAATACAGTTTCTTCATCGAAGACTTGGCGAAGATCGACCCCGACCCCACCGACTGATACCCCTCTTCTTCGATGTTCCAGCCGCCGGCGGCGTCGAAAGTGACGATGCGGCCGGCGCTTTCCGGATCGGCCGCGTGGATGTCGTAGCCCACCAGCAGCGGCAGGGCCACCAGGCCCTGCATCGCGGCCGCCAGGTTGCCGCGCACCATGATCGCGAGCCGGTTGACCTTGCCGGCAAAGGTGAGCGGTACCCCTTCGAGTTTCTCGTAGTGCTCGAGTTCCACCGCGTAAAGCCGGGCGAACTCAACCGCGATCGCGGCGACGCCGGCGATGCCGGTGGCGGTGTAGTCGTCGGTGATGTACACCTTCCGCACGTCGCGGCCGGAGATCATGTTGCCCTGCGTGGAACGCCGATCACCGGCGATCAGGACACCGCCGGGGTATTTAAGCGCGACGATCGTGGTGCCATGCGCAAATTGCCCACCGGGTTGACCGCTCCCCGATGGACCACCCCCCGATTGACCGCTCCCCGATTGACTCCCGCCGAGGACCGCCGGTAGCAGCTCGGGCGCTTGGCGGCGCAACAAATCAGCGAACGAGGACGGGTTTAACCCTGAGGTTCCGGAAAATGCCGAGTTGATGGGCAGACGATCAGAGAACGGCCAGGTCACTGTCCGCCCTTTTGGACGTACGCACGGACGAAGTCCTCCGCGTTCTCCTCAAGGACGTCGTCAATCTCGTCGAGCAGATCGTCGGTCTCCTCGGCTAGCTTCTCGCGGCGCTCTTGGCCCGCGGCTGTGGTACCGGTGACATCGTCGTCGTCACCGCCGCCACCGCCACGCTTGGTCTGCTCCTGAGCCATCGCCGCCTCCTGCTAGGTCTGGGCCTGTTTCTCTACAGTACCGGTCAACGCCGACGTTTCCCGGTTTAACGGGCCTAGCTGGTTAGTTGTTCCACCAGTTCGGCCGCGCTGTCCACGGAGTCCAATAGCGCTCCGACGTGTGCCTTGCTGCCCCGCAGCGGCTCCAGCGTCGGGATGCGCACCAGCGAATCGCCGCCCAGATCGAAGATCACCGAGTCCCAACTGGCCGCGGCGATATCGGCGCCGAACCTGCGCAGGCATTCGCCACGGAAGTACGCGCGGGTGTCCGTGGGCGGGTTGTCGACCGCGTCGAGAACCTGGTGTTCGTTGACCAGACGCTTCATGGAGCCGCGCGCCACCAGCCGGTTGTAGAGGCCCTTGTCCAGCCGGACGTCCGAATATTGCAGGTCGACGAGGTGCAGCCGGGGCGCCGACCAGCTCAGGTTCTCCCGCTGGCGGAACCCCTCGAGCAGCCGCAGCTTGGCCGGCCAGTCCAGCAGCTCGGCGCAGTCCATCGGGTCGCGCTCGAGCTGATCGAGCACGTGCGCCCACGTCTCGACGATGTCGGCCGCACGCGCGTCGGGGTCGCGGCTGTCGACCAGCTTGGCCACCCGATCGAGGTAGATGCGTTGCAGCGCAAGGCCGGTCAGCTCGCGCCCGTCGACCAGGGCCACCGCGGCCCGCAGCGACGGGTCGCGGCTGATCGCGTGGACGGCGTGCACCGGCCGGGCCAACGCCAGGTCGGTCAGGTCGATCCCGTGTTCTGGGCCCTCTTCGATGAGGTCGAGCACCAGCGCCGTGGTGCCCAGTTTCAGGTAGGTCGACGTCTCGGCGAGGTTCGCATCGCCGATGATGACGTGCAGCCTGCGGTACCGGTCGGCGTCGGCGTGCGGTTCGTCGCGGGTGTTGATGATGCCGCGTTTGAGCGTGGTCTCCAGCCCGACCTCGACCTCGATGTAGTCGGACCGCTGGGACAGCTGGAACCCGGGCTCGTCACCGGAGGGCCCGATGCCGACGCGGCCGGATCCGGTGATCACCTGCCGCGACACCAGGAACGGGGTGAGACCGGCGATGATGGCCGAGAACGGCGTCTGGCGGGACATCAGGTAGTTCTCGTGCGACCCGTAGGACGCGCCCTTGCCGTCGACGTTGTTCTTGTAGAGCTGCAGTTTCGCCGCTCCGGGCACGCTCGCGACGTGCCGGGCGGCGGCCTCCATCACCCGCTCGCCCGCCTTGTCCCAGATCACCGCGTCCAGCGGGTCGGTGCACTCCGGCGCGGAGTATTCCGGGTGGGCGTGGTCGACGTAGAGGCGCGCGCCGTTGGTCAGGATCATGTTGGCCGCGCCGACCTCGTCGGCGTCGACCACGGGCGGCGGCCCGGCCGACCGGCTCAGGTCGAAGCCACGGGCGTCACGCAGCGGCGATTCCACCTCGTAGTCCCAGCGAGTCCGTTTGGCGCGCTGGATACCGGCGGCGGCGGCATAGGCCAACACCGCCTGCGTCGAGGTAAGGATCGGGTTGGCGGTCGGGTCCGACGGCGACGAAATGCCGTACTCAACCTCCGTCCCGATAATCCGTTGCATTACTTCAAGATAGGCCCGGCGACGACGCGGCCCCCGAAGCGGGGGTAAGCCGGGCACATGACCGGTCACATTCCCGGGCTCCGAATTGAGCCTGGCAACAGCCTCCGCGCGGGCCGTTTCGACACTAGGGTGAGCCGGCATGGACCTCTCGCTGCGCCAGAGTTCGGGCCGCCGGACGGATAGCCGCGAGACGGCGGGCTCCGCGGCCGAAAGCTGGTTCTTGGAGCGGGGCCTGCCCTCGGTGCTCACGAGGCGGGCGCGGTGGCGACGGCTCTGGCCGCGGTCGGCTCCCATGCTGGCGGCGTACGCGACATTGCAGGCCTGCGTCCTGCCGGTCTACTTGATCACCGGCGGCAACGATGTCGAGATCACCGGCGAGCCGACAACTTCCGAATGGATCGTGCTCGCAATCATCGGGCTGGCGCTTCCGCTGATGGCCGTTGTCGGCTGGGTGGTGTCCCGGTCAGGCAGCGGCCGCACCCGCGCGGCCGTCGCGACCGTCGCGGTCGTCGTCGTGGCGTGCGTCGCGGCGACCGTGGGCGGACCCTCGCAGCTGGTGCAGGAAGCGGTCGTCGTGGCCGCGGTGCTGATCCTGACCGGCGCCGGCGCGGGTTCGGTGGTGGGCTGGGCGGTGCGGATGATGCTCTCGCACCTTGCCACCGTCGGCGCCTTGGCGGTGCGGGCGCTGCCGGTGGTGCTGCTGACCGCGTTGGTGTTCTTCAACACCTACGTCTGGCTGATGGCCGCAACGATCAGCGGCAAGCGGCTGGTGCTGGCGATGGCGTTTCTGGTGTCGATCGCCGCGGCCTTCGTCGTGTCGGCCACCCTCGAACGAGTGCGGCCGATGCTGCGCTCGACGACTGTGCGGCCCAGCGACACGCCCCCCGATGACACAGGGCCCGACGACACCGGCCCCGATGACACAGGGCTCGACGACACCGGGCCCGACGACACCGAGAAGCTCGCCGGCACTGAGAAGCTCGCCCAGACGCCGTTCGCGACGATGCTCGATACGCATGACTGCGCCCCGCTGAAAAGGACCGAACGCGCCAATGTCGTGTTCGTGCTCGCCGCCTCGCAGTTGGCGCAGATCCTGGTGGTGGCGGTGGTCACCACCGTCATCTACTTCATCCTGGGGCTGATCATCCTCAGCCCTGAGCTGCTCAACGAGTGGACCCACACCTACAAGAGCACTTCGACGGTGTTGGGATTGACGCTCCAGGTGCCGGATTCGCTGATCCATATGACACTTTTCCTCGGCGCGCTGACGTTCATGTACATCAGCGCCCGCGCGGCCGGCGACGCCGAGTACCGCTCGACATTCCTCGACCCGCTGATCGACGACCTGCGCACCACACTGATCGCGCGCAACCGCTACCGCGGCGCCGTCGCGTTGACCGCGTGTGCTGTTGACGGGCGCGCTGTTGACGGCGCTGTTGACGGCGCTCACGCCAATGATTAATTTCGCCTGATGGCCGAGGATCTGTCCGGAAAACGTTACGGCGAGGTGCTTCTCGTCCAGGTCGGTGAGTCCGGCCCGGAGGCCACCGTCTACAACAGCTTCCCGCTCAACGATTGTCCGGCCGAGCTGTGGTCCAAGCTCGACGCGCAGGCCATCGCCGCCGAAAACGGCGCGGCCGCAGCCCTGCTCAACGGTCCGCGCTACTGGCTGATGAACGCCATCGAAAAGGAGCAGCAGGGCCCGCAGGAGCGGAAGACCTTCGGCGGAATCGAAATGATCAAGCAGGCCACCGTCGCGATGTCGTCGATGAACCCCGCGCCCTACAGCGCCAACGAGGTGAGCCGCAACACCGTCTTCGTCTTCGACGCCGGTGCAGAGGTCTACGAACTCGTCGACCCCGACGGGCGGCGCTGGGTGATGCAGACGTGGAGCCAGGTCGTCGACCCCAACCTGTCGAGGGCCGACCTGCCCGGCCTGGCCGGCCGCCTGAACCTGCCCGACGGGTGGCGCTACGAGCCGCGCGTGCTCACCGAAACGCTGCGGGTGGATACCAGGACTCGCCCCGCCCAGGTCACGCAGGACGACCTCACCAACAGCTACTCGCTCGAATTCGACTGACCCGGTAGCGGTTAGCGCTACAGGTACTGACCCAGGTTCGACTCGGTGTCGATGGCGCGCGACGCGCTCGACGACTTGCCGGTGACCAGGGTGCGGATGTACACGATCCGCTCGCCCTTCTTGCCCGAAATCCGCGCCCAGTCATCGGGATTGGTGGTGTTGGGCAGGTCCTCGTTCTCGGCGAACTCGTCGACGATCGAATCGAGCAGATGCTGAATGCGCAATCCCGGTTGTCCGGTCTCCAGCACCGACTTGATGGCGTTCTTCTTCGCCCGGTCGACGACATTCTGGATCATCGCCCCGGAGTTGAAGTCCTTGAAGTACATGACTTCCTTGTCGCCATTGGCGTAGGTGACCTCCAGGAACCGGTTGTCGTCGATCTCGGCGTACATCCGGTCGACGACCTTTTCGATCATCGCCTTGATGCAGGCCGTACGGTCACCGCCGAACTCGGCGAGGTCGTCGGCGTGCACCGGCAGGGCCTCGGTCAAGTACTTCGAGTAGATGTCTTGTGCCGCTTCCGCATCGGGCCGCTCGATCTTGATCTTCACGTCCAGACGTCCCGGCCGCAGGATCGCGGGATCGATCATGTCCTCGCGGTTGGACGCACCGATCACGATGACGTTCTCGAGTCCCTCCACGCCGTCGATCTCGCTGAGCAGCTGCGGCACCACGGTGGTCTCGACGTCCGACGAGACGCCGGTGCCGCGGGTCCGGAAGATCGAGTCCATCTCGTCGAAGAACACGATTACCGGCGTTCCCTCCGACGCCTTCTCACGCGCCCGCTGGAAGATCAGCCGGATGTGCCGCTCGGTCTCGCCGACGAACTTGTTCAGCAGCTCGGGGCCCTTGATGTTCAGGAAGTACGACTTCGCCTCGCGAGAGTCGTCGCCGCGCACCTCGGCCATCTTCTTGGCCAACGAGTTGGCGACCGCCTTGGCGATCAGCGTCTTGCCGCAGCCGGGAGGCCCGTAGAGCAGCACGCCTTTCGGCGGGCGCAGCGCGTACTCGCGGTAGAGCTCCTTGTGCAGGAACGGCAGCTCGACCGCGTCGCGGATCTGCTCGATCTGGCGGGTAAGCCCGCCGATGTCTTGGTAGCTGACGTCCGGCACCTCTTCCAGCACCAGGTCTTCGACCTCGGCCTTGGGGATGCGTTCGAAGGCGTAGCCGGCCTTGGTGTCGACCAGCAGCGAGTCGCCGGGGCGCAGCTTGCGGGGCTTGGTGTCGTCGTTGAGAGCGTCGGGAACGCCGTCGGGCAGGTCCTCGGCGACCAGCGGCTCGGCCAGCCAGACGATGCGTTCCTCGTCGGCGTGTCCGACGACGAGCGCGCGGTGGCCGTCGGCGAGCACCTCACGCAGAGTGGAGATCTCGCCGACCGATTCGAACGTGCCGGCCTCGACGACGGTCAAGGCCTCGTTGAGCCGGACGGTCTGGCCCTTGCGCAGCAATGTGGCGTCAATGTTCGGCGAGCATGTCAGGCGCATCTTGCGGCCCGAGGTGAACACGTCGACGGTGTCGTCGTCGTGCGCGGCGAGGAGAACGCCGTAGCCGCTGGGCGGCTGGCCGAGCCGGTCGACTTCCTCGCGCAGTGCGAGCAGTTGTTGGCGGGCCTCTTTAAGAGTTTCCATTAATTTGGAATTGCGTGCGGCCAACGAGTCGATGCGGGCTTCGAGCTGATGCACGTCGCGGGCCGAGCGGGCGGCGC
>NZ_MBET01000027.1:0-7512 GCF_001954215.1 Mycobacterium sp. IS-2888
CCCGGCGCGTGGCAGCCCGACCGCGCGGTCGGGCGGGTCGGGGTGCGCCGACGCGTCCGGGAAGGCGGGCGGCGGCGCGCGAAATCTGCGATTCCCGGCCGCGGCGCGGGTGCTTCGGCGGGCGGAAACGCGTCCGAAATCGCCGTCGCGGGGTCGCCGACCTGCCGCTGACCACGGCGCGACACGCGCGACACGCCACGCGAAATTGTGTGAACCGCGGGACGAGTTCTCGCGACGGTCCGTGCCGCCGGCCGCGGGGCCCGACGGTTCGGCACCCGACGGCGGCGCGGCACCATAAAGCCCCAGGTAGAGGGCCGGAAACGGCGCACAATCGGCGGGTTGGGGGCCCGCAAATGGCGCCTCGTCCAGTCGGTTTCGGGCCGCCGAACGCACCCCCGGTCTGACCCGCGCGGTGGGTCGACCTGCCTATTTACCCCAATAACCAGGGGGGTCGGGTTAGATTTCGTCAGGAAGCCTGAGTACGGTCGTCTCCGCTGGCTGAAGTACCCGGCAGAGACACAAGATCGAGAGATTGATCAGATACGGAGGAATCGTGGCCCTTCCCCAGTTGACCGACGAGCAGCGCGCGGCCGCGTTGGAGAAGGCGGCTGCCGCACGTCGAGCGCGAGCAGAGCTCAAGGACCGGCTGAAGCGCGGTGGCACCAGCCTGACCCAGGTGCTCAAGGACGCCGAGACCAACGAAGTCTTGGGCAAGATGAAGGTTTCTGCGCTGTTGGAGGCTTTGCCGAAGGTGGGCAAGGTCAAGGCGCAGGAAATCATGACCGAGCTGGAAATCGCGCCGACTCGCCGTCTGCGTGGTCTCGGCGACCGTCAGCGCAAGGCCCTGCTGGAAAAGTTCGGCTCCTAACCCGGCCGCGCGATGCAGGCCGAACGGCCTGTGCGGGCACCGACCCAGGAGCGCCGATGAGCGCGAGCGGGGGACCGGACGTCGAGTGCGGAGCGCGTCCCGAGCCGATCGGCAACGGACGCGTGGTCGTGCTGTCCGGTCCCTCCGCGGTCGGCAAGTCCACGGTGGTCCGCTGCTTGCGCGAGCGGATCCCCAACCTGCATTTCAGCGTTTCCGCCACGACGCGGGCGCCGCGGCCCGGGGAGGTCGACGGCGTCGACTACCACTTCGTGAGCCCCGCCCGCTTTCAGGAACTGATCGACGAGGGCGCCCTGCTGGAGTGGGCCGAGATCCACGGCGGGCTGCACCGATCGGGCACATTGGCCGAGCCGGTGCGCGCCGCCGCGGCGGCCGGGCGCCCCGTGCTCATCGAGGTCGATCTGGCCGGGGCCAGGGCCGTCAAGCGGGCGATGCCCGAGGCCATCGCGGTGTTTCTGGCGCCGCCCAGCTGGGAGGACCTGGAGGCCAGGCTGGTGGGCCGCGGCACCGAGACGCCCGAGGTGATCCAGCGCCGGCTGGACACCGCCCGCGTCGAGCTGGCGGCGCAGGACGACTTCGACGAGGTCGTGGTCAACAGTCGATTGGAGTCTGCGTGCGCGGAATTGGTATCCTTGCTGGTGGAAACCGCGCCTGGCTCGGATTGAGTCGCCTGGTCAGAGCCGGACCCAGACCGATCAAGCATCGACTTTCCCACCGCTCTACGCCGCCAGGAGATTTTCTTAAGTGAGCAATTCGCAGTCCGACGCGTCGCTAGCCGCCGTCCCCGCCCTGGATCAGTTCGATCCGTCGTCACCTGGGCAGGGTGCCTACGACACCCCGCTGGGAATCACCAACCCGCCCATCGACGAATTGCTGGACCGCGTCTCGAGCAAGTACGCGCTGGTGATCTACGCGGCCAAGCGGGCCCGGCAGATCAACGACTACTACAACCAGCTCGGCGAGGGCATCCTCGAGTACGTGGGTCCGCTGGTCGAGCCCGGGCTGCAGGAAAAGCCGCTGTCCATCGCTATGCGCGAGATCCACGCCGACCTGCTCGAACACACCGAGGGCGAGTAACAGGCCGGGCGCGCTGTGGACCGCAAGCGGATCGTCGTCGGCGTCTCCGGTGGCATCGCCGCCTACAAGGCGTGCACCGTCGTTCGTCAGCTCGCCGAGGCCGGCCATGAGGTCCGCGTCATCCCCACCGAATCCGCGTTGCGCTTCGTCGGGGCGGCCACTTTCGAGGCGCTTTCCGGACAGCCGGTCCACACCGGCGTCTTCTCCGACGTTCCCGAGGTGCCGCATGTGCGGCTGGGTCAGCAGGCCGACCTGGTCGTCGTGGCGCCCGCAACCGCCGACCTGCTGGCGCGTGCCGTGCACGGCCGCGCCGACGACCTGCTGACCGCGACGCTGCTCACGGCGCGATGTCCGGTGCTGTTCGCGCCGGCGATGCACACCGAGATGTGGTTGCACCCGGCCACCGTCGACAACGTGGCGACGTTGCGCCGCCGCGGGGCCGTTGTGCTGGAACCCGCATCCGGGCGCCTCACCGGCGCCGACAGCGGGGCCGGACGGCTGCCCGAGGCCGAAGAGATCACCACGCTCGCCCACCTGCTGCTGGAGCGACACGACGCCCTGCCCTACGACCTCGCCGGCTGCAAGCTGCTGGTGACCGCCGGCGGCACCCGCGAACCGATCGATCCCGTCCGCTTCGTCGGCAATCGCAGCTCCGGCAAGCAGGGCTACGCGGTCGCCCGGGTCGCCGCCCAGCGCGGCGCCGAGGTCACCCTGATCGCCGGGCATACCGCCGGGCTCATCGACCCCGCCGGTGTCCACGTCGTCCACGTCAGCTCGGCGCAACAGCTCGGAGAGGCGGTGTCCAAGCACGCCCCCGACGCCGACGTGCTGGTGATGGCGGCCGCGGTGGCCGACTTCCGGCCCGCGCAGGTTGCCGCCGCCAAGATCAAAAAGGGTCCCGACGACCCGCCCACCATCGAGCTGGTGCGCAACGACGACGTGCTGGCCGGCGCGGTGCGGGCGCGCGCCCACGGCGAGCTGCCCAACATGCGGGCCATCGTGGGGTTCGCCGCCGAGACCGGCGACGCCAACGGCGATGTGCTCTTCCACGCCCGAGAGAAGTTGCGGCGCAAGGGCTGTGACCTGTTGGTCGTCAACGCCGTGGGCGACGGCAGGGCGTTCGAGGTGGACAGCAACGACGGCTGGCTGCTGGCGTCCGACGGCGCCGAGTCCGCGCTGCAGCACGGTTCCAAGACGCTGATGGCCAGCCGTATCGTTGATGCGATCGTGGCGTTTCTGCACCACACGGGCTAGCGATACTCTTGCATGCGCCCGGCTGGGCCGGTTGGGCCTAGGGCGTAAAATAATTTGTCTAACTAAGTTTTGGGTGAGGGACTGGAAGGATGACAGAGTGAGCGAGAAGGGTCGGCTGTTTACCAGTGAGTCGGTGACCGAGGGACATCCCGACAAAATCTGTGACGCGATCAGCGACTCGGTCCTCGACGCGCTTTTGGCGGAGGACCCCCGCTCACGTGTCGCGGTCGAGACCCTGGTGACCACCGGGCAGGTGCACGTCGTTGGCGAGGTGACGACGACGGCGAAAGAGGCGTTCGCCGACATCACCAACACGGTGCGCGCGCGCATCCTGGAGATCGGCTACGACTCGTCGGACAAGGGCTTCGACGGTGCGTCGTGCGGCGTGAACATCGGCATCGGCGCGCAGTCGCCCGACATCGCGCAGGGCGTCGACACCGCCTACGAGGCCCGCGTCGAGGGCGAGCAGGACCCGCTGGATGCCCAGGGGGCAGGCGACCAGGGCCTGATGTTCGGCTACGCGATCAACGACACCCCGGAGTTGATGCCGCTGCCCATCGCGCTGGCGCACCGGCTGTCGCGCAAGCTGACCGAGGTCCGCAAGAACGGCACGCTGCCGTACTTGCGTCCGGACGGCAAGACGCAGGTCACCATCGAGTACGAGGACGACGTCCCGGTCCGGCTGGACACCGTGGTCGTGTCCACCCAGCACGCCGACGGCATCGACCTGGCGAAGAAGCTGGATCCCGACATCCGGGAGCACGTGCTCAAGACCGTGCTCGACGAGCTGGCCCACGAGACCCTTGACTCGTCGTCGACCCGGGTGCTGGTCAATCCGACGGGGAAGTTCGTCCTCGGCGGCCCGATGGGGGACGCGGGCCTGACCGGCCGCAAGATCATCGTCGACACGTACGGCGGCTGGGCCCGCCACGGCGGCGGCGCCTTCTCCGGCAAGGATCCGTCCAAGGTGGACCGTTCGGCGGCGTACGCGATGCGCTGGGTGGCCAAGAACATCGTCGCCGCCGGGCTGGCGGAGCGGGTCGAGGTGCAGGTGGCCTACGCCATCGGCAAGGCCGCGCCGGTGGGATTGTTCATCGAGACGTTCGGTACCGCGATCGTCGACCCGGTCAAGATCGAGAAGATCGTGCCCGAGGTGTTCGACCTGCGGCCCGGCGCGATCATCCGCGACCTGGACCTGCTGCGCCCGATCTACGCGCAGACCGCCGCCTACGGGCACTTCGGCCGCACCGACGTCGAGCTGCCGTGGGAGCAGCTGAACATGGTCGACGAGCTCAAGCGCGCTATCTAGGCAGCGGGTGGTCGGGCTCTAGCGCGGGCAGGCCGTCGATGCTGTGCCGATTGCGTTCGACCAGGCGGGTGTAGGCCTCGGCGGGCGCTTTGGCGTGATGCGCGTCGAGCACCGGCCGTTCGTCGACGAGCTCGTAGTAGGGCACCGCGAACCCGCAGGCGTCGGCGATGCGCTCGAGGTCGATCACGATGATGGCCCGCACGCCGGGATGTTCGCCACCGAAATGCGTTCGCAGGCCCTCGAATTCGGCGTCGTCGGGCCGGATCGCGCGGCCGGTGCCGAACAATCGCAGGATCCGCGAGTTGCGGGTGAACGAGCAGAACATGACGGTGATGCGGCCGTTGTCGCGCAGGTGGGCGATGGTTTCCACGCCGCTGCCGAACATGTCGAGGTAGGCGACGGTGTGGTCGTCCAGCACCGCGAACGTGTCCCGATACCCCTTGGGGGAGAGGTTGATTCGGCCGCCGTCGGACGGAGCGGTGGCCACGAAGAACACGGCCTGCTCGCCGATGAACTCGCGCAGCGACTCGTCGATACGCGAAAACTCTTTCGCCACGCGTCGAAGCCTAGTGCAAGGCCGCAACCGAATTTGAGGTCTAGCCGGTGAATCGGTAGTCGCCGAGTTCGAAACGCCGGCTGCGCCAGTAGGCCTCCACCGTGGTGGCGGGGCGCAGCGGCACGTCGCCGTTCTTGTCGAAGTAGTAGCTGTTGGCCAGCCGGCAGCTGTCCTGCCAGAAGACCTGACGATGCCGCTTGCGCATCATCTCGGCGAAGTAGCGGTCGTTGGCTTCCTCGGTGACCTCGACCCGCGTCGCACCCTTGCGCCGGGCCTGCTTCAGGCACCGCACGATGTGGTGGGTCTGGGTCTCGATCAGCGCGAAATACGACGAGCCGACGTAGCCGTAGGGCCCGAACACGGTGAACATATTGGGGAAACCGGGAATGCTGACGCCTTCGTAGGCCTGTAGCCGGTGTTCGTCCCAGAAGCGGCTCAGCGACCGGCCGCCGGTTCCGGTGACCGCGAAGGTCGGGACGTTGTCGGTGTCCATCACTTTGAAGCCGGTCGCCAGGATCAGCACGTCGACCTCGTGGTTTTCGCCGTCGGTGGTGGCTACGGCCGCCGGCGTGATCTTGTCGATCGGTTCGGTGACCAGCCGCACGTTGTCGCGGTTGAAGGTGGCCAGATAGGTGTTGTGGAAGCCCGGCCGCTTGCAGCCCACGGCGTAGCGCGGCGTGAGTTGGTCGCGCACCGTCGGGTCGTGGACCTGCTGACGCAGATAGGAAAGCCCGGCCGACTGCATCCTCTTGGCCATCGGGAACACGGTGAAGTATTGCGCCGCAATCGGGAAGGTCAGCTCGACGAAAGCCTGGCTGAGCAGCCGCTGGACGGCTTTGCCGCCGGGGATGCGCATCGCCCAGCGCGCCGGCGCGGGCAGCGGGACGTCGAACTTCGGGAAGCACCAGATCGGGGTGCGTTGAAACACCGTGAGCTGCTTGACGATTGGGGCGATCTCGGGAATGACTTGCACTGCCGACGCGCCGGTGCCGATGATGGCGACGCGCTTACCCGTGAGGTCCTGGGTGTGGTCCCACCGGGCGGTGTGCATGGTGATGCCGGCGAAGGAGTCCACGCCGTCGATGTCGGGCAGGTTCGGCACGGTGAGCACGCCGCTGGCGCTGATCAGGAACCGGGCGGTGAGTTCGCCGCCGGGGTCGGTCTGCACCCGCCACAACGAGCGCTCGTCGTCGAACTCGGCGGAAAGCACCTTGGTGTTGAACCGGATTCGCGACCGGATGCCGTACTTGTCCACGCAGTGTTCGGCGTAGGCCTTCAGCTCGTGGCCGGGCGCGTAGGTCCGCGACCAGCGCGGGCTCTGTTCGAAGGAGTACTGGTAGGAAAACGACGGAATGTCCACGGCGATACCGGGATAGGTGTTCCAGTGCCAGGTGCCGCCGACCCCGTCGCCGGCCTCGACCACGAGGTAGTTGGGCAGTCGTGCCTTGTCGAGCTTGATGGCGGCGCCGATACCGGAGAACCCGGCGCCGACGATCAGGGCATCGTAGTCGGGGTTCATGTGCGTGGCTGTCCGATCACGTGCACTCCGTTCTTCGGCCGTAGCGTCAGCGTCGCCTCGAGTTCGACGGGCGGGCCGGGCGCGAGGTCAAAGGTGAAGTGCTGACTCATGATCGCCGCCATCAGCACCATCTCCATCATGGCGAAACTCTGCCCGATGCAGATGCGCCGGCCGCCGCCGAACGGCAGGTACGCCGAGCGGGGCCGGTCGGATGGTGTGCAAAAACGGTTGGGGTCGAACGTCTCCGGGTCGGGCCACCAGCGCGGGTCGTGGTGAATGTGGTGGATCGGGATGAGGACGGTGGTGCCGCGACGGATGTGGTGGCCGCCGATCACGTCCTCCTCGATGGCCCGCCGCGAGATCGTCCACACGGCCGAGTAGTAGCGCTGCGATTCCTGCAGGCACGCGGTGGTCCACGGCAGCCTGCCCAGGTCGTCGGCGGTCGGTCGGCGAGCGCCGAGCACGTCGTCGATCTCGGCGAGCATCCGGTCGCGGGCGTCGGAGTGCTGCGCCATCAGATACCAGAACCAGGACATCGCGTTGGCGGTGGTCTCGTGGCCGGCGAGCATGAACGTCAGGGCCTCGTCGCGGATCCGCTGACGGGGCCAGCGCCCGCCGTCGGCGCGCAGCAGCACGTTGAGCAGGTCGGCGGAGTCGGTCGGGTGCAGCATCCGGTGATCGATCACGGCGTTGACGGCGCGGTCGAGGGTCAGCGTGATGTCCTGCATGTCGCGCAGCGGCGGCGGCATGCGGACGCCGGAGAAGGCCAGCCAGTGCAGTGCGTCGTAGACCGGGGGCGGCATCAGGCCCCACAGCCCGAGTCGTTGCAGCCGCTCCGCATGCCGCAGCCCGCGCGTCGCCAGGTCGTTCATACTTTCCACCAGCGGCCCGAAGTCCTGGCTGAACAGGGA
>NZ_MBET01000028.1:0-36446 GCF_001954215.1 Mycobacterium sp. IS-2888
CTCCGGGCCGGTGGTCTCGTAGTGGCTGGCCGGGCCCTCGGGATTGGCGTACTGGTCGGGCTTCCACGCGCCGTCGATCTCCCGGACCAGCCGGTCGGAAACGCTGTAGTAGCTGTCGGGGTGGTCGGGCGGCACCGCCGTCGGGCACACCACCACCTCGGCGCCGTAGGCCAGCAACACGTTGCGCTTGTCCTCGCTGACCTTGTCCGGGCAGACGAACACGCACTTGTAGCCGCGGGGTTGGGCGACCAGGGCAAGACCGACACCGGTATTGCCCGAGGTCGGTTCGACGATGGTGCCGCCCGGCTTCAGCAGCCCAGCGGCCTCCGCGGCGTCGATCATCTTCACCGCGATCCGGTCCTTGGAGCTGGCCCCGGGGTTGAGGTATTCGACCTTTGCCACGACGGTGCCGGCGCCGGGGGGGATGACGGAGTTCAGGCGAACCAGTGGGGTGCCACCGATGAGTTCGCTGATGTGCTGCGCGATTCGCATGCGTTCATCGTCTCAGGCCGTTTCGGGCCGCGCATACCCGCGCCGCGGTCGGCGGAGGGGGGCGCTAATCGGTGGCTTCGCGGATGTACTCGCCGATTTGGCGCAGCGAACGGATTGCCTCGGGCACCATCGGCGCGGCGAGCTGGAAGTCGTGAATCTGGCCCGGCCACACCCGGACTTCGGCGGGCACGCCGACCGCGGCCAGCCGGCTCGCGGCCAACTGGGCGTCGTGCAGCAGCACCTCGGATCCCGAGACGTGGATCAGCGTCCGCGGCAGTCCCGGTTTGATGTGCTCCAGCGGCTCGTAAATCTCTTCGGGTTTGCCGTCGACGATGTTCTTTTCGGCGGCGCTAGCAACCAAAGCGACGAGCGCGTCGAACGCGGTGGCGGGGAACATCGCGTCGGTCTTGATGTTGGGATGGGCCTGCTTGCATTCCTTTGCTAGCTGCAGCAGTGGCGAGATCGCGACCAGCGCCGCCGGCTCTTCGCCCTCCTCCTGCAGACGTTGCGCGAGGGCGAGCGCGAGATACCCGCCGGCCGAGTCGCCGGCCAGCACAATGCGGTCGGCGTCGTAGCCGCGCCGGCGCACCCATTGGTAGGCGTCGTGGCAATCGGCGAGCGCCATCCCCACCGAATGCTTGGGCAGGAGCCGGTAGTTGACCACCAGGACGGGTGAGTCAGCAAACTTGGAGAGCGCTTCGACGAGGCGCCCGTGTGAGTTTGCTCCACACGTCAGGAATGCTCCGCCATGGAAGTAGAGAACCATCCGGCGGGTGCCGTCCGCGGGTAGCACCCCGGGGGCACGCACCAACTGTGCCGACGCGTTTGGCAACTTCACGTCCTGTCGGACCGTGGCGGTCACGGGCAGCACGACTCGGGATAGCAGGTCGATGAGGCCCCAGGGCCAGGGTGCGTTGGGTGCGTGGCTCCCGGCGGCCAGGATCGGCCGGATCGTCAGCCGTGATGCGAGATTGGCAAGCCGCGCAGCAACGCTCGGCCCCGATTCGAGGACCTCGACTGGCGCGCCATCGCTGATCGCGAATTTGCGTGATTCAACTCTACGTGCCCTGAGGACATCGTGTGTGCAAATGGCTCTCGGGGCGGAACCGGAGACCTTGCTGGGTGCGGTCATGCTCAACACTTCCTACGCCGTTGTAGTCCGATACAGCATGTGACGAGGCGGCTAAGCGTCCGGTTCATCTTCTGTTCGCCGAGTCGTTCAGCCAACTCGCTGGACTTAGCTTGACAGGCTTCGACGGGTACAACATTTGAAGAGTCTGATTTGATACCACATGTGATTCACAACGTGATCACATTGTTTTTAAGCCGCCAGCGCAAACACTCGAGCCGATCTAAACTGATTGCGTGACCATCCGGGTGCCGCGTCGTTCGACGATCGCCCTGGCCACAGCGGGTGCACTCGCCTCGACAGGCACGGCCTACCTGGGCGCTCGCAACCTGCTCGTCGGCCAGGCGTCGCACGCGCGCACCGTCATCCCGAAGGCGTGGGACGTCCCGCCCCGCGCCGATGGCGTGTACAGCCCGGGCGGCGGACCCGTCGAGCGGTGGCAGCGCGGCGTACCGGCGGATCTGCACCTGATGATCTTCGGGGACTCGACGGCCACCGGATATGGCTGCATGAACGCCGAAGAGGTGCCCGGCGTGCTGATCGCACGCGGACTCGCCGAGCAGACCGGCAAGCGCATCAGGTTGAGCACCAAGGCGATCGTGGGCGCCACCTCGAAAGGCGTTTGCGGCCAAGTCGATGCGATGTTCGTGGCCGGAGCGCCACCGGACGCGGCCGTGATGATGATCGGCGCCAACGACGTCACCGCGCTCAACGGGATCAGCCAGTCCGCGCAACGGCTGGGCACGGCGGTGCGCAAGTTGCGCACCCGCGGCGCGATCGTCGTCGTGGGCACCTGCCCGGACCTGGGCCTGATCAGCGCCATCCCCCAACCGCTTCGCTCCCTTGCGCACGCGCGCACTTCGCAGCTCGCCCGCGCCCAGGCCGCGTCGGTCCGGGCGGCCGGCGGGGTGCCGGTGCCGTTGGCGCACCTGCTGGCGCCCCAGTTCCGGGCCACGCCCGAGGTGATGTTCTCCGCCGACGGCTTCCATCCCTCGCCGGCCGCGTACGCGCTGGCGGCCAGGGCGCTGTTGGCGACGCTCTGCGATGAGTTGACCGAGCAGGTCGACGGCCCGGCGGAGGAGGCACCGGCGCCCCCGCCGGCGCAGGTGCTCGACGCCGCGCACACCCGACGCAGCGTCATGCCGCGGCTCTGGCAGCGGCCGCTGCCGGGTTCGCCCGCCCCGTCGTCATAGCGGCCGGTCGGCACCGACTAGATTTGTGCTACCCGTCGAGGTGGACGTACCACCCGTTCCTAGCTAGCCCGCGTCCCATGGGAGAGAACCGCCATGCCTGAAGCCGTCATAGTCTCCGCTGTCCGCTCGCCGATCGGCCGCGCCATGAAGGGGTCGCTTGTGTCCATGCGGCCCGACGACCTGGCGACGCAGATGGTGCGCGCCGCGCTCGACAAGGTGCCCGCGCTCAACCCGCACCAGATCGACGACCTCATCCTGGGTTGCGGCCTGCCCGGCGGCGAGTCCGGCTTCAACATGGCGCGCGTGGTCGCCGTCGAACTCGGCTACGACTTCCTGCCGGGCACCACGGTGAACCGGTATTGCTCGTCGTCGCTGCAGACGACGCGGATGGCTTTCCACGCGATCAAGGCGGGCGAGGGTGACGCATTCATCTCCGCGGGAGTGGAGACCGTGTCCCGGTTCGGAAAGGGCAACTCCGACTCGTGGCCGGACACCAAGAATCCGCTGTTCGACGAGGCCCAGGAGCGGACCGCCGCCGCGGCCGGCGGCGCGGACGAATGGCACGACCCCCGCGCCGACGACAACCTGCCCGACGTCTACATCGCGATGGGCCAGACCGCTGAAAACGTCGCCATCTTGACCGGCATCAGCCGCGAGGACCAGGACCACTGGGGCGTGCGCAGCCAGAACCGGGCCGAGGAGGCCATCAAGAGCGGATTCTTCGAACGCGAGATCACCCCGGTGACCCTGCCCGACGGCAGCACGGTCAGCACCGACGACGGCCCGCGCCCGGGCACCACCTACGAGAAGGTCAGCGAGCTCAAGCCGGTGTTTCGTCCCAACGGCACCGTGACCGCGGGCAACGCGTGTCCGCTCAACGACGGCGCCGCCGCATTGGTGATCACCAGCGACACGAAGGCCAAGGAACTGGGCCTGACCCCGCTGGCCCGCATCGTGTCGACCGGCGTCAGCGGCCTGTCGCCCGAGATCATGGGGCTGGGCCCGATCGAGGCGTCCAAGAAGGCGCTGGAGCGGGCGGGCATGTCGATCAGCGACATCGACCTGTACGAGATCAACGAGGCGTTCGCGGTCCAGGTGCTGGGCTCGGCGCGCGAGCTGGGCATGGACGAGGACAAGCTGAACGTGTCGGGCGGGGCGATTGCACTGGGCCACCCGTTCGGCATGACCGGCGCGCGCATCGCCACCACGCTGCTGAACAACCTGCAGACGCACGACAAGACGTTGGGCTTGGAGACCATGTGTGTCGGCGGCGGCCAGGGCATGGCGATGGTGATCGAGCGGCTCAGCTAGCCCTGCTCGTCGAGTGTGCGTCCTGGGCGCCGAGTGTGCGCCCGGGGCGCCGTGAGTGCACAGTCGTCAGCCGCGCCGGACGCCATCCGCAACGGCGCGCAGCTTGTCCGGGTTGGCCACGTTGTGGATGGTGACGATGCGCCCGTCCGCATCGAGTTCGACTGTGAGCGTGGCGATCACGCGGCCCGAGGCAGAGAAAACGATGCCCGGCCCGCCGTTGATATCGACGACTTCGGCTGTCATATCGGCGATCTCGACGCCTTCGTAGGGACGCTTGGTGACGCCGGCGAGCCATGCGGCGACCTTGGCCATGCCCTCGACCGGGCGCAGCGCCTGGCGCACTTTTCCGCCGCCATCCGTCCACAGCGTGACATCGGGGGCGAGCAGTTGCATCAGATCGTTGATGTCCCCGCCGGTCGCCGCGGCGAAGAAGCGTTCGGTGACCGCGCGCTTCTTGCCGCGGTCGGCCTCGAACCTCGGCCGGCGCGCCTGCACGTGATTGCGGGCGCGGTGGCCCGCCTGGCGCACCGCGGCCTCGGAACGCTCGACGGCCGAAGCGATTTCGGCGTAGCTGAAGTCGAACACCTCCTTGAGGACGAACACCGCGCGCTCCAGGGGGCTCAGCGTCTCGAGCACGACCAGCATCGCCATCGACACCGATTCGGCGGCCGCGACGTCCTCGGCCGTGTCTTCGGTCGTGAGGATCGGCTCCGGAAGCCACGGACCCACGTAGGTCTCCCGCTGGCGCCGGGTCGAGCGCAGTCGTTCCATCGACAGATTCGACACGATGCGGGACAGATAGGCCTTGGGGTCGGCGACCTGACCCCGATCGGCCGCCGACCACTTCAGCCAGGCATCCTGAACCACGTCCTCGGCGTCTGCCGCCGAGCCCATGATCCGATAGGCGATGGCGAACAACAGTTTCCGATGTTCGACGAACGTGTGCTCGTCGGCGCTCATCGGGTGAAGCCCCCACCGCGCCGCCATGTCACGGCGCCCAGCGTGGGCAGCAGCTTGAGCAATCGGTAGGTCGTCCACGGACTGGCGCTCACCGTCTCCTTGTAGGCGACCGCCCACCGACCGGCCAGATAGAAACGCGACGGGCTGTCGTCGGGATGGGTGAACTGGATGACGGCGTCGTGCCGCCCCAGGCTCACCGGCTGGTGGACATAGCCGAAGCGGAACCGCTTGGGCTGCTTGCCCTTCAGCTCTCGGACGATGTTGGCCGCGGCGTGCACCCCGGTCGGGATGCCGCTCTGGCAGGTGCCGTGCACGAGGCCATATCCTTGCCGAACCGCGGCGGCATCGCCAACGACGTACACATCCTGGTGCGACACCGAGCGCAGCGCCGCATCGGTGATGATTCGGCCCCGCTCGTCGACGCGCAGGCCCGCGGCCGCCGCCAGCGGCGACACCCGCGCGCCCGCGGCCCACAGCACTGCACCGGCCGGCACGACCTGGCCGTCGGCGAGGGCGACCCCGTCGGGCATCACCTTGACGATGTCGACGCCGGAACGCATCCGCACGCCCAACCGGGCCAACCCGTCATGCAGGCGGGCACGCGCCTTGGGGCCCATCATCGATCCGGGTGTCTGCCGGCTCAGCAGGACGACGTCGAGTTCCGGGTGCCGCTCGGCGATCTCGGCGGCCGATTCGATTCCGGTCAGGCCGCCGCCGGCGACCACGACCGTCCCGGCGCCGAGCCGATCCAGCTGCTGGGCCAGCAACCCAGCATCGTGGGCGCTGTTGAGGGTGTAGGCGAATTCGTCGACGCCGGGCACTGCCGCGGTGTCGGCGACGCTGCCAAGCGCATACACCAGGGTGTCGTAGCCGATCACGCGCTCGTCGTCGAGACGGACGGTCCGCGCGTCGGCGTCCAGGCCGGTGACCCAGCCCTGGACGAACTCGACGCCGGTGCCGGCGAGCATGTCCGGGATCTGAAGCTCGGCCAGCCGCTGGCCCGAAGCCGCCTGGTGCAGGCGCAGCCGCTCGGTGAACCGAGCCTGCGGGTTGACCAGGGTGACGCGCACGTCGTCGCGGCCCTTGACCCGACGCGCCAAGCGGGCGGTGGCCGCCATGCCGGCGTAGCCGGCGCCGATGATCACGATGTGCTTCATGATGCTGCCTTTCGCGAGCGAAGGGGTGCTGACAACCAGCAGACGCATCGAGCGGTCGTGGATGTGACATCACGCGCGGGTGCACAAAAAACCGGCACGCCAATCGGCGTGCCGGTTTTTGCGTCAAGCGCTAATCGTTCTGCAGATAACTGAGCAGGCGCAGGATCTCGAGGTACAGCCAGACCAGCGTCACGGTCAGGCCCAGGGCGATGCCCCAAGCCGCCTTCTCCGGCGCCCCGGCGCGGATCATCTGGTCGGCCGCGTCGAAGTCGATAAGGAAGCTGAACGCCGCGATACCGATGCACACCAGCGAGAAGATGATCGCGATCGTTCCGCCGCTGCGCAGACCCAGGCCCGTGCCGCCGCCGACGTGGAACATTGCCAGCACGAAATTGCCGAGCATCAGGGCCAGCACGCCGAACATCGCGGCGACCAGCATGCGGGTGAACTTGGGGGTGACGCGGATGGCGCCGGTCTTGTAGACGACGAGCATCCCGAAGAACACACCGAAGGTACCGAGGACGGCCTCCCCGATCAGGGCGCCGGCGTTGGCCGACGACACCGTGAAGTTCGCGAAGACGAACGAGACCGCGCCGAGGAACAGGCCCTCCAGGACGGCGTAGCTGAGCACGATCGCGGGGCTGTCCTGCTTGCGGCCGAACGTCGCGACCAGCACCAGCCCCAAGCCGCCGAGCGCGCCGATCAGGGTGAGCGGCATCGCCAGCGCGAGATTGGACGCCACCAGGAAGTAGGAGACGATCGCCGCGACCGTCAGCACGCCCAGCGTGATGCCCGTCTTGGTGACGACGTCGTCGATCGTGACCGGACGGGATACCTTGGCCTCCTGGTAGGGGGCCGCCGTGTAGGGGTCACCTTGGTAGTACCCCTGCTGCACCTGGGCCGCGCCAGTGCCGAATTGCGCGTACCCGCCGCGCTGCTTAGGCAGCGAGCGAAATACCGGGTTACTTGTCTCCCGCACTGTCGGATCCTCTCTGAAGACTGTGGCTTGGAGCTGTGCGAACACCTGCTCAACGATTAGTGACCCGCCCGGGTTCCCAGCGGAGCTGGGGTTTTGCCGATAATCCCGGGCCCGGACCTTCTCGTCCGGTTAAACATAAACCTTACCCGCGGGTACCGGGGCGGTAGTGACGATCTAGATTGCTGGTCGAGACCCCGCGGCGATGGGAAGGTGGCGCGTTGACGGAGGAATCCGACGAAGTCCTTACCCGGATCGACGGCGACGTCGGCCTCATCACGCTCAACCGCCCCAAGGCGATCAACTCGCTGAACCAACCGATGGTGGACGCCCTGCGCGCCATCCTCACCCGCTGGGAAGCCGACGACGCGGTGCGTGCGGTGGTCCTGTCCGGCGCCGGGGACCGCGGATTGTGCGCCGGCGGCGACGTTGTGGCGGTCTACCACAGCGCCCGCAAGGACGGCGTCGAGGTGCGGAAGTTCTGGCGCGACGAGTATCTGCTCAACGGCCAGATCGGGCGTTTCCCCAAGCCGTATGTGTCGTTGATGGACGGCATCGTGATGGGCGGCGGCGTCGGCGTCAGCGCGCACGGCAGCGTTCGGGTGGTGACCGAAACGTCAAAGGTGGCGATGCCGGAGGTCGGCATCGGCTTCATCCCCGACGTCGGCGGCGCGTTTCTGCTGTCCCGGGCACCGGGCGCGCTGGGGCTGCACGCCGCGCTCACCGGCGCGCCGTTTTCCGGGGCCGACGCCATCGCGATGGGATTCGCCGACCACTACGTGCCGCACGGCGATCTCGACGCGTTCACCGCGGCGATAGTTTCCGACGGCATCGAGAGCGCGCTGGCCCGCTATGCCGTCGAACCCCCACCGAGCGAGCTTGCCGCACAACGTGATTGGATCGACGACTGCTTCGCTGGCGAAACCGTCGAAGACATCGTCGCGGCGCTGCGCGGCCACGGCGCCGCAGCTGCCGACGACGCCGCCAACCTGATCGCCACCCGCTCCCCCATCGCGGTGTCGGTGGCGTTGGAGGCGGTGCGCCGGGCCGCGAAACTCGACACGCTGGAAGACGTTCTGATCCAAGACTATCGGGTGTCGTCCGCCTCGGCGCGCTCGCACGACCTGGTCGAAGGCATCCGCGCACAGATCATCGACAAGGATCGCAATCCGAAATGGTCGCCGGCGACGCTGGACGCGGTCAGCGCGGCCGACGTCGACGCGTACTTCGCGCCCGTCGACGACGACTTGAGTTTCTAGAAAGGCGGTTTGGATGACAGAGGTGACCTCTACAACCTACGAAACCATCCTGGTCGAGCGCGACCAGCGGGTTGGGATCATCACGCTGAACCGGCCCAAGGCCCTCAACGCGCTCAACAGCCAGGTGATGCATGAAGTCACCAGTGCGGCAACAGAATTGGACAACGATCCCGGTATCGGGGCGATCATCATCACCGGGTCGGCCAAGGCGTTCGCCGCAGGCGCCGACATCAAAGAAATGGCCGAGTTGACGTTTTCCGACGCGTTCGAGGCCGACTTCTTCGCGGCCTGGGGCAAATTGGCCGCGGTCCGCACCCCGACGATCGCCGCGGTCGCCGGCCACGCACTCGGCGGAGGATGCGAGCTCGCCATGATGTGTGACCTGCTGATCGCGGCCGACACCGCGAAATTCGGTCAGCCGGAGATCAAACTCGGCGTGCTGCCCGGCATGGGCGGCTCGCAGCGTCTCACCCGGGCCATCGGCAAGGCCAAGGCCATGGACCTGATCCTGACCGGGCGCACCATCGACGCCGCCGAAGCCGAACGCAGCGGCCTGGTTTCGCGGGTGGTGCCCGCCGATGACTTGCTGACCGAGGCCAAGGCCGTCGCCGCCACCATTTCGCAGATGTCGCGCTCGGCCGCCCGGATGGCCAAGGAAGCCGTCAACCGGGCCTTCGAATCGACGCTGTCCGAAGGACTTCTCTACGAACGCCGGCTCTTCCATTCGACCTTCGCGACGCACGACCAGTCCGAGGGGATGGCGGCATTCATCGAGAAGCGCACCCCCAACTTCAACCATCGGTAGGACGCTCCATGAGCGAAACGGGCTCTGTCACCAGCACCGAAGCTGACGACGAATCTGTCGCCAGCCCCGACGCCGAGGCGCCGGCCAGCGCGCACGGCACCGCGGAAGCGCTTGAGGCTATCCGAAAGCCTTGGTGGGTAAGGCATTACACGTTCACCGGGACCGCGGTCGGCCTCATCTTCATCTGGTTCTCCATGACGCCGTCGCTGCTGCCCCGCGGCCCGTTGTTCCAGGGGCTGGTCAGCGGGATCTCCGGCGCCATCGGCTATGGGCTGGGCGTCTTTTCGGTGTGGCTGGTTCGCTACATGCGTGAATCGAAGTCCAGCCCGCCCCCGCCGCGCTGGGCGTGGAAGGTGCTGATCCCGATCGCCGTGGTGGGCCAGGTGCTGATGGCGATCTGGTTTCACGTCTGGCAGGACGACGTGCGCGATTTGATGGGCGTGCCGCACCTGGAGTGGTACGACTACCCGATCGCTGTGGGGCTGTCGGTGGTGGTGCTGTTCACCGTCGTCGAAATCGGGCAGTTCATTCGCTGGCTGGTCAGATTTTTGGTGGGCGAAGTCGACCGGATCGCCCCCTTCCGGCTGTCGGTGACGATCGTCGTGGTGGTGCTGGTGTTCCTGACGGTCACCTTGCTCAACGGCGTCGTGCTCAAGTTCGCGATGCGCACCATGAACAACACGTTCGCCACGGCGAACAACGAGATGAGCCCGGACACCGCGCCGCCGAAATCCCCGCTGCGCTCCGGCGGTCCGCAGTCGCTGGTGTCGTGGGAGTCGCTGGGCCACCAGGGCCGCATCTTCGTCAGCGGCGGCCCGACTATCGGCGAGCTGACCGCTTTCAACGGGGCCCCGGCCGTCGAACCGATCCGCGCCTATGCGGGATTGAACTCCGCGGACGGCATCACGGCGACCGCGGAACTGGCGGCGCGCGAGCTGCAACGCGAAGGAGGCCTCCAACGCCAGGTCGTGGCCGTCGCGACAACCACCGGGACGGGCTGGATCAACGAGGCCGAGGCCTCGGCGCTGGAATACATGTACAACGGAAACACCGCGATCGTGAGTGTGCAGTATTCATTCTTGCCGAGCTGGCTGTCGTTCCTGGTGGACAAGGAGAACGCGCGGCATGCCGGCCAGGCACTGTTCGAGGCGGTCGACAGGCTGATCCGCCAAATGCCCGAAGGGCAGCGGCCCAAGCTCGTCGTGTTCGGTGAGAGCCTCGGATCCTTCGGCGGCGAGGCACCGTTCATGAGCCTCAACAACGTGCTGGCCCGCACCGACGGCGCGCTGTTCAGCGGACCGACCTTCAACAACACGATCTGGACGGACCTGACGTCGACGCGCGACGCAGGGTCTCCGGAGTGGCTACCGATCTACAACGACGGCAAGAACGTCCGGTTCGTGGCTCGCCCAAGCAATTTGGCGCGCCCGGATTCGGCGTGGGGCCACCCCCGCGTGGTGTATTTGCAGCACGCGTCGGACCCGATCGCGTGGTGGACGCCGGATCTGCTGTTCAGTGAACCGGATTGGCTGCGCGAAAGGCGGGGATACGACGTGCTGCCGCAGACACATTGGATTCCGGTCGTGACGTTCCTGCAAGTCTCGGCGGATATGGCGGTCGCCGTGGACGTGCCCGACGGGCATGGCCACCGCTACGTGGCCAATGTGGCCGACGGCTGGGCCGCGGTGCTATCACCGCCAGGGTGGACGCCGGACAAGACGGAAAGGCTGCGTCCGCTGCTGCACGCCAACGAGTGACTAGAGCCAGCGGCGACCGGTCGTGCCGGCGTCCGCCAGCCCCCCGGGGCGTGGGTCGACGGTGCCGCCGCCCAGCCGTTCCAGCACACCGGCACCCGACAGGGCGTGGTAGCCGCCGATGACGTCGGTGGCGCGGAGCAGGCCGATATCGAGCAGCGCCGCGGCGGCCAGGCTGGACGTGTAGCCCTCCGAACACACGATCACCCATTCGACGTCGTCGCCGACGGCCTCCGGCAGCCGGGCGTCGCTGGTCGGGTCACAGCGCCATTCCAGGACGTTGCGCTCGATCACCAGCGCGCCCGGTATCTCACCTTCTCGGAATCGCTGTGCCTGCGGCCGGATGTCGACCAGCACCGCACCGCGTCGCACCGCGTCGGGCACCTCGACGGCGGGCAGGCGGCGGTACCTGCGCCGGGCGGATCTCAACACCACGTCGATGCGGCTCACTGCGGCCCCTCAGGTTGGTCGGTCAATTCGGTGCGCCGGCGGCGCAACCTGTTGGCATCGGTGACTTCGTAGTACGACATCGCGGTCAGCGGCGGCGAATAGGCGTGCACGCTCAGGGTCGGCTCGACCGGACCCTTGATCGTGCTCGCCGCGGCGGTTCCGGTCACGGCCCTGGGTGCCCACACCACGTCGTGCACCCAACCCAGCGGGAACCCGGCCTGGTCGCCCGCGTCGAGCCGGCGGCGCCGCAGACCGCGTCCGTCCCAACGGAATTCGTTGAGCGAACCGGACAGCACGGTCAGCGCGCCGAGGGAACCGCCGTGGTCGTGCAGTTCGGTGGCCCGACCGGGGACCCAACTGATCAGCCAGACGTCCAGCTCGTCGTCGCCGTGGATGCGGGCGAACCAGCGCTCGGCGTGCGGTATGCCACCCTCGGGCAGCAGGTGGTCGCAGCGCCCGCTGAGCACGTCGTCGGCGGCCTGGTCGGTGGCGTGCAACAGGTCGGGGACCCGCAGCCGGGTGGGGCCGGCGGAGGGCGATGCGACGGTGTAGGGGCGCAACTCGATGGACGAGGGCAAAGACATTGGGGAGTGCTCCAGGGAGGACGGATCGGGACGAGCGGCGGCAAGTTAGGGCCGACAACACTCGCAAAATCCGAAGCGCTCCATCACGGCCGCCAGTGTTGCATAGATTGACATCGTGCGTAGGCGCAGTCGTTGGCTCCTGGGATGGGTCGCGGTCGTCCTGGCGGCCGGTTTGGTGACGGTCACCGGGTGCTCGCGCGGTGCCCACACCGGCGCGCCCACCTCGTCGTCGGCGCGGCCGTCGGGCATTCCCGCCGGCCCGGCCAGTGCACCGCCGGGCGCCGTGGGTCTGTCCCCCACGGGCGTCACGACCAGGGTCGACGTCCCCGCGGATTCGACCGAGGAGGAGTACTACCAGGCCTGTCATGCCGCGAAAGTGTGGATGGACGGTCAGCCCAAGACCGGTCAGTCGCTGTTCGAGCCGTATCTGGCGATGGTTCAGGCCTCGCAGTCGGGCACCGCGGGCAGCTGGAACATCCGGTGGGCGGAGCTGACCCTGGCGCGGCAGGCGGCCCTGATCACTGCGGCGCGTGCGGCCGCCAACGACGAATGCGGGTAGCCGCGGTCGGCCGCGCCGCAATTCGGATCACGGGTGAAAAAACTGCCCACCCGGCCCGCTCGGGGCCGATTCCGCCGCGCAAAATGAGGGGGTGCCTGGCGAACGATCAGCACCGACACGGGTGGCGTTGGCGCTCGGCAGCGGCGGCGCCCGCGGCTACGCCCACATCGGGGTCATCGAGGTGCTGGCCGAGCGCGGCTACGACATCGTGGGCATCGCCGGCTCGTCGATGGGCGCGATGGTCGGCGGTCTGCAGGCCGCGGGGCGCCTCGACGAATTCGCCGACTGGGCGAAGTCGCTAACCCAGCGCACGATCCTGCGGCTGCTGGACTTCTCCATCAGCGCTGCCGGCGTGATGCGGGCCGAGAAGATCCTGGACACCGTGCGCGACATCCTCGGCCCGATCACCATCGAAGAACTGCCCATCCCCTACACCGCCGTGGCGACCGACCTGCTCGCCGGCAAGTCGGTGTGGTTCCAGCGCGGCCCGCTCGACGAGGCCATCCGGGCGTCGATCGCGATTCCCGGGGTCATCGCCCCGCACGCGATCGACGGGCGCCTGCTCGCCGACGGCGGCATCCTGGACCCGCTGCCGATGGCCCCGATCGCCGCGGTCAACGCCGATCTGACCATCGCGGTGAGTCTCAACGGCAGCGAGACCATCGTCAGCCGCGACGAGGAGCCCGGCGCCACCGTCGAGTGGCTTAATCGCATGGTGCGCAGCACCTCCGCGCTGCTCGACACCACTGCGGCGCGCTCGCTGCTGGACCGGCCCGCGGCGCGGGCGATGTTGAGCCGATTCGGCGGCGCGGCCGCGGACCCGGATGCCTGGTCCGCCGATGCCGAGATCGAACCGACCGCAACCGAACTCGACGCCCTCGCCGCCCTGGAGACTCCCGAAGTGCCGAAGCTGGGCAGCTTCGAGGTGATGAATCGGACGATCGACATCGCCCAATCCGCACTGGCCCGCCACACGCTGGCCGCCTACCCCGCCGACCTGCTGATCGAGGTGCCACGCACGACGTGCCGAAGCCTGGAATTCCATCGGGCGGTGGAGGTGATCGCCGCGGGCCGCGAGCTGGCCATGCAGGCGCTGGACGCCTTCGAGCGCGAGCAGGACGAACCCGTCCCACCCGCGATCGAGGGCTGAGCGCGCTCAAGCCCTTAAGCTCCCAGGAATTTCGCGACCGCGCGAGCCTCGCGCCGCCCTTGCTCTCGTCCGGCGGTTGCCGAGGGGACGCGGCAGCGGGGATCCAGCGCGTTCGGCCCGAAGGCCGCCAACGAGTTTGCGTCGGCGAATACGGAGAACGCGGCGCCGGCGAAGGCCGCGATCTCGGCCGCCGGGCCCGGGCCGAACGGCGACGGGGTATCGACGCCCGAGGGCACCAGCACCACCGCCTCGTCGCAGTCGCCGGCGATGCCGAGGTTAACCAAGCTGCCGACCCCGCCGTCCATGTAGCGCCGGCCCGCGATCGTCACCGGCGGCCACGCTCCGGGCACCGCGCAACTGGCCGCCACCGCGTCGACGAGCTCGACACCCGACCGATTGTCGAAAACGACCAATTCCCCTGTCTCGGTGTCGATCGCGGTCAACCGCAACTCCCGGTCGGGCCAGTCGTGGGACGGCAAGCGGTGCGCGATCACCTGACGACGGACCGGCTCGGCAACGGTGTTGGTCGCCAGCGCCACGGCTCCGATCCGCCGCAACTGCTGGCGGGTCTTATCCGCCGTCGGGTCGTACGGTTCGGCCAGCGCGGCCAGGAAGATCTCGGTGATGTCGTCGACGTCGACGCCGGAATCGATCTCGGCGGATGCCTCGGCGACCTGCCGGTCGAACAGCGCCTCAAGCGTGCTCCCGCTGCTGATTTGGGCGGCGACCGCCGCACCGGCCGAGGTCCCCACCAGCACGTCGGACTCCAGCAGGAGCCGCCCCGCTTCCGGCGACTCATCGGCGATACCCCGCAGAACACCTGTCTCCCAGGCGATTCCCGCTATCCCCCCGCCGGCCAACACGAGCGCACGTTTGGTTGCCACGTCGACACACTCTGCCAGCCGGCGCCGGGCGAGCCGCCGGGGAGACCCGCGTCAGAGGTGGCTGGCCACGAAAGTCGCCGCCTGGCTGGGCATCCCGGACTGCTTGTAGGAGAGGTGCGCCGCGGAGAACATTTCGTCATGCGTCGGCGGTGCCAGGGCCCCGCCTGGAGTGCAGATCGGATCGCCGGGCGCACACAAATCGATGGCCTTAGCCCCGTACCACGGGCTGACCGTGCTCACCGGCGCTCCCAGATATCTGTCCGATGGATTCCCGAAGAGGGCGAGCGCAGCAACGTGATCAGCCACGTCCTGCGGCAGCGACGAGGGGACCAAACCCGCAACCTCTATTTGGGCGATGGTGATCAGATCGATCACCATCGCGCCTTGGGAATATCCACCGAGCACCAGCTTGGTGTTGGGACAGGTCGCGGCCATGGATTCGACATGAGCGCTCGCATCGCGGGCACCGGCGGATGCGGAAGGGCCGAAATCTTCGGTGGCGGGGTAGTTGACGGGATACACCGCGAGGGATCGACCCCCGACCTGCGAGCGCAGCGAGTCGATGAATGCCTGTCCGACCCCGCCGACGCCGGGCGCTTCGGTGGTGGCGCGGGCAAACGTCACCTCGACGTCGGGGCAGGGCGCGGCGGACGCGGAGGCCATGAGGATCGGCGGGGTCAGCAGCGTCGCCCAGGTTGTCACCACCGCGGCAACCAGCAGACGTGCGAGTTGGCGTGCGCCCACGAGTTAATGCTGGCACATCGCGACCGATATGTACCGTCCGAATTTGCGTGACCCAACGCCTGCGTTGCGTGCGTCATGCGCCGGGCGGACACAAACTGCTACTCATAGCAACACGCCGGCGCAAAAGTAAGCGCTCCTGGGGTTGCGCTCATACCTCTAGCACCTTCAAAAGGTGTCCTAGTAGTTCAGTCCGGTGTGGGCTTCTCGTCCTCGAAGCATGCGAATAGATCCCATTCGCCCGGCAGGCCCTTGAGCGTGTGCGTACCGCGGGGCTGAAACACAAAACCCGCGTTGCTCGCCAGAGTTCGCGTCGTGGTTGACACCAGGATCTCGTTGGCAGCCGCGGCGCTGAGGATCCGTGCCGCTTCATGCACCGCGACGCCGCGCACGTCGCTCCCCACTACTTCTACTTCTCCGACGTGTACGCTAGCCCGGACCTGCAGGCCTTCCCGACCGGCGGCCCGGCCGATCGCCGCGGCGCAGCGTAGGGCGGCGGCCGGCCCATCGAAGGTCGCAAGCAATCCGTCTCCGGTGGTGTTGATCTCGTGGCCGTGGTGGCGTTCCAACGCCGCCCGCGTCGCCTCGTAGTGTGCGGAGAGCACGTCTCGCCATGCGTGATCGCCCAGCCGATTCGCCATCACCGTGGAGTCAACGAGATCGGTGAATAACAGGGTGACCAGCGCCCGGTTCTGAGCGCCGAAGAGCCGGAATCCTGCGAAGGCCCGCAACCCCGACCACTCGATCTGGACGCACGGCTCGCTCCCAAGGGTGTATCCGTCATGACCGGGCGGAATCTCAAATACGTCGTCCGGCCCGAACTGGAGCGTGGTCCCGTCGCGCATCACGACTTCGAACCGGCCCGACACCACGACCCCCACGTGACGCGCCTCGCACCAATCCCCGCCGACCTGTGGACGCACGTGCGTAGACCACCGCCATCCTGGCTGTGTCACAATCCGCCCCACAGTCAGGTCACCCACGTCGACCTGCTGGACCTTGATCCCTTTGAACTCGAGTGTCTCGTCCGGACTCATCAGGTTCTTGACTCGAACCTCGCCCATACCCGCATTTTCACGCACCCCCCACAGACGGTCAATGATCACGAGATGCTGCCGATTAATTGTCAAGCCGGATTTGTAGTGGCTTCAGCGTCGGTACGGTGACGGGGCCGCTGAAGTCCCGGAATGAGCATCGGCACGCGGCGGCGATATTCGCGATACTCGTCGCCGAGCGCCGCTGTGAGGTCGTGCTCCTCAATCTGCAGCGCTATCAGGATGTACCCGGTGGTCGCCAACGCGAAAAGCAGATGCCCTGCCGTCATCGTCGGGGCGGCCCAAAACGCGACAATGAAACCGAGCATGAGAGGGTGCCGGACGACCCGATACAGCAGTGGCGAACGAAAGCCCGTCTCGCTGTAGGGTTCTGCACGCCACGCCAGATAGACCTGACGAAGGCCGAACAGATCAAAGTGATTGATCATGAATGTCGAAGCCAGAACCGTGGCCCAGCCGAGCCAGAACAGGACCTGCAGCCCGATCCGGCCCGGTAGCCATGCGATGTCCCAGATGACCGCCGGCATCGTCCGCCACTGCCAGAACAACAGGAACAGAACCAAACTCGACAACAGCACGTAGGTGCTGCGCTCGATAATCTCGGGTATCAACCGCGTCCACCAACGCTTGAACGTCGGTCGTGCCATCACGCTGTGCTGCACGGCAAATAACGCGAGCAACACCACGTTGACGACGACCGCCTCCCCAATCGACGCCGCGACACCATTGTCGATGCTGCGCGGCACAACAAGGTTGCCCACGAAGCCGATGGAGTATAGGAACGCCGCCAAAAAGACGAGATAGCACGTGGCACCGTAAGCCATGGTGAGTGAGCGCTTCATTGTGTCCTCCGTTTTCCGTTTCCTACGGTTTCTGGGCGTGCCGCTGTCGCGCCGGCGTCTCCGGATTGCTTAGCGAATGTTCCAGCGCACCAGCCAATCTCGCTCCTCCTGCTCCTTTTCCGCGTGATACGCCCGCGACGGGTCACGCAATGCGATCTGAGGCGCGGGCAGCGTCAGGAAATTACCCTCAGCCTTAGCGGCCAGACCCCCGCCGATCTCGACATAACAGGCGCCCTCGCCGGTGAACCGGGTGTCGGGCGCGTCGCGGCCTAGATGGCGGGCCACCTGGTGCGCGACGATCTCGGCTTCGGCTCGGGCGAAGATCGCTGCCTTCGGTAGCGGTTTGCCGTTGGGCAGCTCAAGTGCGGTGACATCGCCGATCGCCCAGACATTCGGCATGCTTGTGGCGAGAGTTTGCGGATCGACCGGGATCCAGCCGCCAGGGTGGAGTTCGGTCGACATCACCGCTGTTGCTGGTGACTGGTGTGGCGGAACCACCGCTAGGTGATCGAACGATTCAGTAGTTCCGTCCGCGAATTCCACGACGTGGGTATCCGGATGGATGCATGTCGCGGACTTACCACCATGGAAACCAATGCCTTTCGCTTCCATGATGGCGACTAGGGCTTCACCAACTTCCGGGCCGGCGACCGGCATCGGGAGCGCATCCGGGCTGAACGTGTCGACTCGCACTGCGCCGCTGGCATACCTAGCGCCTAATAGGTCGGCCATCAGGAACGCCGCCTCGAATGGTGCGGCCGGGCATTTGAACGGCGCACGGACGACCAGCACGATTAACCGTCCCGACTCCAGCGTCCCAATCGTGCGGTGCAGATCCACGGCGCCATCGAGTGTGTAGAACTGGTCCGCGATACCAGATTCGAACGCCTCCGATAAACCTGGCAGGGCTGAAGCGTCGAGGGCGGCGCCAAGGGCGATCACCAAAGCGTCGTAGCGGACCGGGCTCGAACCGCGGCAGTGCACCGCCTGCTCGACGTCGTCGATGCGATCGACATCCGCGGTCACCATCTGCACACCGGGAAGCGCTGCCGCCGTGGGTTTTACGCGCACTTGCTCTGCCGTCCGCCAGCCGCGCATCACCCACAGCAGCGACAACCCCAAGCCGCCGGTAAAGCTCCGGTCGACCAGCACGATCCGATCTTGGGTGGGCAATACCTTGCGCAGCTCTGCGGCCGCGGTCAGGCCTCCGACGCCGGCCCCCAGGACGACAACGGTCTTGTTCATGGACGCTCACCTCCCGACGGAGTTGGTCAGACGTCGATGATCTGGTGGGACCGTCGTCGCGTGCTAAGATCTATACGATATTCCAAAGATTATTGGAGAAGCAAGATGGGAAAGCCGTCTGGTTCCAAAGCGGCACTTTTGGACGAGATCGCGCGGGTCGGTAAGGCGCTGGGCAACGGGCGCCGACTGCAGATCCTCGACCTCCTCGCTCAGGGCGAGCGCTCCGTCGACGCGATCGCCACTGCGACGGGGATGAACCTGACCACCGCCTCGGCGAACCTGCAATCGCTCAAGGCCGGCGGTCTGGTCGAAACCCGTCGCGATGGCACCCGTCAGTACTACCGGCTCGCCGGAGAGGACGTGGGCCGGCTGTTTTCACTGGTGCAGACAGTCGCTGAGGCGCACCTGGCCGATGTGGCCGTCGCGGCCGCTGCGGTGCTTGGTTCACCCGAAGACGCCATCACGCGGCAGGAACTGATACGCCGCCTCGACGCCGGCGAGGTCACGCTGATCGACGTGCGACCGCATGAGGAGTACTTAGCCGGGCACATTCCCGGCGCGATCAGCATGCCCCTCGCTGAGCTGGTAGACCGACTATCCGAACTGCCGGCCGGTCAGGAGATCGTCGCCTACTGCCGCGGCGCGTACTGCGTCATGGCACCCGAGGCCACCCGCATTGTGAAAAGCGCTGGGCGCGGGGTGAAACGCCTCGACGAAGGCATGCTCGAATGGCGCCTCGCTGGACTGCCCGTAGAGGAACCCACGGGGCAGGCAGGCTGACACGTCATTCTTGGCGACCGCGGCTAGGGATCACCGAACGACGATGCCACGACGTCTCAAACACGTATCATCGTGACTCGCCATAGCCGACGAGGCAGGTCTCCTTCTTCGAAGGCATACACCTCGTCAAGCGTCCAGCCCTCGGCCAAAGCCTCGACCAGCTGCCGGTTGAAGAAGTGCACAACGAAGCCACCATGCTCGAAGGTGTTGTCTCCGTGTGCTTTTCCAGCACCGCAGTGGGCGTCGCCGGTGTGGCGCACAGTGTAAACGAGTATCCCGCCTGGCCGCAGCACGCGCCGGACCTCGCTGACGACGGCGTGTATCTCGGTCGTCGACAGGGCCATACACAACGCCATGTGTGCGAACACCGCATCGACGGCGCGGTTTTCCAAGGGCAGGGGCTCGCGCATGTCGTGCACAACGGTCGACAATTGCGCGCCTACGCCTTGGGCTTGGGCTACTCCGCGGATTCGTTCGATCGCAACATCACTGAAGTCAATAGCCGTCACCGTGAAGCCCTCTCTGGCGAAATACATGGCATCGCGGCCGTGACCGGCAGCCAACTCCAGCAGCCGCTTGACGCCAGCGGCCTTAAACAGGTTCGCTGCGTACACCGCCGGGGCTGACGGCGCAGACCCGTACATGTCGGGGTGTGCACGATAAGTGTCTTGCCATTGTCGGCGCTGCAATGCGCACAGCTCGCCTGCTGAGGAACTCGCGCATCGACCGAGTTTCCGGGGGTCCGGCAAGGCATTCTCCAACTATCCTTGGAATGGCGTAGAAGCTAGTGTAGCCCCCGCTCCCAATGCTGGGCAGATCGCGACCGATAGGTACCTTTTGAGTTTGCGTGACCCGGCCTCAGGCGAGCCGCCGAGTGCTCGGGAGGGCGTGCTGCGCGTCCTGGACCGGCCCGCTCAGATCCTCCCGCCGGAGCGGACGCGTGGGCGGGTCGGGCAGCACCACGCTGCGTTCCACCCGCAACGCGGCGTCGACGTGGACCAGCTCTCCCGCATCCAACAGACGCCAGCGCGGGTCCTCGTCCATCGGTTCGGAGGCGAACACCACCGACGCCCGTGTGCACAGGTGTTCCGAGCGCGCGTGAATTCGCTTGGTGCGTAAGTCGAATTCGGGCGGCGCGGTTGGGGATTCGTCGGGCCGTTCCAGGATGTACAGCTCATGGGTCTCCGGGTAGCGCAGCGCCCACATGTCCGTCGCCGTGCTCAACAGCACGTTGAGCGCGTAGATCGGCACGTTCGACGCGAGCCACTTCGTCGCATCGACCACGCCCGCCGTCACGTCGCCCCCGTGCGCTCGGATCGAGGCGGTGATCAACGCGAACACCCGCTCGGAATCGGTGTCGCCCAGGACCAGGTCGTCGGCGCCGACCTCGCGCAGCCGTTCATCGATGGCATGCAGGCCCTCGAGCACGCCGTTGTGCGCGAAGATCCGTCCGTCCTGCAGGAACGGGTGGGTGTTGCGGACGTCGAGCGAACCGGTCGTCGCGTAGCGAACGTGCGCGATGAACGTCGTCCCGGTCAGCCGGTGTGCCTCGGTGGCGAAGGCGGTGTCCCGCCAAGCCGCGATGGGCTGCTTGTGCAACCGGGGCCGGGCGTGCTCGTCGAAAACGCCCAGGCCCGTGCCGTCGGGGTTCGTTCTGCTCTGCTCGGCCAGGCTGTCGGGGGCGTCCAGCAGCCAAAACGTCGCGGTGCACGCGCGCGTTCCGGCGTGCAGGCCGAAGAGCCGGCACATGACGTCAGGCCGTCAGCGTCGTCGAGAGATCCCGCAGCGCTTTGCGCGCGTAGCCCTTCCACAGCGTGCCGAACAGCGGGAGCAGCCACGAGGTCAGCGGCGACTTGGAATGGATGGTCCAGCGCCAGGTCACCTCGGTTCCGTCCGCGGCGGGGTTGAAGAGCCATTCGCCTTCGACGTGGTCGACCAGGAGCGCCATCGGGCCGGTGACGTCGGTGAGCCGGTAGCCGAACGAGCGGGGCGCGTCGATGCTGGTCAGTTCCTCGCGCGTGCTGCCCCCGCCGGCGAGCAGAACGGTGCGGGTCTGGCCGGTGGCGTCCCACGCGCCCGTCTGCTCGCGCACCTCTTTGACGGGCGGGAAGGGGCCGTGCCAGCGCTTGAAGATCTCCGGGAGCGGGGCCGGCAGCGTGTTGTGAAACGCCTGCTCGGCGGGCACGGGGATGACTAGCGATTCTTCGACGACGAGCGAATGTGCCATGGTTGCAACGCCTTTCAATTGTCTGCCCGCAGGGCTGCGGCGGCCCGGCCGGTGAAGAGCGGCAGATCGAAGAAGCTTTGGATGCCCGCCGGTGCGGCGCATGTCGCGGGGATGGCGTTGACGCAATGCGCCGCGGTCGCGACGATACCCGGGTTGCTTTTCAGCCCGGCCTCCACGCTCTCCGGCTGCCAGCCCTTGACCGTCACAAAGGTGTCTGGGTTGCCGTGCACTTCGATCTCGTAGCGCTCGCCCGCGGGCCCGAAAGACCAAGGCGGGTCGAGGTTTTCCTCCCCCATCAGCCAGTTCACCGTGATCTGGACAACCACCTTGTCGCCGACGACGGCTTCCCAGTGGAAGCGACGCCCGGCGACCTGCCCCGGCTCGATCGCGCCGATGGGCGAATCGATCGGCGCGCTCGCGACCGTGACCTCCTGCGAGGAGCGGATCTGGGGGTCGGCGGCGAAGCCCAACCGGTCGACGCACAGCCGCACCGCCTGGAGGAAACCGCCGTCAAGCAGCTTCTGCATCGGCCCGGTCAACGCGCTGTCCGGCGTCCCGCCGAAGCCCATCACATAGCGCAGCACATCCGGGGCGCCGTAGGTACGCAGGTCTGAAAACTCCTCGGCGCGAACGAAAGTCACTCCGGTCGACATCACGGTGAACAGCAAGGGGAACAGCTCGGTGGCCGCCCCGGGCCCGATGCCGGCGCCATGCAGCGTCGCGTTGCCCGCCTGCGCGGCGATTTCCAACGGCGCACCCTCTTTTTCGCTCGGGTAGAACCAGCCGAGCGGGGTGACGACGTTTTTCCCCGACCGCAGCAGCGCGGCGACCTCGTCGACGTTGGGCATCAGCGGTGCGTAGATTACCGCGTCGGCATCCAGCGCGAGCACGTCGTCGACGTTGTTGGTCGCGGTCACTCCGAGCGGCGACGTGCCGATGATCTCGCCGACGTCCTTGCCCGCCTTGGCTTCGGAATGCACCCAGCAGCCGACGAGTTCGAGCTCGGGATGATCTAGCACACCTTTGATCGCCGCCACACCGACCGACCCGGTTGCCCATTGAACGACCCGCAGTCCCATGGACACCCACCTTCCTCGCGAGCAGTCCCCCGCAAGCGGGAGGTACCCCCAGCAGAATCGCACGCTTTGGTGCGAAATTACGCGATTCTGTGTCTGCTCGCGATCATGGCACTGGTCAGTCGCGCGCCTCGATCACCCGGTAGGCGTTCTCGGCGTAGCGGGACCGGATGGTCTTCTTGTCGTACTTGCCTACGCTGGTGCGGGGTATCTCGTCCGCGAAGGCCCACCGCTCGGGCAGCCACCAGCGAACGACCTTGTCCGAGAGGAACATTCGCAGATCGCCCGCTTCGACCGATGCGCCTTCGTTGAGGACTACGACGGCCAGCGGCCTTTCCTGCCAGCGCTCGTCCGGCACACCCACCACCGCCGCCTCCAACACATCGGGATGCCCGATCAGGCAGTTCTCCAGCTCGACGGAGGAGATCCATTCCCCGCCCGACTTGATGACGTCTTTGGCCCGGTCGGTCAGGGTCACGAAGCCCTGCTCGTCGATGCGGCCGACATCGCCGGTGCGCAACCAGCCCGAGTCGAACTTGGAGTCGTCTCGTCCCAGGTAGTAGGAGCCGGCGATCCACGGGCCGCGGACTTCTACCTCCCCCACCGCGTCGCCGTCGTTGGGCAGCACCTGCCCCTCGTCGTCGACGATCCGCATCTCCACACCGCACACCGGTTGCCCTTGGGTGGCGCGCAACTTCCAGTGCTCGTCCTCCGGGGTGCCCAGCGGGGGCCAGGCCATCGTGGCCAGCGGCGATGTCTCGGTCATCCCCCACAGCTGCCGGATCTGGACGTCGTGCTTGTCTTCGAAGGCACGCATCAGCGACAGCGGGACGGCCGAGCCGCCGCAGGCCACCAGGCGCAGCGACGACATGTCGTGCGCGGGGTCCTTCTCGAGGTGATGCAGGACGTCGTTCCAGATGGTCGGCACCGCGCCGGCCACCGTCGGCCGCAGCTCCTCGACCATGCCGATCAGCGACCGGGCATCGAGGTGGCGATCGGGCAGCACCAGGTCGGCGCCCGCCATCAGCGCCGCGTAGGGCAGCCCCCACGCATTGGCATGAAACATCGGGACGATGGGCAGCACGCGATCGCTGGAGCCGACCCCTATTCCATTGGTCGTGCATGCCGCCATCGTGTGCAGGAAGCTCGAACGATGGCTGTAGACAACGCCTTTGGGGTGGCCGGTGGTGCCGCTCGTGTAGCACATCGCGGCGGCCGAAGTCTCGTCGATCCGCGGCCAGTCGAATTCGGCCGGCTCGCCGTCGAGCACCTCGGCGTAGCGCAGCACGCTCTTGCCCGCTTCCTGGAGCGGCGCCGGGTCGCCCTCGCCGACCGCGATCACCGTGTGAACGGTTTTCAGTTCGCCCAGCACCGGCCCCAGTAGTTTGGCCAGGGACATGTCGACCAGCACGACCTGGTCTTCGGCCTCGTTGGCGACATACGCGATCTGCTCGGGGAACAGCCGGATGTTGAGGGTGTGCAGGACGGCGCCCATCGACGGCACGGCGAGGTAGGTCGCGAGGTGTTCGGCGTTGTTCCACATGAACGTCGCGACCCGCTGGTCTCCGGTCACGCCGAGCCGGCGTAGCGCGTTGGCCAGCCTGGCGGCCTGCTGACCCAGCTCGCGGTAGCTGATGTGCCGATACCCGGCGTCGGAGGCGGTGGTGACGGTCCGCGCTCCGTGGACACCGCAGCCGTGCCGCATGATCGCGGCGATCGTCAACGGAAAGTCCTGCATCGTGCTGTCCATCGATCTACCGCCTTACGGGTCGCAGCACCGCCTGATGATCAATCGGGCGAATGCTATCGCCGCGCGCGACGATGGGAAACGGGTTCCCCCGACAACGCGCGTTTACCCGCGCCTTGCCGGCCGCGCGGCTAGGCGAGCGCAGGCTCGTACTGCAGCAGCTCGGGAGTGACCCAGTCGGTCGGGATCTGCGCCTCGGGGGCCGCGGTCTCGGTGCCCAACGCGACGATCGAGGCGACCGCCGCGACGGTGACCGTGCCCGAGTAGTCGGCGATGTAGAGGTACTTCGCGTCCGGGCTTTCGACCACGCACGACGGCTGATTGGCCACCGTCACGGTGCCGACGACGTCGTGGGTCAGGGTGCAGAGCACCGCGATGCCGTCGTCGCTGACCAGGTAGGCGCGGTCGCCGTCGCGGCTGAGCGTCAAACCGGTGAGAGTGCCGCCGATCTCGCCGAGCTTGCGCGTCCCGACGATCTTGTGGGTGGCGGTGTCCACGACGTCGACCACGGCGCCCAGCCCGGGATCGCAACTGGCCACGTAGGCGACGGCACCGTTGGGAGACAGCGCGACGTCGCGAAGGGGCAAACCGATGTCGACGGTGCCCACGACGCGCAATCCGGTCTGCCCGGCCTCGCCGCGCGTGCCGATCACGAGCAGCCGACCACCGGCCGGCCCGTTGGCCCCGACATACAGCCGGCCGCCGTCGGGGCTGACGCGCACGCATGCGGTGGTGGTTCCCGGCGCGGTCGCGATGTCGAGCGCTTCGACGTCGCCGGTCGTGGTGTCCAAGGCGGCGACGTCGGCGCCGCGGGCGGCGTTTCGGCTGCCGTAGACGTGCCTCCCGTCGGGGCTGACCGCCAGGTCGGTGACGCTGTGGGCCACCGGGTGGGTCGCGACGACCGTGCCGGTGGGCAGGTCTATGACCGCGATCGAGTCGTATGCGACCGACACCGCGCTGACGTAGGCGCGCTCGCTGCCCACGGCGATCGCGAATGGTTCGTCGAGGCCCGCGATGGTCTCCACCACCCGGCAGGTGTGGGTGTCGATGACCGAGACGCTGTCGCGGCCGTAGTTGGTCACCAACAGGCGGGCGCCATCGGGGCTGGTCGCGACGCCGCTGATGGGGCCCTCGTGCACGGCGACCTCGACGACGATGGGGAAACCGGGCGCGCTGCCAAGCTCGAGGACCGGGCGATCCAGGCCGTCATGGGCGGCCGTGGGGCCGTTGACACTTCTCATGCTGGTACCGCCTTTCGTCGGAATCCACGCGCGCGACAGCTCTGACGAGCCCTGTTCGCCGCACGGGATTAACCGGATTCCAGCACCGTTTAGGGTGACTGCTTTCGTCAGAGTTTAGTCACGGAATATCGGTGCAGAAGCGGCAAATTCGAGAGCTGTTACGCACGTCACGTCGGCCACTCAGGCTGCGCTTAGATTGCGATTGTCGGTCATCCGCCGGCCTGTGGCGCAGCGAACGCCGCACACCTCTTCCAGCAGTTGTTTTCGCTGGGATCGCTAACGCTTCGCGCGCCTGCGTCGCCGGGCGTCGGGTAAGAAATTCTTATAATTAATCCTAAAACGAGGCAAACGTCACATTTATGCGTTTGTGGCGTGTTGTCAGCCGAAAAATTCACTAATCGCGGGCAGGATCGAAACGTGAAGCCGCGCACCAGATTTCCCGCTCGACCAACACGAGTGCAACGAAACGCATTGTCCCGGTAGCGCTTAACGCCGCGTCAAAGCGCCTCGTGGTCGCGTTCTCCGGTGCGGATGCGAACGAGACTCTCCACCTGGGAGACCCACACCTTGCCGTCGCCGATCTTGCCGGTGCGGGCCGCCGTGACGATGGCCCCAACGACTCGTTCTACATACTCCTCGTCGACCACGACGTCGATACGGGCCTTTGGGACGAAATCAACGTTGTATTCGGCTCCGCGGTAGACCTCGGTGTGCCCGCGTTGCCTGCCGTACCCCTGGACCTCCGTAACGGTCATGCCCAGCACGCCGGCGGACTCAACGGCGTGCTTGACCTCGTCGAGTGCGAAGGGCTTGACGACCGCAGTGATCAGCTTCATGGTCAATCATCCACTGGCTCAGCGGGGTTGGATGGTAGCGCCTCGGCCCGCGTTGTCACCAACGGCTCGACGTGCCGACCCGTGACGAGCGTTTCGTCGGGGTAAGCCTCTTCGTCGTGCACTCCGAGGTCGCCGGTCTCCAGGACCTCGTCGGGCAGCCGCAACTTCATAAAGAGGCCAAGGACTCTCAGAATGACGAACGTGACGAACGCATCCCAGACGATGACGGTGCCCGCCGCGCCGAGCTGGATCAATAGCTGTTTCGGGTGATGCCCCCACAGCCAGCCCGACATGGACACGTCCTGACCTGTACTGCCGCCCAGGTAAACGATGATCTTCGGGTCGGCGAGTACCCCGACGAGCAATCCGCCCGCCAGGCCCGCCACGCCATGGGTGTGGAACACACCGAGTGTGTCATCGACCTTCTTGAACAGCCTGGCCCTGCCGAGCCAGTTCCAGGACATCCAGACCAGCGAAGCGGCGACGACGCCGATGATCAAGGCGCCGAAGCTGTTCACGTAACCGGCCGCCGGGGTGATCGCGACCAGGCCCGTGATCATGCCGTTGATGGCGCCGAGGAACGTCGGCTTGCGCTGCTTGCTCGCGAAAATGTCCCACACCACCCAGGTGATCACCCCGACGGCGGTGCCCAGGTTCGTGTTGATCACGGCCAGTGACGCGTTGGCGCCGGAGAAGTACATGTCGCCGCCGTTGAACCCGTTCCAGCCCAGCCACAGAATGCCCGCACCGATCGCTGCCAGTGGCAGGTTGTTGGGCACCGCTCGTTCCCGGTCCCGGGCCAGCCTGGGCCCGATAACCGCCGCCGCGACGAAACCACTTGTGCCGGCGGCAAGGTGGATCACATAGCCGCCGGAGTAGTCCATGGCCGCGTGTGGGGCTTGCGCCCACCAGCCGCCACCCCACAGCAGGAACGCGTTCACCGAGTACGCGAACGTCGACCACAGCGGCACGAAGATCAGCCAGACCTTGAAGTTCATCCGGCCGACCACGCTGCCGAGGAACAGCAGCGGGGTGATCGCGGCGAACGCGAAGTGGAAGTAGGCCAGCGTCGTCTCCGAGAAGCGGAACTTGGGCATCGCCCCGTCAAGGAGCGGAATGACCGCCTGTTGCTGGTTGGCGGAGCCCAAGATGGTGTGGGGCTTGCCGACCGCGGCCTGCAGGATGCCCGGGCCGAGCTTCAGCGGCTCGCCGAAGCCCATCTTGAAACCCCACAGCACCCACACGACCAGCACCAGTGAGAACCCGGTGAAGGCCATCAGCATGGTGTTGACGGCCCACTTCTTCTGGACGATGCCGCCGTACAGGACGGCGATGCCTGGAATGCTCATCAGGCCGACCAAGGTCGCGGCCACTAGCTGCCAGGCGTTGTCTCCGGAATTCACCCAGTCGGGATAGGGCAACATGGTTCAGACACACCCCAATTCGAGCCGTCGGGCCTTAAATCAGCTGCGGTGCGAAGTGACGCCGTAGACGGGTGAAGCCTCGAATGGAAATGTTTCGACCGTGTGTGCGGTGGTTTAAATATTCATTTCGGTTCGCGTCGCGACGCCTAGCTGAACTGAGTTTGCGGTCGGGGCAGGGCGGCATCGTCGACGGTGATGTCGAGCTTCTCGTTGTAGAACGCCACCAGGCCGGCGATCTGGCCGACGGCCGGCAGCGGGTAATGGTACGTCCACGCGAGGTCGGGATGCACGGTGTCGCCGACCCGCACCGACCAGTAGCCCGACGTCACCCCTTTGTACGGGCACAACGTCTGCGTCAAGCTGCGCTCCAGATGCTCGAAGGCGATGTCGGTCGGATCGATGTAATACCTTGTGGGTAAACCGGTTTCGAAGAGCAACACCGGCGACCGGGTGTCGGCCAGCACGACCCCGTCGAGCTCCACCCGCACGTGCCGGTGCGAGCGCAACGCGTCGACCCGGGAATACGGGTTGCGCGGGTGGCCGTAGATCGGCTCGTCTTCCTCGAACCACCGCAAGGGATTCCATTCGAAGCGCACGGTGCTCGCCACCGGGCTGGCGCTGTCGGCGTCGAACACCCGCGCTGCCGATTGGTAGGTTTGGCCCGCGCCCACCAGCGAGTGCAGCCGCGACGGGCCCAGCTGCACCGTCTGCGGATGGTTCTCGTCGCGCAGGAATCCTTCGCGGACGTCGGCCAGCGGCACGTAATACGCTGGGTAATAAGGAAATTCCCACACATAGCGTGCCGAGGTGGTGTCGAATACGAGTTCGTGGCCGAGGAAGCCGCGGACCCGGCGGGGCGCGGGCTCGATCCGCCCACGGCTGGCGGCCATTTGCGGGTAGGCGCCGTGCCCGATGTCGTTAGCCATGGGACACCTACTGATCCTTCGACGCCAGCCCGGCGGGTGCATGGGCGATCGCTTTTCGGATGGCGTCGGCCAGCTTCAGCGCGCTTTCCTCGGTGAGTTCGAGGGCGACCCGCGCCGACGGACCCAGCTGCGGGTTGAGGACGTCGATGTTGACCGTGTGGCCGTAGGGCGCATGCACGGGGTGATCGACGTAGACCGTCGCGCGGTCGGCGCCAAACCATCCCGTTGCGCCCTTGCCGCTGCCGTCGATCTCGACGTGTTCGGTGAGATATGTGCACATGGCTTGGGACACCTAGCCTTTCAGGTGGGTGGCGAAGAATTCGTCGATGCGTTGCCAGCCGTCGACCGCGGCCTCGACCCGGTAGGCCGGACGGTCCACGGAGAAGAACGAATGGCCCGCGCCCTCGTAGGAGTGAAACTCGTGTGGCTTGTCGAATTTGGCCAGCTCGGCATCGAGGGTGGCCACCGCGGGCGGCGCCGGATACCTGTCGTCGAGCCCGAATAGGCCCAGCAGCGGGCAACTCAACTTCGGCGCCAGATGCAGGATCGGTTGCATGGCCTTGGGCATGCCCTCGGGCAGGTCCTCGACGATGAACGCGCCGTAGCAGTCCACCGCGGCGTCGAACGGCAGCGAGCAGGCCGCCAGGAACGCGTGCCGCCCGCCCGAGCAGTGCCCGATGACACCGAACTTCCCGTTCGCGCCCGGCAGCGTGCGCAGGTGCTCCACCGCTCCGGCGACGTCGCCGACCAGTCGTTCGTCGGGCACCCCGCCCGCGGCCCGCACCGTCGCGGCGGCATCGTCGGGAGCGGCGCCCGGGGCCTCGCGTGAGTACAGGTTCGGGGCCACGGCGTGATAGCCGTTGACCGCGAGCCGGCGCACGAACTCCTTGGTCTCCCGGTCGTAGCCGGGCATGTGGTGGATCCAGACGATTCCGCCGCGCGATCCCTCGGCGAGCGGGCTCGCGCGGTAGGCCTCGATCTCGTCGCCGCCGTGGCCGGTGATGGTGATCGTTTCTGCGCGAATGGCATCTGGGCTGAACGCATTCATGCGTGCTCCTCGGTTGGCCGCAAGATGCGGGGCCCGTCTCGAGTCGCCCCGCCCTCACCAACGTATCCGACTCTTGGGCCCGCCCGGCCCCGTCGCCGAAACATAAGCCGCCGCGACGTTTTCCGGCGTGTCGCGTGCGTGGTCTATGTGTCGCGGTGGGGTGGACGCTGGGGTGACAGGTCAGTGACGCTTGTCGCGCACCTTGTAGGTCGAGGGCCACGATTTTCGCGACTCGTCCCCGGTCAGCGGGGTTCCCATGCCCCCGACCTTGACGTTGTAGGCCTCCTTGCCCGGGCCGACCTCGCGGTTGGCGTGTTCCTGGGCGAGGTAGTACAGCTCGTCGATGGTGGCTTCGTCGTAGGCAACGAACGAGGTTTCCCGCGCGACGTCTTCGATACCGACCAGCATCCGGTCGGGCAGGTAGCGCGACGCCAAGGCCGCCGCGCCCAGCAGGGAGAACGGAATGACCCAGTAGCAGACGAACGACAGCGGAGTCTTGGTGTCGAGGATGGTGGCCTCTTCTCCGCCGAGGCGCTGCACGATCGGTGGGATCGCCGACGACACCGTCATGCCGGCGAAGGCCGCGATCCAAATCCAGGTCAGGATGGTGACGATCCTGCCGAACAGCTCGGTCTTAGCCACGTCGGCGGGCTGTTCGGCCGCGGCGTACTCACGCACGAACGGCTTGCCGACCAGCAGGCTGATCAACGCGACCAGGAAGATCCCGGCGTTGCTCAGCGTCTGTATCCAGCCCTGCATGAAGGACTCGCTGAGCGTAAACGTGAGCACGGTCAGCACCAGAAACGTTGCGACAGCGCCGATGTCGAGCGTGCGACCCGGCTTGCCGGTAGCGCGCCCGATCACCGACACGGCGACGGCGATCGCCAGCGCGACCAACACCGCCGCCTTGAACGGGACGTTACCGACTAGCACCCAATAGACGATCCATGGCGCGAATCCAAACAGCATGCCCACGGGGGGTCAGTGTATGGCCGCCGGTTTGCGCCACGGCCACCCGCCGTCGCTTCACCCCTTCGGGCCCTACCCGTCGGAGAGTCCGAACAGTTCCGCGCATCGTTGAGCTGCGCCCGGGTCTCCTTCGACCCTGAGGGCGCCGGCCTCGATTGCCTCCGCCGGCGTGATTCGGCCGCTGCCGAGGCCGATGAAGGTTTGGGTGTCAGTGAGCAGCACGACGTCGGGCCTGTCGGCCGGCCCCTGCCGGACGTCTGTCTTTCCGGCCTTGACCGCTACGGTGATCGCCTCGTCTGCGACCCGGAATTCGTACTCGTCGTCGATATCGCTCGAGGGTGATTGCACTTGGACGGCAGCGTGAATGGCGGGAAGCCAGTAGCTGGCCTTGACGGTGTCGTCCGCGCTGGGCGTGTCGATGACGTCGAGGCCCCATTCGAAAAGCGCGCGCACCACGGGACGCAGGCGATCGCCGAGTTCGGTGAGTTCGTACACCGTCGAAGCCGCGGGCGGCGGCAGGCGACGCTTGCGGATCAACTCGTTGGTTTCCATCGATTGCAAACGAGCGGCGAGCACGTTCGGGCCGATCCCGCGAAGCCCATCCTGCAAGTCGGTATAGCGCTTGGCGCCGAACAGGAGCTCTCGGACGATCAGCAGCGTCCAGCGCTCACCGACTAGGTCCAGAGCCCGGGCCGTCGGGCAGAACTGCTGATAACTCCGCATAGAGGCATAGTAGCAATCTGAAAGTTAGAACTACTCTTCCAATTGTTGTTACTTATTTATTAGTAGTAGACTGCTAGTCATGAGCCACGAGGATCCGGGCACCGGCGTCGAATCGGAAGGCGGGGCGGGAGCTGGAACTCCGCGGGTAATCGCGCCCCCGCTGCTGATCTACCTTGCCGGCCTGGCGGGCGGATTCGCCCTTGATGCCGTTCTTCCGCCCATCTCGATCCCGACCGGACTTGCCATGCCGGTTGGTGCTGCGCTGCTGCTGGCGGGTGGCCTGCTGGCCATAGCGTTCATTCGCGCGTTCGCGCGAGCCCGCACCACGATCAACCCGTACGAGCGGTCCAGCGCACTTGTGACGACGGGCCCTTACCGGTTCAGCCGCAATCCGGGCTATCTGGGGATGGCACTGGCGTACGCCGGCATCGTCATCCTCGCCAATGCCCCGTGGGCCCTCATCGTTCTGCTGGGCGTCTTGATCGTGGTCGACCGCGGCGTCATTGCGCGGGAGGAGCGGTGCCTGGAGGCCACGTTCGGCGAGTCCTATCGACACTACAAACGCCAAACCCGCAGGTGGCTGTAGGGGTCATGGATATGTTGTTGCGCAACAAGCAGATTGAATCGGAAGGCGTCTATCCAGCGTGGTCGTTTCGCTGCATAGTTCCCAAAGACTGCATAGCTCCCAAAGATAGTTGATACCAATGCATTTCATTTTTGTGCGCGAAATGCCGCCAATTCGTCCGCTTGGACCGGCTGGTCGTTCGCGGGGGCTTTACAGGCCCCATCGTCGCAAGACCGATCCGTCGGGACGGTGTAGAAACGCAGCATTAGCAACGTAGGCAAGTCCAGTGCGGGATAGTCAGTGGCCAGCGGTGCCGCAGCGATTCCGCCCGCGAGCGCAAGCGCGCTGGTCACGGCCACTATTTTGACATTCATTGATCAAATGTAAGGATCGCGGATCACCGAGCCAATCGATGTTTTCCTTCGTGACTCATTTGGAATGCTTCGTTGATATGCGGGTGCGTCGCCTTCTCTAGAAAAGCGTTCACGGATCGAGGCGGGAAATTCTGCGATACATCTCAAAGAATGTTCGGCCAATACATCCGCACCCTGAAGGCGCGGCAGCTGCACAAGCTCGCCGATCCGGGGGCGTAAGACCGCCGGACTCGGGTACTTCTTCTAGCGTCCAGTGGGCTGGCACCATGCAAAGCGGACAAGAGTGGCAGGCGGTGAAACAACACTGTGAACCACGGCGACGATGACCGAAACCTCAATCAGGCGGCGGCGGAGACCACCGCGGATTTTGGTGACCACTTTCTCGACGAGGTGGAAGACGGTCCGGCCGCTCCTACCGAGGCGGAAACCGCCGAAGGACTGCCAAGCGGATCGGCGCTGCTGGTTGTCAAACGTGGCCCGAACGCCGGTTCTCGATTTTTGCTCGATCAGCCAGTCACCTCGGCAGGCCGCCATCCCGATAGCGACATTCTTCTCGACGACGTCACTGTGAGCCGCCGTCACGCCGAGTTTCGCCTCGACAAGGACGGCAGCTGGGTCGTCGCCGACGTCGGCAGCCTCAACGGCACCTACGTCAACCGTCAGCCAGTGGACTCAGCGGTGCTAGCCAATAACGACCAAGTCCAGATCGGTAAGTTCCGGCTGGTCTTCCTGACCGGATAATCCGGGTCGCTACGTCCCATAAGCTTAGGTACGCGCGCGAGATGCCATAGAGGCGTAGCGTTTCCGCTGTTCGAGAAAACGAACAGGGAGAACTGCCATGGCAGCCAAATTCGAGTCGGCCGCGAACGCCATCGCGCCATGAGCAACCCCACCGGGTCGAGCAGCGAAAACATCCTCACGCAGATTCTCAACGTCGGTATAGAGGTGTTCAGCGTGGTCGCGTCGTTTCTTACCTGCGGGGCGCTCCAGGTACACAGCGAACTACCAGGCGGCGAGAACGTTGGCCGCACCTCGTTTAGCCACGTCATCGCGAGCATCTTTGGCAACCATGACGTCGGTGAGGCGCTCGCGGCAGACGGGACTTCACCGACCAGCGCCGGCGAAACGCCAGTCGGATCCAGCGAGCCGCACCCCGACGGTCATAGGTGAGCTTGGCGCTTGTTCGGGCGATGAACGCGAATTGCGGCGAGGGCTGTCCAGCAGCGTGGTCACTACCTTCGCGTCATCTACTTGCGCAAACGTCGTGCCCCCAGTCGGACTCGAACCGACACTGGACGGATTTTAAGTCCGCTGCCTCTGCCAATTGGGCTATGGGGGCCCGGCGGCGAATTTAGCGCGTGGATGCCAGGCCCGGCGCACCCCGCCGCATTCCACACTTTGCCAAATCTTGGGCATGCGCGCGGAGTGACTTTCGCCTAGGATGCGGCGGCCGCGGGTCTAACCGCTGGTTCGCGACCCCAAATCAGATGACACGGCTATGTCACCCGGTGTGAGCTTGTTAAAACTGCCCGCCTCCGCGTTAAGAAGCCGTAAACGGCTGTCACGCTAACCCTTTCGGTCGGGAATGTGGTGTCCGAGGTGTTTAGCCTTACGCCATTACACAGGGGCCCGTACGCCAACGCACAGGGTCGGCCCAGCGCATGGGTCGGCATGGTTCACACAGTAGGAGCTAATAGATGTCGTTTCTGACAACATTGCCTGAAGAGTTGCTCGCTGCGCAGGGGCTGCTGCAGGGAATCAACTCCAACCTGGCGGCGCAGAACGCGGGCGCCGCCGCGGCGACCACGGTCATCGCTCCCGCGGCCGCCGATCCGGTATCGGCCCAGCAGGCGGCGATCTTCTCCGCGTTCGGCAGCGAGTACCAGACGCTTGCCGCCGAGGCGCAGACGATTCAAGAGCAGTATGCGAGCACCCTGGGCACCAGCTCCGGAACATATAGCGCCACCGAGGCCTCCAATGCGGCCGCGAGCGCCCTTTCAAGTGCCGCGGCCCCCGCAGCTGCCACGCCGTCGAACACTCCGCTCGACTTCCTTGCCTACCTCCTCGGTAGCACGGGCAACGGCACCAACCCGAACATGCTCGGTGGGATCTTCGGCCTGTCGAGCAACGGTGCGAACATCTTGAACATCGGTGGCGGCAACTGGGCCTCCGCCGGGTCCGACCTGCTCGGTCTGGCAAGTGGCGGTCTGCTGGACACATCTGTCAGCGACGCCGCCGCCGGCGCGGACCTCGCCAACTCGACGACGCCGATGGCGCCCGTCGGTGGCATGGGTGGTGTGGGTGCGATGCCGGCGGCCGCCGCGGGCAACGCGACCATGGTCGGCAAGTTGTCGGTGCCACCCAGCTGGGCCGGCACGGTCGGCCCGGCGGCCAGCGCGGTCACCCCAATCCAGACCGTGGGTTGGACCGCCGGCGCGCCGCAGGCCGGGACCGGGGGGATCATCCCGGGGATGCCCGGAATGGTCTCGGGAGCGCGCAGCGGCGCCGGCTTCGGTGCGCCGCGCTACGGCGTGAAGCCCCTCGTCATGCCCAAACCGACGGCCGTCTAGTCAACAACCCGCCAAATTCCCTCCATAGAAACGGAATACAGAAAAATGGTTTTGGATTTCGCAGCTATCCCACCCGAAATCACGTCGAGCCTGATGTACGCGGGCGCGGGCGCGGGACCACTCATGGCCGCCGCGACGGCATGGAACAACCTGGCCGCCGAGCTGAGTACGACGGCGACGCAATGGGAATCGATCATCACGTTGCTCACCACCGAGCAGTGGACGGGTGCCGGGTCGGCGGCGGCAGCCGCCGCGTCCCAGCCCATCGTGACCTGGCTGACCACTTCGGCAGCTGCGGCAGAGCAGGCGGGCGCCCAGGCGACGGCGTCGGCGGCCGCTTACGAGGCGGCGTTCGCCGCGACGGTGCCCCCGCCGGTGATCGCGGCCAATAGGACATTGCTCGCAACGCTCATCGCGACCAACTTTCTAGGTGTCAACTCGGCCGCGATCGCGGCGACCGAGGCCCAGTACGCCGAGATGTGGGTCCAAGACGCCACGATGATGGCCACATATCAGGCCGCTTCGATGGCGGCCGGGGTCCTGCAGCCGGTGACGCCGATGACGCCGGCCACCAACCCGGCCGCCGACGGGATTCAGGCCGCCGCGGTCGCCAATTCGGCGGTGAACGCCCCGGTCCAGGCGCTGGCCGCTCCGGCCGCCGCCTCGCTGCCCTTTACGACCGACGGCTTGCTGTCCTCGATTGACAACTTCATCGGCACTCCGTCCGTCTTCAACGCCATCAACGGAGCGGTGAACACCGGGGCCTGGTTCACCATGAACGCCATCCCGAACGGCGTAGCACTGGGGCAAAAACTTGGCACCGTGGGATCGATCCCCTACGCCCTCTCGGACGCGGTTGCACCCGCCACCGGCGCGGGCATCATTCCCGGGACGATGGTGGGCTCGGTGTCGGGCGCGGCAACGTCGGCGACCCTGGGCGAGGCGTCCGCGGTCGGCGGTCTATCGGTACCGGCCAGCTGGAACGCGGCAGCCCCGGCGTCGGCGGCCTCGTCCACCGCTCCCCTCGCGGGTTCGGGCTGGACCGCCGCCACCGAGGAGCCCGTGGCGGCAATGCCCGGTATGCCGGGCGCCGCGGCCGCCGCCAAGGGTGCCGGTGCCTACGGGGCTGGGCCACGGTACGGGGTCAAGCCCATTGTCATGCCCAAACAGGTCGTCGTCTGATGCGGAAAAAAAGGGGGTACATGTCACGCATTTGAGGCCAGCTGTTAACCGCTGCGCCGTACTCTATCCGCGATACGGCCACCAACGAACCGATACCGACCGCGGAAACTTCGACAGGCCGAAGGCTCGAACGAAAAGGAGATAGCCAAGATGGCAACACGTTTTATGACTGATCCGCACTCGATGCGGGCGATGGCGGGCCGCTTTGAGAT
>NZ_MBET01000029.1:0-9446 GCF_001954215.1 Mycobacterium sp. IS-2888
GTGCGCTGCGATGTGGCGTCCAATTCGACGTTCGTCTACGCGTACGGGTTCGCCGAGGACATCGACGCGACCCACGCCTTGTACGCCAGCCTGGTTGTCCAGATGGTGCGGGCGTCGGACGCCTACCTCGCCTCGGGCGCGCATCGCCCCACACCGACGATCACCGCCCGGCTCAATTTCCAGCTGGCGTTCGGCGCCCGCGTGGGTCAGCGTCTGTCCGAGGCCCGCGACGAGATCCGCCGCGAAGCCACCAAGGACCGCCGGCGACCACCGGGCACCGCGATCGCCTTGCGCGACAAGGAACTCGAGCTGCAGGACTATTACCGCGGCGCGTCGAAGGCGCGCGGCACCTGGCAAGCCAGCCGGGCTTCGGCCGGGTATTCGTCCAAGGCACGGCGCGCAGGTGACCGGGCCGGACGGCGAGCTCGGTTGGGCAGCAGCCCCGAGTTGCCCGGGGCGCGCTCGGCCCTGCGCCGGTGACTGAGGATTCGCCACGCGATTCCCAGCGCTCGAAGGTTTACGCGGCTGAGGAGTTCGTCCGGACATTGTTCGACCGCGCCGCCGAGCACGGGTCGTCGGTTGTCGAGTTCTTCGGAACCCAGTTGACGCTGCCGCCCGAAGCCCGTTTCGGATCGGTCACGTCCGTGCAGCGCTATGTTGACGAGGTGCTTGCGTTACCGTCGGTGCGCCAACGCTGGCCAGAGGTGTCGCCGCTGCGGGTGCGGACACGGCGGGCGGCCACCGCGGCACACTACGAAAACCATGACGGCGCAGGCGTTATCGCGGTCCCCGACCGTGACACCGCCGATTGGGCGCTGCGCGAGCTGGTCGTGCTGCACGAAGTGGCGCACCACCTGTGCCAGGCGCAGCCGCCGCATGGCCCGGAGTATGTCGCGACGATCTGCACGCTGACCGAGCTGGTGATGGGTCCCGAACTCGGGCACGTGCTGCGGGTCGTGTACGCCAAAGAGGGTGCGCGGTGAGCGAATCGGACGATCCGGACGCCCGGGCGCGCGAGGTCGAGGCGCAGCTGACCGACGACGAGCGGTTCTCGCTGATCGTAGGCGTGATGGGGGCAGGTGAACTGTGGCCCCTGCGCGACGAGCGCATCCCGCCCGGCGTGCCGATGAGCGCCGGGTATGTGCCCGGCATCGACCGGCTCGGTGTCCCGGCGCTGCGCATGAGCGACGCCGGCCTCGGCGTCACCAATCCCGGATACCGCCCGGGCGACACCGCCACGGCGCTGCCGTCGGGGCAGGCGCTGGCCGCAAGCTTCGACCCGTCGCTCGCCCGCATCTCGGGCGACATGATCGGACGGGAGGCGCGCAGCCGCGGGTTCAACGTGCAATTGGCGGGCGCGATCAACCTGGCGCGCGATCCTCGCAATGGCCGCAACTTCGAATACCTTTCCGAGGACCCGCTTTTGAGTGCCGCGATGGCGGCGGAGTCGATCAACGGGATCCAGCAACAGGGCGTCATCTCGACGACCAAGCACTACTCGCTGAACTGCAACGAGACCAATCGACACTGGCTGAACGCGATCATCGATCCCGACGCGCACCGCGAATCGGACCTGCTGGCCTTCGAGATGGCCATCGAGCGCTCGCAACCCGGGGCCGTGATGACGGCCTACAACAAGGTCAACGGCGACTACGCCGCCGCGAACCACACCTTGATCAACGACGTGCTGAAGGGTGCGTGGGGTTATCGCGGTTGGGTCATGTCCGATTGGGGCGCGACGCCGAGCTGGGAATGCGCGCTCGCCGGGCTCGACCAGGAGTGCGGCGCACAGATCGATGCGCTGCTGTGGCAGTCGGAGTCGTTCGGCGGCGACCTGCGGGCCGCTTACGCCGACGGACGGCTACCCAAGGAGCGTCTGTCGGACATGGTCCGGCGGATCCTGCGCTCGATGTTCGCCGTTCGAATCGACCGCCGCGAGTCGGGCCCGGAACCGGATATGGACGCGCACAACGCGATTGCATTACGGGTCGCGCGCCAGGGCATCGTGTTGCTGACCAACCGCGGGGTGCTGCCGGTGGCGCCCGAGTCGACCGCGCGGATCGTCGTCATCGGTGGCTACGCGCAGATCGGCGTGCCCGCCGGCTACGGGTCCAGCGCCGTCGTCCCGCCGGGCGGCTACGCGAAGGTGATCCCGATCGGCGGACACGGGCTGGAGGCCGGCCTGCGCAACCTGTACCTGCTGCCGTCGAGCCCGCTGGACGAGCTGAGAAAGCAACTTCCCAACGCACAGTTCGAGTTTGATCCCGGGATCAGCCCGGCGGAAGCGGCGCTGGCCGCGCGGCGGGCCGACATCGCGATCGTCTTCGCGATCCGCGCCGAGGGTGAGGGCTTCGACGTCGCCGATCTGTCGCTGCCCTGGGGACAGGACGCGGTGATCGCCGCCGTGGCGGCCGCCAACTCGAACACCGTGGTGGTGCTGGAGACCGGCAACCCGGTCACGATGCCCTGGCGCGACGAAGTGAATGCCATTGTGCAGGCCTGGTATCCGGGCCAGGCCGGTGGGCAGGCGATCGCGGAAATCGTTGCCGGCCGGGTGAATCCGTCGGGCCGGCTGCCCATCACCTTCCCGGTCGATCTCGCCCAGATGCCGCGCCCGGAACTGCGCGATCTCGGCGCGCCACCCGGCACACCGACCACCATCGACTACGTCGAAGGGGCGGATGTCGGCTACCGCTGGTTCGCGAAAACGCGCCGGACGCCGCTGTTCGCGTTCGGACATGGCCTGTCCTACACCAGGTTTGAGTACGACGACCTGGTGGTGACCGGCGGCGACACGGTCAGCGCGGCCTTCAGCGTGGTCAATGCGGGCGACCGCGCCGGCGCCGATGTCCCGCAGCTGTATCTGACCGCGGCGGCGGGTGGGCCATGCCTGCGATTGCTGGGATTCCAGCGGATCGAGTTGGCGCCCGCCGCGACGTGCCGGGTGCGGATCGAGGCCGATCCGCGCCTGCTGGCCTCCTACGACGGCTCCTGCGACGGAGGGGCCGGAGCCTGGCGCATCGAGGGGGGCGACTACTCGGTGGCCGTGGGTGCTTCGGCGATCACGCCACGGCTGACCGCCAAGGTCGAGCTGGCCTGCCGTACGTTCGGACGCTGACGGCTGCAATCGTCGACGCCCGAACGCACGACCCTAGGCCCGGCGTTACTCCACGGGGGTCAGCTCGTCCCCGCAGGTGCACCGGTATGCCTCACCCGCGCCGGAGCAGTGGCAGGGCACCTCGATGCGAACGCGACATCCGCAGCCTTCATGCCCACAGCTCAACAGGGTTCCTGCTTCGTAGTTCGCCATGTGAATCACCCTTATCTGTCGTTGACTCGTGGTGTAGACCAACCACGGGTTCACTATATACCCCCTACCGGTATGCCGTAAAGGGGCTGCGGCGGTGAATGCTCGCGGCTAGCGTGGGCGACATGACCGAGAACCCCACCCCGCAGGCCGTCGATGCGTTTCTGGACAGCACCGTGGTTGGCGACGACCCGGCCCTGGCCGCGGCCCTGGAGTCCAGCGACGCGGCCGGGTTGCCGTCGATCGCCGTATCGGTGCAGCAGGGCAAATTCCTGTGCCTGCTGGCCGGTGCCATCGGGGCGCGCCGCATCCTCGAGATCGGCACGCTGGGTGGCTTCAGCACCATCTGGCTGGCACGTGGCGCGGGTCCGGAAGGGCGGGTGGTGACGCTGGAGTACGAACCCAAGCACGCCGAGGTCGCGCGGGCCAACCTGCAACGGGCCGGGGTCGCCGACCGCGTGGAGGTGATAGTCGGCGCCGCGCTGGACACGTTGCCGACGCTGGCGGGTGATCCCTTCGACCTGGTGTTCATCGACGCCGACAAGGAGAACAACGGCGCGTATGTCGAGTGGGCGGTCCGGCTGGCTCGTCCCGGTTCAGTTGTCGTTCTGGACAACGTCATTCGCGAGGGCAAGATCCTGGATCCGAAATCCGATGACGCCAGAGTTTCGGCGACCCGGCAGGCGCTGCAGCTAATGGGCGAGCACCCGCGGCTGGACACGGCGGTGATCCAGACGGTCGGCGCCAAGCCGTGGGACGGTTTCGCGCTCGCATTGGTGCGCTAGCTCAGCGCGGGCACAAATCCCTGACCGCCTGTTCGGCAGAAGTGATTTCGCCGATCCGCAGTGCCGTCTCACCCGCATACAGTGCCGCGTGGTCGACCCACGCATCGGGCATCCCCGCCAACGGCGCCAGCGGGGTGAAGAACGGGACCGCCGGTGACTGCAGACGCAGCAACGCGCCCGCGTCGAAATAACCCAGGGCGGCCAGGGGGCGGCTTGCCGCATTGAGGGCGGCCGGCAGCGCCCTGGCCTTCCCGTCTTCGCCGCACCAACGCCGTGTGGCCGCGTTGGGCACCACGCGGTGCCGCAGCGGCCAGCTGATGCCGAACAGGTTCGTTTCGATGGTGTTGTCCGCGTGCATGATTCGCCGCTGGTACTCGCGGTTGGCGTTGGCCTCGTGAGTCAGCAGAAAGCGCGTACCGGCGATGACACCGCTGGCGCCGGCCGCCAGTGCGGCGCGGGTATCGGCACCTGTGGCGATGCCGCCGGCCAGAAACACCGGGCGCCCGGCGGCCGCCGCGAGCGCTTCGGGCAGGAAGTCCAGGGCGGGCATGGTCCCGACGAGATGGCCACCCGCCTCACGACCCTGGGCGATCAGGCCGTCGGCGCCCCAGCCGACGGCGGCGCGCGCCTGCGCCGCGGTGCCGACCATGACGAACACGAAGACACCGGCATCGCGGAAGTGCGCTACCAGCCCGCGTTTTTCGCCGAACGCCAGCACGACGGCGTCCACGCGGGTCTCCACGCAGACGTCCACGTGGTGGCGACGGACGAAGGGCATCAACAGGTTGACCGCGACGGCGCGGCCCGGGGCCCGTTCGCGCACTTCGCTTATACACCTGCGCAATTGGCGCGGTGTGGTAACGCCGAGCGTTCCCAGCGCGCCCGCTTTGGCGACCGCGGCCGCCAGCGGCGCACCGGCCAGTCCGCCGCCCATTCCCGCTTGTCCTATCGGAACGTCGAGCCGCAACCTATCCAGGATGTCCATGCCCAACGACGCTACGCGGCCGGCGAATTCGCCCCGTGAGCTGGCCCCTTAGCGGGCTGGTTTTCGTTGCTGGCCTACCGCGATCGAGCGTAATCTTTACAGCAGATGGATGGGTTGCAGTCGGCTCAAAAGGCTTGCTGCATAACAGAAAGGTCACAAAATGAGTACAGTCCATTCATCAATCGATCACCACCCGGATCTGTTGGCTCTACGGGCGCGCTACGAACGCGTAGCCGAGTCGATGAGTGCGCATGTCACCTTCGGCCTGGCGTTGCTGACCGGTCTGTATGTGGCTGCGTCGCCGTGGATCATCGGGTTCAGCGACACGAGATCGCTTGCGATGTGCGACCTTCTCGCCGGGATCGCGGTCGCGTTCCTGGCGTACGGGTTCGCCTCGGCGCTAGACCGTGCCCACGGCATGACCTGGACGCTGCCGGTGCTCGGCGCGTGGGTCATCGTGTCGCTGTGGGTGCTGCCGGGCTTCTCGCCCACCGCCGGCATGATCTGGTCGAACGTGGTCGGTGGCGCGTTGTTGACCTTCCTGGGCCTCAACGCGACGTACTTCGGCACGCGCACGCGCGCCGAGGTCGCACACGCATAGCCGCCCACGTCCGTTGAGCCAGGCGGCAATTCGCCCTGCCTGGCCGGCTGAACCCGGCCCGGGCAGGGCTAGCCGCAGACTGCGCCAATGGCGGCCGAGCCGACGAGCTTGACGTATTTGGCCAGCACGCCGGTCTTGTAACGCGGCGGCGGGGGAGTGAAACCCTTTCGCCGAGCCTCGAATTCGGCTGCGTCGGCCAGCACGTCCAACGTCTGGCCGGCCACGTCGAGGCGGATCCGGTCGCCGTCGCGCAGGAAGGCGATGGGTCCCCCGTCGACCGCCTCGGGGGCAACGTGGCCCACACATAGCCCGGTGGTTCCACCGGAAAACCGGCCATCGGTAAGCAGCAGAACGTCTTTGCCGAGGCCGGCGCCCTTGATCGCGCCGGTGATAGCCAGCATCTCGCGCATCCCGGGACCGCCCTTGGGGCCCTCGTAGCGGATCACCACCGCGTCGCCCTTGGTGATGGTGCCGTCCTCGAGCGCGTCCAGCGCGGCCCGCTCGCCGTCGAAAACCCTTGCGGTCCCCTCGAACACGTCGGAGTCGAAACCGGCCGACTTGACCACCGCGCCCTCGGGCGCCAGCGACCCGCGCAGGATGGTGATCCCGCCGGTCGGGTGGATCGGGTCGCTCATCGCGCGCAGCACCTTGCCGTCTGGGTCGGGCGGGTCGATGGCGGCGAGGTTCTCGGCTACCGTCTGGCCGGTCACCGTCAGGCAGTCGCCGTGCAGCAGGCCCGCGTCGAGCAAGGCCTTCATCATGACCGGCACGCCGCCGATGTGGTCGACATGCGACATCACGTGGCGGCCGAATGGCTTGACGTCGGCCAGGTGCGGCACCTTGGACCCGATCCGGCTGAAGTCGTCGAGGGACAGCTCGACGCCGGCCTCGTGGGCGATGGCCAGCAGGTGCAGCACCGCGTTGGTGGAGCCGCCGAACGCCATCACCACCGCGATCGCGTTCTCGAACGCCTCCTTGGTGAGGATGTCGCGGGCGGTGATGCCGCGCCGCAGCAGCTCGATGACGGCCTGCCCGCTGCGGCGCGCGAACCCGTCGCGACGGCGGTCGGTCGCCGGCGGCGCCGCGCTGCCGGGCAGTGACATGCCCAGCGCCTCGGCCGCGCTGGCCATGGTATTGGCGGTGTACATGCCGCCGCAGGCTCCCTCGCCGGGGCAGATCGCCCGCTCGATGGCGTCGACGTCCTCGCGGGGCATCAGCCCGCGGGCGCACGCGCCCACCGCCTCGAACGCGTCGATGATCGTGACCTCGCGCTCGCTGCCGTCGGACAGTTTGGCCACCCCCGGCAGGATGGAGCCCGCATAGAGGAACACCGCCGCCAGATCGAGTCGGGCGGCGGCCATCAGCATTCCCGGCAGCGATTTGTCGCACCCGGCCAACAGCACCGAGCCGTCGAGCCGCTCGGCCTGCATCACGGTTTCGACGCTGTCCGCGATCACCTCGCGGGACACCAGGGAGAAGTGCATGCCCTCGTGACCCATCGAGATGCCGTCGGAAACCGAGATCGTCCCGAACTCCAGCGGGTAGCCCCCGGCCGAGAACACGCCCTCCTTGACCGCCTTGGCGAGCCGGTCCAGGGACAGGTTGCACGGCGTGATCTCGTTCCAGGACGAGGCCACCCCGATCTGCGGCTTGGCGAAGTCTTCGTCTCCCATGCCTACCGCGCGCAACATGCCGCGGGCCGCGGCCTTCTCCAGGCCGTCGGTGACGTCACGACTGCGCGGTTTGATGTCGGCGGGGGTTTTGGCCATTTTTCAAGTATGCCGGGCAGGTCCACCGCAAATTCGCCGGTCATACCCCATCGGGGTATAGACTCGGAGGGGTGACGACGGTACACGGATATTCGCAGGACAAGGACAACTACGCCAAGCGTCTTCGACGCATCGAAGGCCAGGTGCGTGGCATCGCGCGGATGATCGACGAAGACAAATACTGCATCGACGTCCTGACCCAGATCAGCGCGGTCAACAGTGCCCTGCGTTCGGTGGCGCTGAACCTGCTCGACGAACATCTGAGCCACTGTGTGACCCGCGCCGTGTCCGAGGGCGGAAACGAGGCCGACGACAAGCTCGCCGAGGCCTCGGCCGCCATCGCGCGCCTTGTTCGTTCCTAATCGGTGACCGGGTTGTTACGTGTGTTGAGACCGCAGATGGGATGAACCCGTTGCGGCGGTGCGTACGGTAAGGGCATTGTGAGCGCGCCAGCAATTTCCACTCAGCCACCGGGAAGTCCGGCCGATGCCGACGCTATGAGCACCGGAACCACCACCGCTAGTGCGCGCACGTGGACGCCGCGGATCGCCGCTCAATTAGCGGTGTTAGCCGCGGCGGCCTTTACCTATGTGACGGCCGAGATCCTGCCCGTCGGCGCGATTTCGGCGATCGCACGCGACCTGCAGGTGAGCCTGGTCGTCGTAGGCACGCTGCTGACGTGGTACGCCCTGGTGGCGGCCCTGACAACGGTGCCGCTGGTGCGCTGGACCGCGCACTGGCCGCGGCGCCGAACCCTGGTGATGAGCCTGACCTGCCTGACGGTGTCGCAGCTCATCTCGGCGCTCGCGCCGAACTTCGCGGTGCTGGCGGCCGGGCGGGTGCTCTGCGCGATCACCCACGGCGTGCTGTGGTCGGTGATCGCCCCGATCGCCACCCGGTTGGTGCCGCCGAGCCATGCCGGACGCGCCACGACGTCGATGTACCTCGGAACGAGCCTGGCGCTGGTCGTCGGCAGCCCCCTGACCGCGGCGATGAGCCTGATGTGGGGCTGGCGGCTCGCGGTGGTGTGCGTGACCGTTGCGGCGGCGATCGTCACGGTGGCCGCCCGGATCATGCTTCCGGAGATGGTGCTCACCGAGCACCAGCTCGCCCACGTCGGCCCCCGGTCGCGGCATCACCGCAACGGCCGGTTGATCGCGGTGAGCCTGCTCGCGATGGTCGCGGTGACCGGCCACTTCGTGTCCTACACGTTCATCGTGGTGATCATCCGCAACGTCGTCGGGGTGCGCGGGGCCAGCCTGGCTTGGGTGCTGGCCGCCTACGGTGTCGCGGGCCTGCTGTCGGTGCCGTTGGCCGCGCGGCCGACCGACCGCCGGCCCCGGGGCGCCATCATCCTGTGCATGGCCGGGCTGACCGCCGCGTTCGTGGTGCTGACCGCGCTGGCCTTCACCGGCCGCACCTCGGTGGCGACGGCGGTGATCGGTACCGCCGCGATCGTGCTGTGGGGCGCGATGGCCACGGCGGTGTCGCCGATGATGCAATCCGCGGCCATGCGCAACGGCGCCGACGATCCCGACGGCGCATCGGGTCTGTACGTGACGGCGTTCCAGGTCGGCATCATGGCCGGCTCGCTGGCGGGCGGGTTGTTGTACGAGCGCAGCGTCGCGCTGATGCTGACGGCTTCGGCCGCGCTGATGGGTGTCGCGCTGGCCGGTATCGCGGTCTACCGGCATATGCTGGATGTTCCGCCGGCAAGCTCACGCGATTCATAACTCAGCAGCTCAAAGGCCCCGAGTTGCGTTCCCGGGCGGCCCTGTCGGGTCGCGGATTAGGTAGCTGGGCACGGCCCTATGCGACACTGGGTCGCAGACCTGACTGGAGGGATGCATATGCCGAGCTGGACGACGAGCTCGACGAGGAGGGGCCTGTTCGCGGCCCTTGCAGCCGGATTCGCCGCTCTGCTGGTGCTGGGCGCCGGCGGATCACCGGGCGGCGGAGGCGCCACCAACGGCGGCGGCGCGGGCGGGCCCGCGGGCGC
>NZ_MBET01000030.1:0-20697 GCF_001954215.1 Mycobacterium sp. IS-2888
GACACCTATGCCAATGCGGCGCCGGATTTGATTGATTTCCTCAACCATGCGGTGGTGACGTCGCGTTCGATCAATGCGCAGCAGAAGGATCTGGATCAGGCGTTGCTCTCGGCGGCCGGGTTCGGGAACACCGGGGCCGATATCTTCCAGCGGGGTGGGCCGTATCTGGCGCGCGGCGCCCAAGACCTGGTCCCCACGGCCGACCTGCTGGACACCTACAGCCCCGAAATCTTCTGCACCATCCGCAACTACCACGACGAGGAACCCAAACTCCGGACGTACCTGGGCGGCAACGGCTACTCGCTGAACACCGAGACCGAGGCGCTGTCGGGACTGAGCGCGATCCTGAACCCGCTGTCGGGGATCGTCTTGATCGCCTCGATGCTCGGCGGGCTGGCCGGCCTGGTCGGCGGCGCGCCGAACCCCTATACCTGGCCGGACAACCTGCCGCGGGTGAACGCCCGCGGTGGGCCGGGGGGTGCGCCCGGCTGCTGGCAGCACATCACCCACGATCTGTGGCCCGCACCCGAATTGGTGATGGACACCGGCAACAGCATCGCGCCCTACAACCACATCGACACCGGTTCGCCCTATGCGATGGAGTACGTGTGGGGCCGTCAGGTAGGGGATAACACGATCAACCCATGAAAATCACCGGTACCATCGTCCGACTCAGCATCTTCTCGCTGGTGCTGCTGCTGTTCACTGTGATGATCGTCGTGGTGTTCGGCCAGATGAGGTTCGACCGCACCAGTGCGTACTCGGCGGAGTTCATCAACATCAGCGGGCTGCGGCAGGGCCAATTCGTGCGTGCCTCCGGGGTGGAGATCGGCAAGGTCGACTCGGTCGAGCTGGTCGACGGTGGCAAGCGGGTGCGGGTGAAATTCAACGTCGACCGCTCGGTCCCGCTGTATCAGTCGACGACCGCGCAAATCCGCTACCTCAACCTGATCGGTGACCGCTATTTGGAGCTCAAACGCGGCGAGGGCGAAGGCGCCGACCGGATCCTGCCGCCGGGTGGATTCATTCCGGTGTCTCGCACGTCGCCGGCGCTGGATCTCGACGCCCTGATCGGTGGTTTCAAGCCGCTGTTCCGGGCGCTGGACCCCGAGAAGGTCAACACGATCGCATCGGCGCTAATCACGGTGTTCCAGGGTCAGGGCGGCACCATCAACGACATCCTGGACAACACCGCCCAACTGACCAATCAGCTCGGCGAGCGTGATCAGGCGATCGGCGAGGTGATCAAGAACCTGAACATCGTGCTGGACACCACGGTTCGGCATCGCCAGCAGTTCGACCAGACCGTCAACAACCTCGAAGTGTTGATCACCGGGCTGAAGAACCACGCCGACCCCTTGGCGGGCGGGACCGCGCACATCAGCAATGCCGCCGGCACGGTGGCCGATCTGCTGGCCGAGGACCGCGGTCTGCTGCATAAGACACTCAACTACCTGGACGCCGTACAGCAGCCGCTGATCGACCAGCAGGACCAACTGCAGGACTACCTCAAGAAGGTGCCGCCCGGGTTGAACATGATCGGGCGCGCCATCGGGTCCTACGGCGACTTCGTGAACTTCTACGCCTGCGACATCACGATGAAGATCAACGGCCTACAGGCCGGGGGGCCCATCCGCACCGTCCGGCTTTTCCAGCAGCCGACAGGTAGGTGCACGCCGCAATGAGATCGCTGGAACCTCCGAATCGCCTGCGCATCGGGCTCATGGGCATCATCGTGACGGTGCTCGCGATCGGCGTGGGGCAAAGCTTCACCACTGTCCCAATGCTGATGGCCAGGCCCGCCTACTACGGGCAGTTCACCGACTCCGGCGGCATCAGCGCGGGCGATCGGGTGCGCATCGCCGGCATGGACGTCGGCAAGGTCGAGTCCATGAAGATCGACGGCGACCACATCTTGATGAAGTTCTCGATCGGCACCAACACGATCGGCAGCGAGAGCCGGCTGGCGATCCGCACCGACACCATCCTCGGTAGGAAGGTGATGGAGATCGAGCCGCGCGGCAACCAGCAATTGCGGCCCGGCGCCACACTGCCGCTGGGGCAAAGCACCACCCCGTACCAGATCTACGACGCGTTCTTCGACGTCACCAAGGCCGCCCAGGGCTGGAACATCGACACCGTCAAAGAATCACTCCACGTGCTCTCGCAGACCATTGATCAGACCTACCCGCACCTGAGCCCGGCGCTGGAGGGCGTGGCCAAATTCTCCGACACGATCGGCAAACGAGACGAAGAGGTCAAACATCTTCTGGCCCAGGCCAATCAGGTGGCCAGCGTCCTCGGCGACCGCAGCGAGCAGGTCGACCGGCTGCTGGTCAATGCCAAGACGCTGCTGGCCGCATTCAACGAACGCGGTCAGGCGATCAACGCGTTGTTGGCGAACGTCGCCGCATTCTCGGAGCAGGTCAAGGGCTTCATCAACGACAACCCGAACCTGAACCACGTACTCGAACAGTTGCGCACACTCAGCGACATCTTGGTGCAGCGTAAGGACGATCTTGCTGCGGGGCTCACCGAGGTGGGCATGTTCCTGCCGTCGCTGAACGAGGCCATCGCGTCGGGACCATTCTTCAAGGTGGTCCTGCACAACCTGGCCCTGTATCAGATCGTTCAGCCGTGGGTCGACGCCGCTTTCAAGAAGCGCGGGATCGACCCGGAGAACTTCTGGCGCGGCGCCGCGTTGCCGTCCTTCCGGTGGCCCGACCCCAACGGCACCCGGTTCCCCAACGGTGCGCCGCCGCCCGCGCCGCCGGTGCTGGAGGGCACCCCGGATCATCCGGGACCGGCCGTCCCGCCCGGGTCACCATGCTCGTACAGTCCGGCGAATCCCGGCGGCAACATCACCGTCGGGGATGAGGGTCTGCCGCGGCCGTGGAATCCGCTGCCCTGCGCGGGTGCGGCCATCGGACCGTTCGGTGGAGTCGGTTTCCCCGCGCCGGTCGACGTCGAAACGTCGCCGCCGAACCCCGACGGTCTGCCGCCCACACCGGGCATGCCGATCGCCGGGCGCCCCGGCGACCCGCCGCCGAACGTTCCGGGGACCCCGGTGCCGCTGCCACCTCAGGCACCGCCGGGCGCGCGCACCGAGAACTTGGCACCGGCCGGGCCGACGCCGCCACCGTCGACCTTCGCGCCGGCCCTGCCGCCGGGTCCGCCGGCACCGCCCGGGCCGGGCAACCAGTTGCCGGCGCCCTTCATCAATCCGGGCGGAGCCGGAGGTAGCGGGGTCACGGGAGGTACCCAGAATTGAGCACCGTCTTCGACATCCGCAACCTGCGGCTACCCAAGCTGTCGCGCACGACGCTGATCGTCGGGTCGCTGGTGGTGGTGCTGGCGCTCGTCGTGGGGTACGTCGGCTGGCGGCTTTACGAGAAGCTGACCAATAACACCGTGGTCGCCTACTTCCCGGCGGCGAACGCGCTGTACCCGGGCGACAAGGTCCAGATCATGGGTCTGCCGGTGGGATCGATCGACAAGATCGAGCCCACGGGCGACAAGATGAAGGTGACGTTCCACTACGCGAACAAATACAAGGTTCCCGCCAACGCATCCGCGGTGATCCTCAACCCCACCCTGGTGGCCTCGCGGGCCATCCAGCTGGAGCCCGTGTACAAGGGCGGCCCGGTGCTCGGCGACAACGCGGTGATCCCCGAAGAGCGCACCCAGGTCCCGGTGGAGTGGGACCAATTGCGCAACAGCATCACCAACATCATCTCCAAGCTCGGCCCGACCAAAGAGCAGCCGACGGGGCCGTTCGGTGAGGTCATCACGTCCTTCGCCAACGGTCTGGCGGGCAAGAGCAAGCAGATCAACACGACGCTGAACAACCTGTCGCGGGCGTTGACCGCCCTCAATGAGGGTCGCGGCGACTTCTTTGCGGTGGTGCGCAGCCTTGCGCTGTTCGTCAACGCGCTGCACCAAGACGATCAGCAGTTCGTCGCGCTGAACCAGAACCTGGCGGATGTCACCGGCCGGCTCGCGCAAAACGACACCGACCTGTCCAACGCGCTGCAGCAGTTCGACGGCCTGCTTTCCACCGTGCGGCCGTTCCTCGACAAGAACCGCGAGGTGTTGACCGCCGACCTCAACAATCTGGCCACCGCGACTAACACGGTGCTGCAACCGGATTCGCTGAACGGGCTGGAGACCGCCCTGCACGTCACCCCGACGGCAGCGGCGAACATCAACCAGATCTACCACCCGTCACACGGCGCGGTTGTCGCCATTCCCGCGATCACCAACTTCGCCAACCCGATGCAGTTCATCTGCAGCTCCATTCAGGCCGGCAGCCGGCTCGGTTATCAGGAGTCGGCCGAGCTGTGTGCGCAGTACCTGGCGCCGATCCTCGACGCGATCAAGTTCAACTACCCGCCGTTCGGTCTGAACCTGTTCAGCACCGCCGAGACGCTGCCCAAGGAGATCGCCTACTCCGAGCCGCGGCTGCAGCCGCCGCCGGGGTACAAGGACACCACCGTCCCCGGAATCTGGTCGCCGGACACCCCGACCTCGCACCGCAACACGCAGCACGGCTGGATTGTCGCCCCGGGCATGCAGGGGCAGCAGGTGGGGCCGATCACCGCGGACCTGATGACGCCGGAGTCGTTGGCCGAGCTCATGGGTGGCCCGAACATCGAGCCCGTCCAGTCGACCTTGCAGACGCCGCCCGGACCGCCCAACTCCTACGACGAGAACCCGATCTTGCCGGTCATCGGCCAGAACCCGCCGCAGGTGCCGATCCCACCGCCGCCGCCGGGAGCCGACGTGGCGCCGGGTCCCGTGGCTCCCACCCCGGCGCCAGTGGCAGCGCCCGCGCCCAACGCCGGCGGGCCGCCGGTGCCTGCTAACCCAGGAGGTGGGCAGTGAGAGGCGCAACGATGCTGATCCGCCGCCGCGCGTGGCAGGGCCTGGTGTTGCTGGTGGCCGCGCTGGTGCTGAGCTCGTGCGGCTGGCGTGGCATCTCCAATGTGGCGATCCCGGGCGGTCCCGGTACCGGGTCGGGTTCTTACACGATCTATGTGCAGATGCCGGACACGTTGGCCATCAACAACAACAGCAAGGTCATGGTCGCCGACGTCCTGGTGGGCTCGATCAAAGAAATCAAGTTGAAGAACTGGGTGGCCACCCTGACGTTGGGTCTGGACAAGAGCGTCAAGCTGCCGAAGAACGCCACCGCCAAGATCGGCCAGACTTCACTGCTGGGTTCTCAGCACGTGGAGCTGGCCGCACCGCCGAACCCGTCGCCGGAGCGGCTGAAGCCCGGCGACACCATTCCGCTGAAGAATTCGTCCGCGTTTCCCACCACCGAGGAAACATTGGCCAGCCTGTCGTTGATCCTGCGCGGTGGCGGCATTCCCAACCTCGAGGTGCTGCAGAACGAGGTCTTCAACATCTTCAATGGGCGTGGGGAGCAGATTCGGGCCTTCCTCGGCAAGCTGGATACCTTCACCAACCAGCTCAATCAGCAGCGCGACGACATCACCCACGCGATTGATTCCACCAACCGGCTGTTGGTCTATGTGGGTGCCCGTGCGGATGTCCTGGATCGAGTGCTGACCGACATCCCGCCGCTGATCAAGCATTTCGCCGACACCAAGCAGCTGCTGATCAACGCGGTCGACTCGGTGGGACGGCTCAGCCAGGCCGCCGACCAGTACCTGTCCGAGGCGCGCGGACCCTTGCACCAGGATTTGCAATCGCTGCAATGCCCGTTGCGGGAACTCGGCCGTGCCTCGCCGTACCTGATCGGCGCGCTGAAGTTGATCCTCACGCAGCCGTTCGACATCGACAGCGTTCCGAAGGTGGTCCGCGGTGACTACATGAACGTGTCGCTGACACTGGACTTGACCTACAGCGCCATCGACAACGCGTTCCTCACCGGTACCGGGTTGTCGGGAGCTCTGCGCGCACTCGAGCAGTCGTTCGGGCGCGATCCCGAGACGATGATCCCCGACGTCCGCTACACGCCGAACCCGAATGACGCGCCCGGCGGACCGCTGGTGGAAAGGGCGGAGCGAGGACAATGCTGACTCCCTTCGTTCGACGCCAGCTCATACTGTTCGGGATCCTGACGGTGATCTCGCTGAGTGTGCTGGGCATCTACTACCTGCAGATCCCGAGCCTGATGGGCGTCGGTCGATACACGCTCAAGGCCGAGCTGCCGGCTTCGGGCGGGCTATATCCAACGGGGAACGTGACCTATCGCGGTATCACCATCGGCAAGGTCACCGACGTCGAGCCCACCGAACAAGGCGCCGAAGCGACGCTCAGTATCGACAGCCGCTACAAGGTCCCGATCGACGCGATCGCCAACGTGCACTCGGTGTCGGCGGTCGGTGAGCAGTATCTGGACCTGGTGTCGCCGGGCAACCCCGGCAAGTTCCTTTCCGACGGACAGACCATTTCCAAGGGCACGGTGCCCTCCGAGATCGGGCCGGCGCTGGACACCGCCAACCGGGGGCTTGCGGTGTTGCCGAAGGACAAGATCGGCCAGCTGCTCGACGAGACCGCGGAATCGGTCGGCGGGCTGGGGCCCGCCCTGCAACGGCTCGTCGACTCCACGCAGGCGATCGTCGGGGACTTTCGGACCAACATCACCAACGTCAACGACATCATCCAGAACTCCGGGCCGATCCTCGACAGCCAGGTCAATTCGAATGACGCGATCGAGCGTTGGGCGCGCAACCTGAACACCTTGGCCGCGCAGTCGGCGGCGAACGACCAGCACGTGAGAAGCATTCTGTCCCAAGCGGCACCGACCGCCGATCAGGTCAACGACGTGTTCAACGACGTCCGGGATTCGCTACCGCAGACGCTAGCGAACCTCGAGGTCGTGTTCGACCTGCTCAAGCGCTACCACACCGGTCTGGAACAGGTGCTGGTGTTCCTGCCGCAGGGTGCGTCGATCGCGCAGACGGTGGGCGCGCCGTTCCCAAACCAGGCGGCGCTCGACCTGGGGCTGTCGATCAACTGGCCGCCACCCTGCCTGACGGGTTTCGTTCCCGCGTCGGAATGGCGGTCCCCGGCCGACACCAGCATGGTGCCGCTGCCGTCGGGTACCTACTGCAAGATCCCGATGGACACGCCGGCCAACAGCGTGCGTGGATCGCGCAACATCCCGTGTGTCGATATCCCCGGTAAGCGGGCGGCCACACCACGCGAGTGCCGCGACCCCAGGCCGTACGTGCCGGCCGGAACCAACCCCTGGTACGGAGACCCGAACCAGATCCTGACCTGCCCCGCACCCGCCGCGCGCTGTGACCAGTCGGTGCGACCGGGCATGGTGATTCCGGCACCGTCGATCAACAACGGAATGAACCCCGCGCCGTCGGACCGGGTCGCCGGGACGCCCCCGCCGACCAGCGACCCGTTGTCGCGGCCGGGATCGGGTACCGTGACGTGCAACGGACAGCAGCCCAACCCGTGTGTCTACACTCCGGGCGGGGGCCCCCCGTCGGCGGTATACAGTCCGCAGAGCGGTCAACTGATAGGGCCCGACGGAGTTAAATGGTCCGTCGAAAACTCGACTAAAACAGGAGACGACGGATGGAAGGAGATGCTGGCGCCGGCCGGCTGAACCCCCCACCGATGCCGATTGCTCGTCGTCTGCGCAGGCTTTCCCTAAGGCCAGGGCGGAAGAACCGTCAGGACTCCGAGGTCGAGGCCGACCAGAGCAGCACCGACGAAACCAGCGCCGAGGTGACGGCCGAGGATTCGCCGGAATCCGAGGCTGACGAAACCAGCGACGAGGTGACCGCCGCGGCGGAGCCCGAGACGGCGGACGTGGCGGAGCCCGAGGGCGAAGCGGAGCAGCTCGGCGCTGAGGTGACTACCGAGGATTCGGAAGAATCCGAAGACGCTGCCGTCGAGGGCGGGGATGCCGCCGCGGAGCGCCGCCCGTCGCGGCTCGGTCGCGGGTGGGTGGCCGGTATCGCGGCGGCACTGGTCCTGGCGGCCGGTGGCATCGGGGCCGGCGGCTATCTTGCGCTGCGCTACCACCACGACAGCCAGGTGATCGCGCGCAACAACGCCGCGGCGCTCAAAGCGGCGGTCGATTGTGTTTCGGCGACCCAGGCGCCGGACACCAACGCGATGGTCGCGAGCGAACAGAAGATCATCGACTGCGGCACAGACGCTTTCCGCGCCCAAGCCCTGCTGTACACCAGCATGCTCGTTCAGGCGTACCAGGCTTCGAACATCCACGTCCAGGTGGCCGATGTGCGAGCGGCGGTGGAGCGCAACAACAAAGACGGTTCCATCGACGTACTCGTCGCGATGCGCGTCAAGGTCGCCAGCGACAAGTCGGAGAACGAGACCGGGTATCGGCTGCGGGTGACGATGGCGACCGCGGAGGGTCAGTACAGGATCGCCAAGCTCGACCAGGTGACGAAGTGACGGTGGTGGTCGAGGAGACGCAAGCTAAGACCCAGACCAAGGCGGAAGTCCCGGAGTCACCGCGGAATGCATTGGCGCCCTGGCACATCCGGGCGGGTGCGTTCGCCCTCGATGTGCTTCCGGGGGGTGCCGTGGTGGCGACGATGGCGTTGGCCGCGCTGACCGTCCGCAAGCACCCGGTCTGGTGGTGGGTGTGCGTCTCGGTCCTCGGCGTGGCCATCCTGCTGACGTTGGTCAACCGGTTGGTGTTGCCGAGCATCGTCGGCTGGAGCCTGGGCCGCGCGCTCTGTGGCATCACGGTGCTGCACCGCGACGGCGAGCCGCTCGGGGTGTGGGGGCTGCTGCTTCGGGACCTCGCCCATCTCCTCGACACCGTGTCGCTGGTGGGATGGCTATGGCCGCTTTGGGATTCACGCGGCTGCACCTTCGCCGACATGCTGCTGCGCACCGAGGCCCGCTGGGTCGAACCGGATCGGCGGCCGCCGAACATGCGGCGCTGGAGCGCGGTCGCGGTCATCACCGCGGCGGCGGTGTGCGTTGCGGGCGTCGGCGTGAGCTATCTGGTGGTGTATTCCCGCGATCGGGAAAGCGAACAAACCAAGGCCCAGATCCAGGTGCAGGGGCCGAAGATCGTCGCACAGATGCTGACGTACGACCCGAAGTCGCTACACGACGACTTTTCCCGCGCCCAGTCGCTGGCGACCGACAAATATCGGCACAAGCTCGCCGAACAGCAGGGCATCGTCGAAAAAGGCAACCCGGTCATCAACGAGTACTGGGTGACCGACGGCTCCATCGAAACGGCGACGCCGGACCGGGCGACGATGCTGTTGTTCATGCAGGGGCGGCGCGGTGTGGGGCCCGAGCAGCGGTATATCAGCGCGACCGTGCGGGTGAGTTTCGCCAAAGGCGGCAACGACCGCTGGCTCGTCGACGACCTCAGCGTCCTGACCAAACCGAAACCACCCGGGAACGGAAAATGAGTCCGCGCCGCAAATTTGCGCCGGGCGAGGACTCCCTGCTCGTCGCGCGCCCGCCGATGTCGTACCGGCCGTGGGCGTACCCGCTCATGATCGCCGTTGCCGCGCTCGTCATGGCGGCGGCGGTCACGGCCTCCACCCTGATGCTGATCTCTCATCAGTCCGCCGAACACCAGGCTTCGAAAGACCGCCAGGTGCTCAATTACGTGACGGGTTTCATGACGGAGTTCACCTCCATCGATCCCTTTCACGCCAACAACTACGTAGACCGGATATTGGCCCAGGCGACGGGTGAGTTCGCCAAGCAGTACACGGACAAGGCGAACGAGATCCTGCTCCAGGTCGCGCGCGCCGAACCGGCCACGGGCACCGTCCTGGGCACCGGCGTCGAACGCTGGAACGACGACGGCACCGTCACCGTAATGGTGGCGACCGCGGTCACCTCCAAGTCGCCGGATGAGAAGCAGGTAATCGAGAACACGAATCGGTGGACGGTAACCGCAACGCAGGAAGGGAAGCAGTGGAAGATCAGCAACCTGCTGCAGGTGATCTGACCGAAAAGGCCTCGGAAACTTCGGAAACCCCAGAAGCCAAGGTGGCCAAGGTAACCAAGGAAGCCCAGAGCGACGACTCCGTCGAGCAGGACGAAACTGACTCTGCGGCGACAGAAGCCGAAGAGCCCGGCGCTGAGGCGGACGAGGACGACAAGGCCGATGAGCCGGCAGCGACTACCAAGTCCAAGCCCAAGCGCGTCCGCTTCCGCTTCAAGCGACTCGGCGGGAAGGGCAGGGCCATTGCCGTCGCGCTGGCGGCGGTGCTCTTCGTCGGTTCCGCGGCGTTTGCGGGTTCGACCCTGCAGCCCTACCTGACCGACCGTGCCACCGCCGCAACCAAACTCAAGGTGGCCCGGACCGCGGCCAACGCGATCACGACCCTGTGGACCTACACCCCGGAGAACATGGACGGCCTGGCCGATCGCGCCGCGACGTACCTCAGCGGCGATTTCGAAGCCCAGTACCGCAAATTCGTCGACTCGATCGTGGCGCCCAACAAGCAGGCGAAAGTGACCAACAGCACCCAGGTCACCGGCGCGGCGGTGGAATCGCTGGATGACCCGAACGCCGTCGTCATCGTGTACACCAACACCACGTCCACCAGCCCGCTGACCAAGAACATCCCGGCGTTGAAGTACCTGTCCTACCGGCTGTTCATGAAGCGCGTGAAGGGGCGCTGGCTGGTGACCAGGATGACGACCATCACCTCGCTGGATCTGACGCCCCGGCCGTAGCGCGGGCCGAAAGACCCTGCATCCCATGGCCGTTACTTCGCCGGTATCGGAGCGATCGACCGTTGCGGCGTTGTTGTTGCTGACCTTCGCCACCGGCCTGGCCGACTCGATCAGCATCCTGGCGCTCGGCCACGTGTTCGTCGCGAATATGACCGGAAACGTGATCTTCCTTGGCTTCTGGCTCGCGCCGAAAACCAGCATCGACCTGACCGCGGTCGTGGTGGCGCTGCCCACCTTCGTCTGCACCACCATCCTCAGCGGCCGGTTGGCACGGCACTTCGGCGAGCGCACCCGGTCGTGGATCACCACGGTGTTGGCGGCGGAGATCGTGTTGTTGATCGCGCTGTCGATCCTGGGCGGGACGGGAGTGCTGCGCTATCACGACAACACCAAACTGATCCTGATCGGCGCGCTCGCGGTGACGTTCGGCCTGCAGCACTCGAGTGCCCGCCAGTTCGGGATCCAAGAACTCTCCACCACGGTGTTGACCTCGACGATCGTCAGCCTCGGCCTGGACAGCCGTCTCGCCGGCGGCACCGGCGCCCGCGAAAAGCTGCGGTTCAGCGTCGTTTTCACGATGTGTGCCGGCGCCTTTGCCGGCGCCACGATGTCGCGGTTCGTCGTCGCTCCGGTGTTCGGGGTCACCGCAGCGGTGGTGGCGGCAAGCCTGCTGATCTTCCGATTGGGGCCGAATGCCACCAAAAGCGCTGCGGCCGAAGCTAATTGAATGCCAGCCAGCTCGGCAGGCCGCGCTCGTGCGAGTCGCACAGCACCTGCCGCGTGTCGCACGAGCCCCGCGGTGACCCGGCGCCCGCCCACATGCCGCCGGTTTCGCGGCGCAGCACAATGGCCGAGGACCCACCGCCGTCGAGCAAAACGGCCGTGTCGCTGCCGAGGCCGCGGAACAGGTCCTGGATGTTGTCCGGTGTGTAGCTGCCGCCTTCGAAGATGTACATCTCGTCCTTTTGCTTCGCGTAGGCCAGGGCCGTACGCGCCGCGCTCGGACCTCCGTCGTGGAGCTGCCCGGTGTTGCCCGGCGCCAGCAGCCCGATGCCGGACACCGCGACGAACCTCGCGTTCTTGTTGAGCAGGTCCTGGATCACCGGGGTGGCGGAGTCGTAGTCGTTCTTGCCCTTCGGCCACACCACATACGGCGCCGCACCCGACGGGAGGATCATCGTCGTCAGCGCGCTCCAGCTCTCGCCGCCGCCCGAAAGGCCTTGCTTGCCGGGATAGGCGACGGTGCCGGTGACCGCCTGGTTGGCGCGGCCCTGGCCGTTGGTGTTGTCCACGAACGCGCCCAGCGGTGAACTGCAGCCGGTCTGCCGCCAGGAGCCGCCCTTCTGCGGGCGCACGTCGAAGAAGTTGGCGTTGATGGCGATCGTGGGTTGTCCCATCCGCTGCCACGCCTGCAGCGGAGGGTAGATCTCCGAGGCCTGCCAGAGTCCCTCGGAGGTTCGGGCGGCGGGATTGCTTTCGCAGCGCGCCTGGTCACCTTGGTGGCTGTCCACCAACAGGTGCGGGGCAAGCCGCCCGGCCGCGTTCTTGATGATCATCAGGTGGCCGCCGTTGTTCATCTCGTACCAGCCACCGCCGGCGTTGAGCATCGGCGTGGGATGACCGGGGCCGAAGTTGTACACCAGGTAGGAGCCCTGGGTGGTGCTGATGGCGCTGGCCAGCATCTCCCGGCCGTCCGCGGCGCGCGCGAGGGGCTGGCCCGTGGTGCTCGCCAGCGTCACGCATGCGAGCACGGCGGTGCAGCAGGCGGCCAGTCGGCGCCAACCTGGGGGGCGGGTCAGCACGGTAGCCCTTTCGGCCCGGGTGAGGATGCAACATGCACAGCATCAGCCACACAGGCCCCACTGTCAACTTAAGTAACAAACGCGTGACGCTTCGGCCGCGCTGGAATTACGTTTGCTCGCTTGGGCTTTCGTGCGCGGGCTGAGGTTCGTCGTCGAGGGTGCCCTCGTGCTCCTCGCCGCCGGCCGCAGCCTCGGGCTCGGGCTCGGGCTGGGTGGCGCGCGCGCCCTCCTTGCTTGCGCGCGCCTGATGCTGGGCTTGATGTTCCGCGGCTATCGCCAGTTCGACGGCCCCGGGAATCCGGTGAAAGCCCTTGCGGTCGTACAGGTGCGTGATGATGCCGCCGACCAACAACCCGATGACCAGGCCCACGGAGGTCATCAGCAACGCCTGCGACAAACCGGCATCCCCGTGGCCACCCAGGTACACCAGCGACCGCACGCCGAGGAACACCTGGTGCATCGGCTCGAATTCGGCCAGCCAACGGAAGAACGGCGGCACCGCCTCCAGCGGGACGGTGGCTCCTGCCGACGGTAAGCCGAGGATCACGAAGATCAACATCGAAAACAACAGGCCCATCGAGCCCAGCACGGCGATCAGAGAACTCGACGTGATGCCCACGGCGATGATCGCGAACACCCCGTACAGCCACAGCTGCCAGCCGAGTGGGATCGGCATCCCGAGGCCGTGCGCGATCGCCAGATAGACCGCCGACGTGAGCAGGGCCAGGATCGCCATGATTCCCCACTTGACCAACAACGTGCGGAATCGAGAGATGTTGGCCTGCTCGGCAAACCGGTACACCGGGCCCCATTCCGCCGGCACGTAGCCGAGCAGCGAGTCGACCAGTGTGCTGACGACGATGCTGCCGGTGAATCCCGCGAGCAGCAGCAACAGCGCGTAATAGAACGCCGACAGCCCGTTGCCCGTTCCGTTCGGTAATGGGTTGTACACGCCAGACTTGATGTCGATTGGACTGGCAAGCCCCACCACCGCCGCGCCCGCCATCGGCGCCCCGCCGGTTTGGGCAGTCACGTCGGCGGAAAGTCGTTGGCCCACTTTGCTATTGACCACGGTCATCGCCTGGGTGAGGGTCTGCCCGGCGATGCTGGAGCCCAGCGTGCCCGCCCGCGGGTTTGTCGAGATCGAGATCACCGGCCGCTCGGAGCGGCCGGTCGTGACCGCGCTCGCCCCGTAGTCCCGCAGCCTCGACGAGAAGGTCGGCGGTATCACCGCCTCGCCGTACACCTGGGCCCGGTCCAGCATGCGCTGGGCCTCGTCATGGGTGACGACCCGGATGTCGAACTTGTCCTTGTCCAAGCCTGCGACCAGACCGTCGACGATCTGCTTGCCCGCCGGCCCGGCGTCCTGGTTCACCACCGCGATGGGGAAATGCCGCAGGTTGGTCGTCGGGTTGAGGATCCCGCCCAAATACAGGGCGCACAGCGCCGACATGAGGGCCAGCGTGACGACGATCGGCAACGCCCAGAACCGCACGGTCCGTAGCGCTTTTATGTTTCGCTTGGGGTTCGGCGCCGCGTGCCGCGGCTGCGATTGAGACATGCGGGCTCCTGTCTGTCGTGCCCACTCTATGTCGTCTCAACCCCCCAGACCGGCATGCATCTCCCAAATGAGCAGTTCCGCCGGCTCGCTTGCGGTCAGCCGCCGGCCCTCGGCGTCGGTGAACCGGATCGCGTCGCCCGCTTCGAGCTCTCCGGTCTCCTCCACGCTGACCCGCCCGCGCGGCACGAAGAGATGCAGGTAGGGGGCCCGCGGAAGGTTCACCGAGTCGCCGGGTCGCAGGCGCGCGCAATGCAGCGCGGCGTTGCGGTTGTGCAGCGTGATGGCCGCCTCATGTCCGGGTATGCCTGAGGCGATGGTCACAAGCCCGCCGTCCAGCAGGTCGGGGTCCACCTCGTGCTGCTGGTAGCTGGGGGAGATGCCGGTCTCGTCGGAGATCACCCACATCTGCACGAAATGCACGGGATCCGTTGATGACTCGTTCTTTTCCGAATGCAGGATTCCGCTGCCGGCCGACATGCGTTGGGCCAGGCCGGGATAGATCACCCCGCGGTTGCCGGCCGAATCCTGGTGTGTGAGTTCACCTTGCAGCACCCATGTCACGATCTCCATGTCGCGGTGCGGGTGGGTGTCGAATCCGCTTCCGGGCTCCACGATGTCGTCGTTGTTCACCAAGAGCAGCCCGTGGTGGGTGTTGTCGGGGTCGTAATGGTCACCGAACGAGAACGAATGCCTGGACCGTAGCCACGACGTCGTGGTGACGGCCCGGTCGGCCGCACGCCGAATCTCGGAGTTGGCGGGCATGTCCTCAGCCTAGTGGGGTCAGCAGGCCTTGCGCGTGCCGCAGCGCGTCGTCCAGCTCCGGCAGCGCCAGCCCGGCCGGGCGGCCCAGGTGGATCTCGACTTGGTACTCCGGCTGGCCATCCGGCCCAAAAATCGGCAGCACAACGAATTCCGTTGCGGCCAGCTCAGTTTCGAGGACATCGGTGACCGACTGCAACGTCACCATCGTCATCAGCGTGGTCAACCGCCGGGTCACCTGTGCCGTCGGCTCCAGCGACGCCAGCGCTGCGGCCAGCCTGTCGTGCAGCGATCGGTGGGTATCGTCGAACCGCCACGCGCCATAGCCGCGGGCCCGGATGTCGGCCAGCACCCGCTGATGGTCGGCGATCTCGGCGGGGGTCAGCCGCGGCGTCACCCGATGCAGCCAGGCCCGGACGGAATCGTCGTCGCGCCAGGCCATCGCGACCAGTCCGAACGGTGGGTCGATGGGGAAGCACTGGCCGACGGCGTGCTCGCCGTCAGTGGCGTGCCCGACGGCATCGACGGTGGTCAGTTGCTTCTCGCCGATCTTCGACATCGAGCAGCCGGCGCCGAGGGTGTCGTGCAGGAAGGACAGCGCCTCGCGCCCCCGGTCCAGCAGCGGGAACTGCGTCCGCAGCCCGTGGACTAGCGCGAACAACCCGCTGCCCAAAAAGAAGCGGCGGTCCTCGCGCCGCGTCACCCATGCTCCCCGCTCCAGCTCCGCCAACACCAGGGCGCACGTCGAGGTGCTGATCCCGCAGCTCTTCGCCAGCTCGGCCGAGGTCCGCCCCTCGGGTGAATCCGCAAGCGTGGCAAGCACATCCATCACCCGGCCAGTGGGCGGCGATTTGACGGTTGACGCAGCCACGTCCACCTCCCTAGATTTGTCCTAAATGTAGATCTAGCCATCCTAATATTAGGAGATAGTTTTGTGTTCAAAGTAGGCGTCTGGGGTCCGGGCTCGATGGGCGTGATCGCCCTGCGGGGCGTCATCGACCACCCCGCGCTCGAACTGGTCGATGTCGTCGTGCACAGCGCCGCCAAAGCGGGCCGCGACGCGGGCGAACTCTGCGGCGTCGCACCGGTCGGTGTGGTCGCCAGCCAGGACGCCGCGCCGATGCTGGCCGGGAACGCCGACGTGGTGGTGTACGCGGCCGGCGCCAATCTGCGGCCGCTGGAGGCCGTGGATGACATGGTGTCGATCCTGCGGGCCGGAAAGAACGTGGTGTCGTGTTCGGTGGTGCCGCTGGTGTTCCCCGACGCTGTCGATGCGGCCTTCACCGAGCCGCTGCGGCGCGCCGCGCTGGAGGGCGGCGTGTCGTTCTTCACCACCGGCATCGACTCGGGGTTCGCCAATGACGTTCTGCCGCTGGTCCTTACGGGCGTATCCCGGGCCATCGAGTCGGTCCGGGTGACGGAGATGTTCAACTACGCCACCTACCCCGACAAGGCCGCCGTATACGAGATCCTTGGCTTCGGCAAGCCGCCCGAATTCGACGCTTTCGCTGCCACGCCCGGGGTGTTCACCTTCGGCTGGGGCCCGGTGCTACACCAGCTCGCGTCGGGGCTGGGAGTCAAAATCGACAACATCGAGGAGAGCAACGAGCGACTGCCTGCCACCGAGGCCTTCGACACGCCCACCGGGCACATCGCGGCCGGCACCATCGCGGCGATGCGCTCGACGCTGACCGGTTACGTCGGTGACAAGCCGACGCTCGTCATCGACCACGTCACCCGGATGCGCGACGACATCGCACCGGACTGGCCGCAGCCGAACATCTCCATCGAGCCCAAGGACCTCGGCTACGGATTGGCTTCCGGGCGTGGGCTTTACCGCGTCGAGATCGAGGGTTCGCCGAGCATGCGGTGCGAGTTCGAGATGGCCGAGGACCACGACCACGATCTGGGCGCACGCGTCGCGGGCGCGTCGCGCATGGTCAACGCGATCCCCGCGGTGTGCGCCGCCGCACCCGGGCTGCTGTCGGCGCTGGACCTGCCGCTGATCACCGGGACCGGGCTGGTGCGCCCGGTGGAGGGGCCGCCGCCGGACAGCCGCCTATTCTGAGCGGCCGCGCGGATAGGTCGCGTCGGCGATTTCGAGAATCTCGGCGCGATCCGCGGCCAGGATGAACCCGGACTGGATCGCCGTATCCAGTGCGGCGGTGAACCTTTCGAGGTATTCGCCGGCCCCGCCCGGGTAGAGCCGGCGCACGGTGGCATCGTCGAAACGTTCGCCCGAGCCGAAGATCGCCGTCATGACGCTTGACGGGTCGAGCTCCGAGACGCCTGAGGCGCCCATGCCGGAGGTTCGCGCGATCGGCACGTCCACCCACGGGGTCCTGATGCCGTCGCGGGCCAGGCCGTTGGCGTCCAGAATCGGTTGGGGCTGGTCGGTTTCGCGCACGGCGATGGGTGGGGCGGTGGGCGCCGGCTCGCCGGTGCGGACCCATGCGTTCAGGGCCGCGAGCGCGGCCTGCACCACGTAGTGGTGTTGCGGCGCAAAGTTGATGCAGTGCCCGAGTTGCTGACCCATCAGCATGTTGGTCGGCGCGTAGGCCGCCACGATGTCGTCGAGAGGCGCCGAGCCGCTGTCGATCGGCGCCACCTGGATCGTGTAGTTGTCGGCATGAGAGGCCCCGGGGATCTCCCAGACCCGCAGCCATTCGTTGTCGGGTTGCCGGGCGAAGTAGTAGCCATACCGCACCGGGCCCAAGAGGTCGGTTTCGGTGATGATCGTGACGAGCGGGACGCGCAGGTCCGGACGGAACCGCACCGCATCCGGCATGCCGGTCTGCGATTCATCGAAGATGGAAATGCCGTCAAGCGGTGCGGCAGAACCGAATCGGGAATGGACCAGGAAGCCGTCGTAGGCTCGGGCGAGCGGATCGACGGCGTTGACGTAGGTCGTGAGGAACATCGCGGATTGGGACTCGCCCACCGCGACCACGTGTTGCACCCCGGGCAGGATCCCCCTGGCGAATTTGGCGGTTTGGGAAAAGATGTCGTAGGCGAACGCGTCCCCGGGATGGCTCAGGGGTGCATACCGTGCCGGGTCCTGGGTCTTCAGCGACATGTCGAAGCCGAGCAGGCTCTCGCCTCCGTCGATCCCCACCCGCTGGGCCGAGACCGCGACGTAGGCGTAGCCCGAGCGAAGTACCTCGCGATGCGCCATCATCCACACCGCGGGAGCGTCGATGCCGCCGCTCACGTTGAGCCATTCGACGAGCACGGTCCCGTTGAAGCGGGCCGGGTCCGTCGGCGTCAATACCACCGCGCGAGTGGTGTAATCGGCAGTGCCGCAAGGGGTTACGCTCCACCGACCGTCGGGGCTCAGCGCCGTTTCGGGGGCGTAGGACCTCGCCGTCCCGGAGAGGAAGAATTCCTCGGCCGCATAGCCCACGCTGCCAATGTCGAAGGCGCCCAGCAGCAGTAGCGGCCGACCGGCTACCGGTACCGCCCGCGGGGATTCCGTCATCTGCCGCACCCTTCCGACGTCTGCGCCGAACGTGACGCTGCCGTCACGCTGGGCGTCGAATGTGACCGTAGCGTCACGGTCGAGGCGCGCAGCCTCATAGCGAGGCGGGCAACCCGAACTTCGCGAACAACGCATCGTCGAGGAAGGCGACCACGTGTGCGACCCGGTCGCCGCGCACATCGAGCACGTGCAGCTGAAAGGGCAGGTGCACATCGCCGTCGCGCATGTACATCGCCGCGGCGGGCTGGCCGTTGGCGGTCAAGCCAATCATGCGCATGTCGCCGGCGGACTCGGCGGGGCACTGCTGATGGATGAGGCTGACGATGTCGCGCGGGCCTTGGTACCAGGCGGTGTATGGCGGCATCTCCCAGACCGCCTCGGCGGTGAACAGCTCGACCAACCGGTCGATGTCGTAGGCCTCGAAGGCCGCGATGTAGCGGTCCAGCAGGTCCTGCGCCTCCGGCGATTCCGGCGCGGCCAACCGGTCACCGGAGCTGGGGCCGACGGCTTCCATCTGCGAGCGGGCCCGCTGCAGCAGGCTGTTGACGGCGATCGTGGTGGTACCGATCGCGTCGGCCACCTCGGCGGACTTCCACTGCAGCACGTCGCGCAGCAACAGCACCGCCCGCTGCCGGGGTGAGAGGTGCTGCAGCGCAGCGACGAACGCCAACCGCACCGATTCCCGGGACTCGACGATGACCGAAGGGTCGGCGGGTTCGTCCGTCGGGTCGGGCAGCGGCTCCAGCCAAGGCACCTCGCGGCGCTCCACCAGCTCCGCCCCCGGGTCCGAGCTGGGACTCCCCAACCCGGTCGGCAACGGCCGCCGCTGCCGGCCCTCCAGCGCGGTCAGGCAGGTGTTGGTGGCGATGCGGTGCAGCCAGGTTCGTATCGACGACTTGCCCTCGAAGCGGTCGTAGGCCTTCCAGGCCCGCAGGAACGTCTCCTGCACCAGGTCCTCCGCGTCGTGCACGGAGCCGGTCATCCGATAGCAGTGCGCGAGCAGTTCACGCCGGTACGGCTCGGCATGGGCCGAGAAATCCCCGCCGGGCTCGCTCTGGGGGTTTTCCGCGAGCACAGTCACGGCTTCGAGCGTACGCAGAGCCTCCGACGCATCCCGGCGAGGTGGCCACTACGCTGCCACATGATGAGTACGACCCGCAGCGAAAGAAGTTTCGACGGCCTGGGCGGCGTGCGCATCGTCTACGACGTCTGGATTCCGGACACCGCGCCGCGAGCCGTGGTCGTGCTCTCACACGGTCTGGGCGAGTACGCCCGCCGCTACGACCACGTCGCGCAGTGCTTCGGCCGCGCCGGGCTGGTCACCTACGCGCTGGACCACCGGGGCCACGGCCGCTCCGGCGGCAAGCGGGTGCTGGTGCGCGACATCTCCGAGTACACGGCCGACTTCGACACCCTGGTCGGCATCGCCACCCGCGAACACCACGGCCTCAAATGCGTCGTGCTCGGGCACAGCATGGGCGGCGGGATCGTCTTCGCCTACGGCGTCGAACGCCCGGACAACTACGACCTGATGGTGTTGTCGGGTCCGGCGGTGGCGGCCCAGGAGCAGGTGAATCCGCTGATGGCGATCGCCGCCAAAGTGCTGGGCGTCGTCGCGCCCGGCCTTCCGGTGCAGGATCTCGACGTCAACGCCATCTCCCGGGACCCCGCGGTGGTGGCGGCCTACAACGCCGACCCGCTGGTGTACCACGGCAAGGTCCCGACCGGAATCGGGCGTGCGCTGCTGCAGGTCGGCGAGACGATGCCGCGGCGGGCGCCGGCGCTGACCGCGCCGCTGCTGGTGATGCACGGCTCCGACGACCGGCTGATTCCCGTCGCGGGCAGCCGCCGCCTGATCGAATGCGTCGGCTCCACCGACGTCACGTTGAAGGTCTATCCCGGGCTGTACCACGAGGTCTTCAACGAGCCCGAGCGTGACCAGGTCCTCGAGGACGTCGTCTCGTGGATCACCGAGCGGCTGTAAGCGACGTGTCGGATCGGTCCGTTAGTTTGACGACATGACTCCGCCGGCGACGATGCAGAGCGAAGCGATGAGGAGGAGCGGCGCTCATGACTGACGACAAGATGCTGGCGCGGATCGCCGCGCTGCTGCGTCAGGCCGAGGGCACCGACAACCCCCACGAGGCCGATGCGTTCATGAGCGCCGCGCAACGCCTGGCGACGGCGGCGTCCATCGATTTGGCGGTAGCGCGCTCGCATTCGTCCAACCGAACGGCCGCGCAGACCCCGACGCAGCGGACCATCACCATCGGGAACGCGGGCAGCCGGGGGCTGCGGACGTATGTCCAGCTGTTCGTGGTGATCGCGGCGGCTAACGACGTGCGCTGCGATGTGGCGTCCAATTCGACGTTCGTCTACGCGTACGGGTTCGCCGAGGACATCGACGCGACCCACGC
>NZ_MBET01000031.1:0-15837 GCF_001954215.1 Mycobacterium sp. IS-2888
GGGCCGGGCCCAGCCAGTCGTGGCACAGATTCAAGTCCCAGTGGTAGTTGGTGCCCCAGGCCGGGTCCCATTGCTGCCCCGGGCACCAGTGGTTGGTGGGCACCGGCGCCGGCGCCGCCGCCGCGACGCCGGCCAGGCCGAGGGCGGACACGGCCAGCCCCGCGGCCAGCGCGCCGGTGGACAGACGAACCCACGGTCTCGCTTGCTTCACCGTCGTCATTTCCCTGAGCTTTCCCTAGACCGGATCCACACAGCTTAGTGACTGGCGTCGGAAATGCGTTGTCGCTAACTTGGGCTCACCGATTTGAGGGGACGAGACAGTGAAGCTGGCCGAGGCGCTATCGCTGCGGGCGACCGCGGCGCGTCGCATGGAACAGTTGCGCGCGCGCATCGTGAGCAATGCCCGCTATCAGGAGGGTGAAGAACCGGCCGAGGACGCCGCGGCCTTGCTCGCCGAAGTCGACGGCGTGGTGGACGAGTACGAAGACCTGATCCGGCGCATCAATCGCACCAACGCGGCCACGACGATCGGTGCCGACGGCACGCTGACCGACGCGTTGGCCCGCCGGGACGCGCTGCGCTGGCGTCACCACATTTTGACCACCGCGGCGGATGCGGCCGCGGGGAACACCCAGCAGAGCTACTCGCGCCAATTGCGGTCAGAGCTAAAGATGTTGTCCGCCTTGCCTGTTGCCGATCTGCGGGCGCAGGCCGATCAGGCTGCCCGCGACCTTCGCGAGCTCGACGTGCGGATCCAACGCTCCAACTGGGAGGTGGACCTCCTGGATTGACGGGATTCGGGGTGCAGCAGGTAGTTGTCGCGGAGGCGTGCACAAGCCCTGACCGGCGGGCCAAGCCCGGTCACTCCTGGCGCACGAAGGGCAGTGCAGAGGGTTCGACTCCCTCGTCACAGCGCAGCCCAGCACCGCGCACAGGTGACGGGGCACGACACACAGCACATCACCACGTGCAGATCCGTGACGACGAGGGTGGGCACGGGGCATCCACCCCGAAAGCTAGGTGAGGACCGCCAATTCCTTCGGGAAGCAGGTCAACAGTTCCGGGGTCGCGTCGGCGCCCTCCGACGGTCCATCGGCCACCACCAACGTGTCCTCGATGCGGACACCGCCCCGGCCGGGCAGGTAAACGCCCGGCTCCACGGTCACGACGGAGCCCGCACGCAGCGTGCCGGCCGAGGTGGCCCCGATGCCCGGCGCCTCGTGGATCTGCAGGCCCACACCATGCCCCAGGCCATGGCCGAAGTTCTCGCCATAACCGGCGTCGGCGATCAGCTGACGCGCCGCGGCATCCACCTCGCGCAGGCCGACGCCCGGCCGCAACGCCTCCCGGCCGGCCCGCTGCGCCTCGGCGACCAGCCGATAGATCTCCAGCTGCCAGTCCGCTGCCTTGCCCAGCACAAAGGTGCGGGTCATGTCGGAGTGATAGCCGGCCACCAGCGCGCCGAAGTCGATCTTGACGAAATCGCCGTCGGCCAGCACGGCGTCGGTCGGGCGGTGGTGGGGAATCGCGGAATTCGGCCCCGCGGCCACGATCGTCTCGAACGAGATCGCGTCGGCGCCGTGGTCGAGCATCAAGCCCTCCAGCTCGCGGCTCACCTCACGCTCCGTTCGTCCGGGCCGCAGACCACCGCGTGCCACCAGATCCTCGAGCGCGGCGTCGGCCGCCTCGCAGGCCAGCCGCAGTAGCGCCAGCTCGCCGGCGTCTTTGACCTCGCGCAGCGCCTCGACCGTGCCGGCGGCCCGCACCAGCTCGGTTTCCCCGCCGCGGGTGTCCAGCTCCCCGGTCAGCGCGTCGAACCCGTCGACGGTGACCACGTTGCTTTCGAAGCCGAGCTTGCGCACGCCGCCGTCAGCGGCCTGACCGACCAGGTGGCGCCCGAGCGCCCGCTCGATCGCGATTTCCAGGTCGGGTGCTTGCTCGGCGGCCTGGGTGCGATAGCGCCCGTCGGTGGCCAAAATGGGCACCCGATCGTCGGCGAAGACCAGCAACGCGCCGTTCGACCCCGAGAACCCCGATAGGTAGCGCACGTTGATCAGGTCTGTGACCAGCATCGCGTCTAGCCCACCGGCCCGGATTTGCGCTTTCAGATTTCCTCGACGCTGGGAATGTGTCACAGGTCTTGACGGTACTCGCTACGCTTTTCCCCCATGAGCAACTGGATGCTGCGCGGATTGGGGCTAGCCGCGGGAATGGTAATCGTTCGCTTGCTGCAGGGGGCGATGATCAACGCTTGGCAAGAATGGGCCGCTTGGATCAGCGTGGTGCTGCTGCTCCTGTACGTCATCGTGGTGGCCGCGTGGGGCTTTTCGGACGGCCGGGCCGACGCCACGGCCAATCGGGATCCGGATCGCCGGCAGGACCTGGCGATGACCTGGCTGCTGGCCGGCCTGGTCGCGGGGGTCGTCAGCGGGGCCGTCTCCTGGCTCATCGGTCTGTTCTACAAGGGCCTCTACACCGGGGGCCTGCTCAACGAGCTGACGACGTTCGCGGCGTTCACAGCGCTCGTGGTGTTCCTGTCCGGCATCGTCGGGGTGACGATCGGCCGCTGGCGGGTGGACCGGCAGTACGAGAAGGAGCCGGAGAAACACCACGGCCTCGCCGCCAAGGAACGGGACTCCGACACCGACGTGTTCACCGCCGTTCGCGGCGACGAGACACCGACCGGCGAGATTCCGGCGCAGGCCAAGACCGAGGAGCGGACCGCGTCGGTGGCCACCGCCGAGCGGGACGCCCCGACCGAGTCGATCCCGACGGCCGGGCGCGAGGCGCCCACCGAGACGATCCCGACGGCCGGCGACGACGCAAAGACCGAGACGATCCGCACCGATCCGAGGCACTCCAAGCCGGGCCCGGAAAAGGAATAGCGTTCAGTCGTTCGCCAGATAGCGCAGGGCGAGCAGGTAGCCCTGGACGCCCAGGCCGACGATCACTCCGGTCGCGACCGGGCTGATGTAGGAGTGGCGCCGGAACTCTTCGCGCGCATGCACATTGGAGATGTGCACCTCGATCAGGGGTGCGCGCAATTCGGCGCAGGCGTCGCGCAGGGCCACCGACGTGTGGGTCAGCCCGCCGGCGTTGAGGATCACCGGTTCACCCGCATCGGCGGCCAGATGGATCCAGTCCAGCAGCTGGCCTTCGTTATCGCTTTGGCGCACAACGGCTTTGAGCCCGAGCTCGGCGGCCTCGCGCTCGATCAGCTCGGCCAGCTGCTCGTGGGTGGTGTCGCCGTAGACGTCGGGCTCGCGCCGGCCCAGCCGACCGAGGTTGGGACCGTTGAGCACATGCACCGTCACCGTCATGAGTTGTCCAGTCCCGAGTAGGCGGTCACCAGCAGCCCCGGATCCGGCCCCACCAACCGGCCCGGCTTGGCCAGCCCGTCGAGGACCACGAACCGGAGCACACCGGCCCGGGTTTTCTTGTCCCCGGCCATGTATTCCAGCAGCTGCGGCAGGGCGTCGGCGTCGTAGCTGACCGGTAGCCCCAGCGACGTCAGGATGGTGCGGTGCCGCTGCGCGGTGGCGTCGTCCAGCCGGCCGGCCAGGCGCGACAGCTCCGCGGCGAACACCAGGCCCACCGACACCGCGGCGCCGTGGCGCCACTGATAGCGCTCGCGACGCTCGATCGCATGCCCCAAAGTGTGCCCGTAGTTCAGGATTTCGCGCAGCTCCGATTCCTTCTCGTCGGCGGCGACGACCTCGGCCTTCACGGCGACGGCGCGCCGGATCAGCTCGGGCAGCACGGCCCCGGTCGGGTCCAGCGCGGCCTTCGGGTCGGCCTCGATGAGGTCGAGGATCACCGGGTCGGCGATGAATCCCGCCTTGACCACTTCGGCCATTCCGGCGGCGATTTCGTTGTGCGGCAACGTTTCCAGGGTCGCCAGGTCGACGAGGACGGCGAGCGGCTGGTGAAACGCGCCGACGAGGTTCTTGCCCGCGTCGGTGTTGATGCCGGTCTTGCCGCCGATCGCCGCGTCGACCATGCCCAGCAGCGTGGTGGGCACGTGCACGATGTCGACGCCGCGCAGCCAGGTGGCCGCCGCGAAACCGGCGACGTCGGTGGCCGCGCCGCCGCCGAGGCTGACCAGTGCGTCTTTGCGGCCGATCCCGATGCGGCCCAACACTTCCCAGATGAATCCCACGACGGGCAGGTCCTTGCCCGCCTCGGCGTCGGGGATTTCGATGCGGTGCGCGTCGACACCCTTGTCGGCCAGGTGACTTCGCATCACCTCGGCGGTTTGCGCCAGCACCGGCTGGTGCAGGATCGCGACGCGGTGCCGATCGGACAGCAGGTCGACCAACTCGCCCAGCAGCCCGGTGCCGATCACCACCGGGTACGGCGGATCGACGGCCACCTGCACGGTGACCGGTTCGGGGGTGTCGGTCATGTTGCGGCCCTGCAGGAATCGGGGGCGGGGGCCTGCAGCTGCGCGACGATGTGGCGGACCACCGCACCGGGATTGCGGCGGTTGGTGTTGACCCGGATGGTCGCGACGCGCCGGTACAACGGCACCCGCTTGGCCATCAGCGCCCGGAACTTCTCCGTGCGATCCGGCCCGGCCAGCAGCGGCCGGACCGTGTTGCCGCCGGTGCGCCGCACCCCTTCCCGGGCGCTGATCTCCAGGTAGACGACGGTGTGGCCGGCGAGCGCGTCGCACACCCCCGGGCTGGTGACGGCTCCCCCGCCGAGCGACAGCACGCCGTCGTGCTCGGCCAGCGCCGCACGCACCACCTCTTCCTCGATGCGGCGGAACTCCTGTTCCCCGTCGGCGGCGAAGATGTCGGCAATGGTGCGGCCGGTCCGCTGCTCGATCGCGGCGTCGGTGTCGAGCAGGCCGACGCCCAGCGCCTTGGCCAGGCGCCGCCCGATCGTGGACTTGCCGGAGCCCGGCAATCCCACGAGTACCGCCTTGGGTGCCATGCGGGCCTATCCCCCTATCAATCGAGCGCGGGCCGCGGGCGCCTCCCGGTCGGCGACGGCGCGCTGGTACGCGTCGATGTTGCGGCGGGTCTCGGCGAGCGAATCGCCCCCGAACTTCTGCAGCGCCGCGCGGGCGAGCACCAGCGCGACCATGGTCTCGACGACGACGCCGGCGGCCGGCACCGCGCACACGTCCGAGCGCTGGTGGATCGCGACGGCCTCGTCGCCGGTCGCCATGTCGACGGTGGCCAGCGCCCGCGGCACGGTGGAGATCGGCTTCATCGCGGCGCGCACCCGCAACGGCTGGCCGTTCGTCATGCCGCCCTCGATCCCGCCGGCCCGGTTGGTCGAGCGGACGACGCCGTCGGGACCCGGGTACATCTCGTCGTGGGCGCGGCTACCGCGGCGGCGGGCCGTTTCGAAACCGTCGCCGATCTCGACGCCCTTGATCGCCTGGATGCCCATGACGGCGGCCGCGAGCTGGCTGTCGAGCTTGTTGTCGCCGCTGGTGAACGACCCCAGCCCGACCGGTAGCCCCAGCGCCACGACTTCCACCACGCCGCCGAGGGTGTCGCCGTCCTTCTTGGCCGCCTCGATCTCGGCGATCATGGCCTGCTCGGCGGCCTTGTCGAGGGCGCGGACCGGGCTGGCATCGATCGCGGCCAGGTCTTGTGGCCCCGGCGGCGGCCCGTCGTAGGGCGCCGACGGCCCGATCGCGATGACGTGCGAGAGCACCTCGACACCCAGGGCCTGACGCAGGAACGCCCGGGCGACCGTCCCCGCCGCGACGCGGGCGGCGGTCTCGCGGGCGCTGGCCCGCTCCAGCACCGGCCGGGCGTCGTCGAAGCCGTACTTGAGCATGCCGGCGTAGTCGGCGTGGCCGGGCCGCGGCCGGGTGAGCGGTTCGTTGCGGGCGCTGTTTTCCAGTTCCGCGGGGTCGACGGGGTCGGTGGCCATCACGGTTTCCCACTTCGGCCACTCGGTGTTGCCGATCTCGATGGCAATGGGGCCGCCCAGGGTCACGCCGTGGCGTATCCCGGACAGGATGGTCACGTCGTCGCGCTCGAACTTCATTCGCGCGCCGCGGCCGTAGCCGAGCCGGCGGCGGGCCAGCTGGTCGCCGATTTCGGTGGACGTCACTTCGACGCCGGCGACCATGCCTTCCACCACGGCCACCAGCGCGCGGCCATGCGATTCTCCGGCGGTGATCCAGCGCAACACCCGTCTATCTTCCCATGGGCTCAACCCAGAAAAGCCAACCCGGCCGCGCCGGCGGTGGCCACGCACATCGACGGACCGTGCGGCACGGAACGCCTGCCACGCGCCATTCCCCACAGCGCGGTGAGCAGCGGCGCGCCGAGCGCCGCGACAAACCACACCCCCGCGCCGAAGCATCCGGTCAACCCGCCGACACCCATCGCCAGCTTGACGTCGCCGGCCCCCATCCCCGCCGGGGCCACCAGGTGCATCAGCAGATACAGCCCGGCCAGCGCCGCCGCCCCGGCCAGCGCGGGCAGCCCGCGCCCGGCGATGGCGGCGGCCAGCAGGATCGCACCGGCCCCGGGCAGGGTCAGCAGGTTCGGCAACCGGCGCTCGCGAACGTCGTAGCAGGTCAACGCCACCAGCCAGGCCAGTACCAGGGCGGCCGTCGCGATCCGCATGCGCAGCAGGCTAGTCCAGCGCCTCCGCGGCGCAAGTCATCTCCTCGCGCGGCGCCGGCAGCCCGGTGAACTGTTCGACCTGCGCGAACGCCTGATGCAGCAGCATCTGCAACCCGCTGATCACCCGGCCGCCGGCGGCGGCCACCGCGGCGGCCAGCGGTGTGGGCCAGGGGTCGTAGACGGCGTCCAGCAGCACCGGGATCGGCGCGAACGTGTCGGCGTACCGCGCGGCCACGTCGGCGGGGATCGTGCTGACCAGCACCTCCGCCGCGGCCACCTCGTCGGCCAGCGAACCGCCGTCCAGCCCGCAGAACCGCGTCGCCACGCCGACCCTGCCGCCGAGCTCCACCAGCCGCGCCGCCTTCGCCGGATCGCGGGCTATGACGGTGATGCCGGGCACGCCGAGTTCGGCCAGCGCCACGACGGCGGCCGGCGCGGTGCCGCCCGATCCACAGACCAGAGCCCATCCCGAGGCCGAGCCGACCGCGCCGCTCACCCCGTCGATGTCGGTGTTGTCCGCCCGCCAGCCCCGCGGCGTGCGGACCAGGGTGTTGGCCGAGCCGACCAGGGCCGCGCGGTCGGTGTGCTCATCGGCGAACCGCAACGCGGCGAACTTGCCCGGCATCGTCACCGAGACGCCCACCCATTCGGGCCCCAACCCGCCGACCACTCCCGGCAGCTCCTCGGCGCCGCACTCGATGCGCTCATAGGTCCACCCGTCGAGACCCAGCGCGCGGTACGCCGCCAAGTGCAGTTGCGGGGACTTCGAATGCGCGACCGGGGAGCCGAGGACGGCCGCCTTCCTCGCGCTACCGGGGCGTGCTGTCGAGGACACCGTTGTGCTTAGCCAGCTCGATATTGGCCAGGTGCTGCTTGTAATCCCTGGTGAACAGGGTGGTCCCCTGGGCGTCGATGGTGACGAAGTACAGCCAGTCCCCCGGCTCGGGATGCTCGGCGGCGCGCAGCGCTTCGATGCCGGGCGAGCAGATCGCGGTCGCGGGCAGGCCCTGGGACACGTAGGTGTTCCACGGCGTCTTCTGGGCCCGGTCGGCGTCGCTGGTGGCCACCTCGCGGCGGTCCAGCGGATAGTTCACCGTCGAGTCGAATTCCAGCGTGTGGTGTGCGTTCAGCCGGTTGTAGATGACCTGGGCCACCTTCGGGAAGTCCTGCGAGTTGGCCTCCTGCTGCACCAGCGACGCCACCACCAGGATGTCGTAGGGCGACAGGTGCATGGCCTGGGCAGTGTCGACCAACCCCGACTTCGTGTACTCCACCGCCCCGGCGCTGATGAGTTCCCCCAGGATGTTCTCGGCCGACGCCGAGGGATCGATGTTGAACGTGCCGGGCGCGATGAGGCCCTCGAGCCGGCGATGGTCGTTGCCCAGCTCGGTAACCGGCTCGACCGCCCAGGCCGGCACCGACAACACGCCGAGAGGGCTGTTGGTCGCCGCCGCGCGCAGGGCGTCGACCGACACGCAGCGCTTGGTGCCGTCGAGATCCACACACGTGGCGCGCGAGATCAGCGTCAGGATTCCCGGCGTCACCACGTTGGTCTTCATGTCGGTGGTGTCGTCGAGCTGGCGCCCTTCCGGGATCACCAGCTTTCCGACCCGGCTGGTCGGGTCGGCCAGCCGGGCGACGGCGTTGGCAGCCGGGATTTCGGTGCGCATCCGGTAGAAGCCGGGCTGGATGGAGGTGATCTTGGAGTTGCCGTGCGCGGCATTGACGAACGCCCGGACGGTGGCGACCACGCCCTGGTTGTGCAGCGTCTCGCCGACCGCGGTGGTGGAGTCGCCGTCCTGGATCTGGATCACGATGTCGTGCTTGCCGCTACCGGTGTAGTCGTCACCGCCTCCGAACACCGCGTGCCAGAGCCGCGAGCCGAGGAACACGGCCGCCACCACGACGACGACGAGGACCCCTGCGGCGATCCGGCCGGCGTAGCGCCGCCGCTTGCGCCCGCGCTCGGCCCGGTTGCGGGACACCCGGCTCGCCCTGCGCCGCGGCGGCCCGACCGCTTCGGGCTCGGCGCGCTCGCGCCGCACGCTGTCAACCATCGGTGGCGTCCCCCGAGTCGGCGCCGGCCATCGTCGCCCGGCGCTGATCGAGCCAGCCCTGCAGGATCGACACGGCCGCGGCCTGGTCGATCACTGACCGCTGCTCCCTGGCCCGCATCCCCGCCGCGCGCAGCGATCGCGGCGCGCTGACCGTGGTGAGGCGCTCGTCGGCCAACAGCACCGGTATCGGGGCGATCCGCCGTGCCAGCTCGTCGGCCAGGTCGATGGCGTCTTGCGCCGACGGCCCGATGCGGTCGGCCAGGGTGCGCGGCAGCCCGACGATCACCTCGACGGCCTCCAGCTCGGCGGCCAGCTCGGCCAGCCGGCGCAGGTGCTTGCCGGAGCGCTCGCGGCGCACGGTTTCCACCGGGGTGGCCAGGATGCCGTCGGGGTCGCTGGATGCGACGCCGATGCGCACCTTGCCGACGTCGATGCCGAGGCGCCGTCCCCGCTGCCGTTCAACCACTCAACCGACCCGCGCTATCGCGGCGATCTGGGAGCGCACGGCCTCAATCGCCGCGTCGATGCCGGTCGGATTCTTTCCCGAGCCCTGCGCTAGGTCGGCCTTGCCGCCGCCGCGGCCGTCCACGGCGGTGGCGAGCTGCTTGACCAGGTCGTTGGCGCGAAGCCCCAGGTCTTGGGCGGCGGGATTGGCGGCCACCGCGTACGGCACCGTGTCGCCCTCGCCCTGAGCGATCAACGCGACCACGGCCGGGTCGCTGCCCAGCTTGCCGCGGATGTCGCCGACGAGGGAGCGCAGGTCGGCCGCCGTCATTCCGCCCGACATCCGCTGCGCCACCACACGAACGTTACCGATCCGCTCCGCACCCGCGGCGGCGTTGGTCGCGGCGGCGCGCGCGCCCGCCATCCGTGCGCGCTCGAGTTCCTTCTCCGCGGCCTTGAGCCGCTCCACGAGGTTGGCCACCCGGGCGGGCACCTCTTCGGAGGGCACCTTCAGCGACGACGCCAGCCCGGCCATCAGCGCCCGTTCCTTGGCCAGGTGGCGGAACGAGTCGAGCCCGACGTAGGCCTCCACGCGGCGGACCCCGGAACCGACGGAGGCTTCGCCCAGGATGGTCACCGGGCCGATCTGCGCGGAGTTGTGCACGTGGGTGCCGCCGCACAGCTCCAGCGAAAACGGCCCGCCGATCTCCACGACCCGCACCTCGTCGGGATAGCTCTCGCCGAACAGCGCAATCGCCCCCATCGCCTTGGCCCTGTCGAGCTGCTCGGTGAAGGTGTGCACCTCGAAGTCGGCCTGCACGGCCTCGTTGGTGACCTCTTCGATCTGGGTGCGCTGTTCCTCGGAAAGCGGCCCCTGCCAATTGAAGTCGAAGCGCAGATAGCCCGGGCGGTTCAGCGAGCCGGCCTGAACGGCGTTGGGCCCCAGCACTTGTCGCAGCGCGGCGTGCACCATGTGGGTGCCCGAGTGCCCCTGGGTGGCACCGCGGCGCCACCCCGGGTCCACCGCCGCGACCACGGTGTCGCCCTCGACGAATTCCCCGGATTCGACGTTAACCCGATGCACCCAAAGGGTTTTCGCGATCTTCTGCACGTCGGTGACCGCCGCGCGGGCGGACTCGTTGGCGCCGGTCCCCCTGATGGTGCCCTCGTCGGCGATCTGGCCGCCCGACTCGGCGTAGAGCGGGGTGCGGTCCAACACCAGCTCGACGCGATCCGCCCCGTCGGTGCCGTGCGCTACCACCGGCACCCGCTTGCCGTCGGAAAAGATGCCCAGAATCCTTGCCTCGGAAGTCAACTCGTCGAATCCGGTGAACTCGGTGGGGCCGGCGTCGACCAGCTCGCGGTATGCGCTCAGGTCGGCGTGCGCATGCTTGCGCGCCGCCGCGTCGGCCTTGGCGCGGCGACGCTGCTCGGCCATCAGTTCGCGGAAGCCGCTCTCGTCGACGCTCAGGCCGGCCTCGGCAGCCATCTCCAGGGTGAGCTCGATCGGGAAGCCGTAGGTGTCGTGCAGCGTGAAGGCGTCCGAACCGGACACCACGCCCGCGCCCGCCGCTTTGGTGGCGCCGGCCACCTCGTCGAACAGCTTGGAACCCGAGGCCAGCGTGCGGTTGAACGCGGTCTCCTCGGCGACGGCGATGCGCCTGATCCGGTCGAAATCGGTGACCAGTTCGGGATACGACGGGCCCATCGCGTCGCGCACGGTGGTCATCAGGTCGCCGACGATCGGACCCTCGATGCCCAGCAGCTTGGCCGAGCGGATCACCCGGCGCAGCAGCCGGCGCAGCACGTAGCCGCGCCCGTCGTTGCCGGGACTCACCCCGTCGCCGATCAGGATCGCGGCGGTGCGGCTGTGGTCGGCGATGATGCGGTACCGCACATCGTCGTCGTGGTTGCCGACGTCATACCCGCGCGGGGCGCGCGCGGCGACAGTGTCTATGACCGGCCGCAGCAGGTCGGTTTCGTAGACGTTGTGCACACCCTGCAGCACGAACGCGACCCGCTCGACGCCCATGCCGGTGTCGATGTTCTTGCGCGGCAACGGCCCCAGGATCTCGAAGTCGGCTTTGCCGGTGCCCTCGCCGCGTTCGCTCTGCATGAACACCAGGTTCCACAGCTCGACGTAGCGGTCCTCGTTGGCGATCGGGCCGCCCTCGACGCCGAACTCCGGCCCGCGGTCGTAGTAGATCTCCGACGACGGGCCGCACGGCCCTGGGATGCCCATCGACCAGTAGTTATCGGCCATGCCGCGGCGCTGGATCCGCTCCTCCGGCAGCCCGGCAATCTCCCGCCACAGCCCAAAGGCCTCGTCGTCGTCGAAATACACTGTGGCCCAAAGCCTTTCGGGGTCCAGCCCGTATCCCCCGTCACCAATCGGGTTGGTGAGCAGGGACCAGGCCAGCTCGATGGCCTCGCGCTTGAAGTAGTCACCGAACGAGAAGTTGCCGGCCATCTGGAAGAAGGTGTTGTGCCGGGTGGTGATGCCCACCTCGTCGATATCCGGAGTGCGGATGCACTTCTGGATGCTGGTGGCCGTGGGGTACGGCGGGGTGCGCTGCCCCAGGAAGAACGGCACGAACTGGACCATGCCGGCGTTGACGAACAGCAGGTTGGGGTCGTCGAGGATCACCGACGCGCTGGGCACCTCGGTGTGACCCGCCTTCACGAAATGATCGAGGAACCTCTTCCTGATCTCGTGTGTCTGCACTTACGTTCGCTTCTTCCCGTGTCGCGTTGAGTTTGCGGTGACTTTTGTATTGACGTCGATTCCCAGCCTATTCGCCCGGATTGAACGGCTGTTGCCTGGTGGCTAGCCCTCCAGAAAGCTCAACCGCACCGACCGCCGCGGATTGTCCCGGTTGAGGTCCACCAGCACGATGCTTTGCCACGTGCCCAGCAGCGGTTCACCGGCGGAGACCGGCACCGTCACCGACGGTGTGACGAGCGCCGGCAGCACGTGGTCGGCGCCGTGGCCTTCGGAGCCGTGCGCGTGGCGGTAGCGGTCGTCGCGCGGCAGCAGCCGTTCGAGCGTGTCGACCAGATCGTCGTCGGAGCCCGCGCCGGTCTCGATGATCGCGACCCCGGCCGTCGCGTGCGGGACGAACACGTTGCACAGGCCGTCGCCACAGCTGAAGCAGAACCTGCGAACCGCGTCGGTGAGATCCACGATGCGGCGACGCGCGGTGTCCACATTCAGCACATCGGTATGCACCCGGTCCAGCCTACGGGCGGGCGCCCGCGAGCGGCCAATCGATTGTGAGTGCTGCCACACCATTGCGGGTGCTCATCGGCAGGAGGAAGGTAGTGCGTGGACCGGTGGCGCCACCGGGGCGCTGCCCCGAGTAAGAGGGGGTGGATCGTGTACGCACGCTCTACCACAATCCAGGCGCAACCCTCGTCCATCGACGCCGGAATTGCGCATGTCCGCGATGAGGTGATGCCCGCGCTGCAAGGCATGCCGGGATGCGTCGGCGTATCCCTGTTGGTCGATCGCCGCTCGGGCCGGTGCATCGCCACCAGCGCCTGGGAGAGTGACGAGGCCTTGCGCGGCAGCGCGGACCACGTGACGCCGATCCGCGATCGGGCCGCGGAAATGTTCGGGGGCACGGCAGATGTCGAGCAGTGGGAGATCGCCGTGCTGCATCGCGATCACCGCGCGCCCGAGGGCGCGGGCGTGCGGGCGACGTGGGTCAAGGTGCCGGCGGACCAAATGGATCAGGGCATCGAGTACTACAAGTCGTCCGTGCTGCCACAGCTCGAGAGCCTCGACGGGTTCTGCAGTGCGAGCCTGATGATCGACCGCGAGTCCGGACGTGGCGTGTCCTCCGCGACGTTCGACAGCCTCGACGCGATGGAGCGAAACCGGGACCGGGCAACCGAACTGAAGAACTCCTCGATGCAAGAGGTCAGCGGCGAGGAACTCGACGAAGGCGAGTTCGAGTTGGCGCTGGCGCACCTGCGGGTGCCCGAGCTGGTCTGATCGAGACACATTGGTAGACCGGCCGAACCGGGCATCGGCCGGTCGCCAGCCTGCGCGCCTCGCGCCCATTGCGACCCCATTGCGACCGGTAACCCGTAGGAGGAAGGTATCTGGTGGGACCGGTGGCGCCACCGGGGCGCCGCCCCGACAGAGTGAGGGGTCGATCGTGTACGCACGCTCTACCACCATCCAGGCGCAACCCTTGTCGGTCGACATCGGAATTGCGCACGTTCGCGATGTCGTCACGCCTGCCCTGCAGGAGATGGACGGGTGCGTCGGAGTGTCGCTGTTGGTGGACCGCCAGTCCGGCACCTGCATCGCCACCAGCGCATGGGAATCCATCGAAACGATGCGCGCCAGCGCCGAGCGGGTAGCGCCCATCCGCGACCGCGCCGCGCTGATGTTCGACGGCAGCGCGCGCGTCGAAGAATGGGACATCGCGCTGGTGCACCGCGACCACGCCTCCCGGGAAGGAGCATGCGTGCGGGCCACCTGGCTCAAGGTGGTGCCGGATCAGCTCACCCGCTCGCTGGACTTCTATCGCACGGCCGTCCTTCCGGAGATGGAGAACCTGGACGGCTTCTGCAGCGCCAGCCTGATGGTCGACCACCCGGCCTCCCGGCGAGCGGTGTCGTGCTCGACGTTCGACAGCCTGGAAGCGATGGCCCGCAACCGTGACCGCGCGACCGAGCTGCGCAGCAGGCGCGTGCGCGAGCTGGGCGCCGAGGTGATCGACGTCGTCGAGTTCGAGCTGGCCATCGCCGGCCTGCGGGTGCCCGAGCTGGCCTAGCTACGGCAGCGAATCCCCGGGGAACCCACGGCAGGCGTGCGCCTCGTAGGTGAACACGCCGGCCGCCACGCCCGGGTCGCCGTCCATGATCGCCGCGGTCTCGTCGATGTTCGCCGCGAAAACCCCGACGCCGCACACGTCGGACCCGTCGGTGACCGGCAGGACCACCGCCAGCACGCCGTCGTCGCGCAGGGCGAAGTTGCGCCGCCCGTGCTCCCAGACGATGCCCGGTGCCGTGTCGTCGCCGAAGTTGGGTCCCCGCTTGAGAATGACGACGCTGTATTCCTTCGCGGTGGGCAGCAGCCGGCCCATCTCCTCGTCGGTGAAGGTCCTCATGGCCTCTTCTTACGGATGATCGCCCGCAGCCGGTCCAGTCGACCGGCCATGTCCCGCTCGCCGCCGCGACCGCTGGGCCGATAGTAGTCGACGTCCACCAATTCGTCGGGCGGATATTGTTGTGCGACAACGCCGTCCGGGTCGTCGTGCGAATATTTGTAGCCCTGCGCGTTGCCCAACCCCGCCGCGCCGGAGTAGTGCCCGTCGCGCAGATGTGCCGGCACCAGGCCGGCCTTGCCCTCCTTGACGTCGCCCATAGCCGCGGCCAGCGCGGTGGTGACCGCGTTGGATTTGGGCGCGGTGGCCAGGTGGATGGTGGCGTGCGCCAGCGTCAGCTGCGCCTCGGGCATGCCGATCAGGGCGACCGTCTGCGCGGCGGCGACCGCGGTCTGCAGCGAGGTCGGGTCGGCCATGCCGATGTCCTCGCTGGCCAGGATCAACAGCCGGCGCGCGATGAACCGGGGATCCTCCCCGGCCAGCAGCATGCGGGCCAGATAGTGCAGCGCGGCGTCGACGTCGGAGCCGCGCACCGACTTGATGAACGCGCTGATGACGTCGTAGTGCTGATCGCCGTCGCGGTCGTAGCGGACCGCCGCCTTGTCGAGGGACTGCTCGATGGCCTCGACCGTCACCGGCTCCCCCTGCACCGCCTCGGCGGCGACCTCCAGCGCGGTGAGGGCGCGACGGGCGTCGCCGGCCGCCAACTGCACGAGCAGGTCGACGGCCTCGGGCTGCACCACGACCTGACCGCCCAGGCCGCGGGGGTCATCGATGGCCCGCCGCACCACCGTGCGGACGTCGTCGGCGCTCAGCGGCCGCAGCTGCAGGATCAGCGAGCGGGACAGCAGGGGTGCCACCACGGAGAACGACGGGTTCTCCGTGGTCGCCGCCACCAGCAGCACTACCCGGTTCTCCACCGCGGAGAGCAGGGCGTCCTGCTGCGTCTTGGAGAATCGGTGCACCTCATCGATGAACAGCACCGTCTGCTGCCCGGAAAGGAGGGCCCTGCGCGCCTGATCGATCACGGCCCGGACGTCTTTGACGCCCGCCGACAAGGCCGACAGCGCCTCGAACCGGCGCCCGGTCGCCTGCGAGATCAGCGCGGCCAGCGTCGTCTTCCCGCTGCCCGGCGGGCCGTACAGGATGGCCGATGCCACGCCCGAACCCTCGACCAGGCGGCGCAGGGGCGATCCGGGCGCCAGCAGGTGGTCCTGCCCGACCACCTCGTCCAGCGACGCCGGGCGCATCCGCACCGCCAGCGGCGCGCCGGCGGACACGCCCACGTCGGGATTGGCCGCCTGCGGTGCGCCGGGCAGGTCGAACAGACCGTCGGACACGGCTTTAGGCATACCACGCGGAGCGGACAACCACGCCCGCCGGCGGCGACCGCGACGCAGGCTGAAACGAATCCTCGCCCAACGGCCGCATCTTTGCTAAGTTCCCGGTTGCCAAGTTCAGTGCGCGTGCCCGTAGTGCGAATCCGACAGCTAGGACGGCAATGAGCCAGCCCCCAGAGCACCAAGGCAACCCATCCGACCCGCAGGGCGGGGGCAACCCACCGGGCTACCCGCCGCCGCCGCCGAACTACGGCACGCCGCCCGCGCCTCCGGCGCC
>NZ_MBET01000032.1:0-1107 GCF_001954215.1 Mycobacterium sp. IS-2888
GCGGTGAAGGTGGCGGGTAGGCGGCGCCGGGCGCCGAGGGCGCGGGCTCATGCTCACCCTGGTCGGGCGGAGGTGGAGGGGGGAGGTGAGATTCGCCGGGCGGCGGTTGATCGGTCATGGCAACCCTTCCACTTCGGATGAGCTGAACTGGCCGAATCACAGTACCTGAGCACCCACTGGCCAGGCGAGACCTTGCGGGACGCCGCGCTAAGGCCGCCGCGGTTCCGAGAGGAATCCCAACAAGTCGTAGCGGGTGATCACTCCCACCGGCTTGCCTTGCTCCACCACCATCAGCGCGTCCCACTCCCGCAGCGCCTTGCCAGCCGCGGTCACCGACTCGCCGGCGCCGATCATGCGCAGCGGCGGGCTCATGTGTTCGGAGACGGCGTCGGCCAACTTGGCGCGTCCCTCGAAGACGGCCGAAAGTAGTTCGCGTTCGGAGACGCTGCCGGCGACCTCGCCGGCCATCACCGGCGGCTCGGCCCCAACGACCGGCATCTGCGAGACGCCGTACTCACGCAGAATGCCGATCGCGTCGCGCACCGTCTCCGACGGATGGGTGTGCACCAAATCCGGTAGCGCGCCGGACTTCCCGCGCAACACGTCGCCGACCGTCGGCTGCTCGGTCGAGCCGTCGAGGCGGCTACGCAGGAAGCCGTACGACGACATCCACGCGTCGTTGAAGATCTTCGACATGTAGCCACGCCCGCCGTCGGGCAGCAAAACGACGACGAGCGCATCGGGCCCGGCCTCCTCCGCCACCTTCACCGCGGCCACCACGGCCATCCCGCACGAACCGCCGACCAGCATCGCTTCCTCGCGGGCCAGCCGCCTGGTCATGTTGAACGAATCGGAGTCGGACACCGCGATGATCTGATCGGGCACGGTCGGGTCGTAGGCCGCCGGCCAGAAATCCTCGCCGACCCCTTCGACCAGGTAGGGGCGGCCGGTGCCTCCCGAATACACCGAGCCCTCGGGGTCGGCGCCGACGATGCGCACCGCGCCGCCGGACACCTCCTTGAGGTAGCGCCCGGCGCCGGTGATGGTCCCGCCGGTGCCGATGCCGGCGACGAAGTGGGTGACCTTGCCGTCGGTGTCGGCCCAGAT
>NZ_MBET01000033.1:0-42224 GCF_001954215.1 Mycobacterium sp. IS-2888
CGCCGCGAAGACAGGTTCGATCGGTGTCGGGACTTCGCGGCCGCCGTCAGCGAGCGGTTGGACAACGCCGCCACGGCTCGGATAGCCACGCACCGGCGGCGCGGCGCCCCGGCGCTCGTCGCGGCGATGAGCCACCGATGCTCGTCGAGGACCCGATGGGCGACCGCGCTGGTGTGCGCGGTGCTGGTCGCCGTGGCGGCGACCTGGTCGGTCCTGTACTCCTTCCAGCCCGAACCCGCGCCGGGCAACCCCGCGCTTGCCTCGAGACCGTCGCCGCCGGCCCCGAGCGCCGCGCCCACGGGGCCCGGCGGTCCCACATTCAGCGGCACCTACAAACTGACCTACGACCAGAGCAAGCGGACCGGCAACGGCGTCGCGATCCGTCAGGACACGGCCGACACCGACTGGTGGGCTTTCCGCTCCGCGTGCACGACGAACGGCTGCGCCGCCACCGGGACCCTGTTGGACGGCGCCGACCACCAGGTGGCTAGCACCGCCGGCGGAGGCCGGACCGACACCCTGCGTTTCGTCGGCGGGTATTGGCAGGGCGCTCCGCAACAGGTGCGGTTGCACTGCGTCCCGCCGGACGGCCTTGTCGGGGCGACCCAGCAGGAGACGGTCGCCTGGTCGCTCGCGCCGCAGGCCGACGGCACGCTGCGCGGCACGGAAACCCAGACCGTGATGAGCAACGAGTGTGGCGCGCAAGGGGCCGTGGTGCGGATACCGGTGGTGGCCACCCGCGTCGGTGACGCGCCCGCGGGCGTGCCGCTGGCCGATCCGACGCAGGTCCTCGACACCTCGACCGCGCCGGCCAACCCGGTACCGCCCGTCCTCGGCGGGTCGTGCACCGACGTCGACAAGCTCGCCTACGACCCGACCAACAACGAGCAGGTGGTCTGCGAAGGCACCGCCTGGGCCAAGGCCCCCATCACGACGGGTGTGCACGCCTCGGGCAGCTCGTGCGACCGCCCGGGCACCTCGGTGTTCGCCACCTCCACCTCGAACGACGGCTACCTGCTCCAATGCGACCCGGTCAGCCGGACGTGGACCCGGCCGGCGGGCTAGGCGAGGACCGGCACGCTTGTCGGTGGCTGGCTCTACCCTGGTGGCATGGCTTTCGCCACTGAGCATCCGGTCGTCGCGCATTCGGAATACCGCGCCGTCGAGGAGGTCATGCGCGTCGGTGGCCGCTTCGAGGTCGTCAGCCCGCACGCGCCGGCCGGCGACCAGCCGGCCGCCATCGACGAGCTGGAGCGGCGCATCAAGGCGGGGGAGCGCGACGTCGTGCTGCTCGGCGCCACCGGCACCGGCAAGTCGGCCACCACCGCCTGGCTCATCGAGCGGCTGCAGCGGCCCACCCTGGTGATGGCGCCCAACAAGACGCTGGCTGCGCAGTTGGCCAACGAGCTGCGAGAGATGTTGCCGCACAACGCAGTCGAGTACTTCGTGTCGTACTACGACTACTACCAGCCGGAGGCGTACATCGCGCAGACCGACACCTACATCGAGAAGGACAGCTCGATCAACGACGACGTGGAGCGGTTGCGGCACTCCGCGACCTCGTCGTTGCTATCGCGCCGCGACGTGGTGGTGGTGGCCTCGGTGTCCTGCATCTACGGCCTGGGCACACCGCAGTCCTACCTGGACCGATCCGTCGAGCTCCGCGTCGGCACCGAGGTCCCCCGCGACGCGCTGCTGCGGCTGCTCGTCGACGTGCAGTACACCCGAAACGACCTGTCCTTCACCCGCGGCTCGTTCCGGGTACGCGGCGACACCGTGGAGATCATCCCGTCCTACGAAGAGCTGGCGCTGCGCATCGAATTCTTCGGCGACGAGATCGAGGAGCTGTACTACCTGCACCCGCTGACCGGCGACGTGGTCCGCAAGGTCGACTCGCTGCGGATCTTCCCGGCCACCCACTATGTGGCCGGGCCGGAACGGATGGCGCACGCGATCTCGACGATCGAGGAGGAGCTGGCCGAGCGTCTCGCCGAACTCGAAGGCCAGGGCAAGCTGCTGGAGGCTCAGCGGCTGCGGATGCGGACCAACTACGACATCGAGATGATGCGCCAGGTCGGGTTCTGCTCGGGTATCGAGAACTACTCGCGGCACATCGATGGCCGCGGGCCGGGCTCGCCGCCGGCGACGCTGCTCGACTACTTCCCGGAGGACTTCCTGCTTGTCATCGACGAGTCGCACGTCACCGTGCCGCAGATCGGCGGCATGTACGAGGGCGACATGTCCCGTAAGCGCAACCTGGTGGAGTACGGGTTCCGGCTGCCGTCGGCCTGCGACAACCGCCCGCTCACCTGGGAGGAGTTCGCCGACCGCATCGGGCAGACGGTGTACCTGTCGGCCACCCCCGGCCCGTACGAGCTGAGCCAGACGCAGGGCGAGTTCGTCGAGCAGGTGATCCGGCCCACCGGGCTCGTCGACCCCAAGGTCACGGTCAAGCCGACGAAAGGTCAGATCGACGATCTCATCGGCGAAATCCGCAAGCGCACCGCGCTCGACGAGCGGGTGCTGGTGACCACGTTGACCAAGAAGATGGCCGAAGACCTGACCGACTACCTGTTGGAGATGGGCATCCGGGTGCGGTATCTGCATTCCGAGGTCGACACGCTGCGCCGGGTGGAACTGCTGCGCCAGCTGCGGCTCGGCGACTACGACGTCCTGGTCGGCATCAACCTGCTGCGGGAGGGACTCGACCTGCCCGAGGTGTCGCTGGTGGCGATCCTCGACGCCGACAAGGAGGGCTTCCTGCGCTCGACGCGCAGCCTGATCCAGACCATCGGCCGCGCCGCGCGCAACGTCTCCGGCGAAGTGCACCTCTACGCCGACACCGTCACCGATTCGATGCGCGAGGCCATCGACGAGACGGAACGGCGCCGCGCCAAGCAGGTCGCCTACAACGAGGCCAACGGCATCGACCCGAAGCCGCTGCGCAAGAAGATCGCCGACATCCTCGACCGGGTCTACTCCGAAGCCGACGACACGGAGACCGTCGAAATCGGGTCCGGGCGCAGCGTCTCACGCGGGCGGCGGGCGCAGGGCGAGCCGGGCCGGGTGGTCAGCGCCGGGGTGTTTGAGGGCCGCGACACGACCAACATGCCGCGCGCGGAGCTGGCCGACCTGATCAAGGACCTCACCGCGCAGATGATGGCGGCCGCCCGTGACCTGCAGTTCGAGCTGGCCGCGCGGTTCCGCGACGAGATCGCGGACCTCAAAAAGGAACTGCGCGGGATGGACGCCGCCGGGCTCAAGTGACGCACACCGCCACCATCACCGGTAGCTGGCGCGAGCTGCTGGGCGCCCGCTACCTGGGGACGTCCGTCGTGCTGGCCGGTGGGGTAGCGCTGTATGCCACCAACGAGTTTCTGACCATCAGCCTGCTTCCCAATACGGTCGCCGAAATCGGCGGCAGCCGCCTCTACGCCTGGGTGATGACCCTGTACCTGGTCGGGTCGATAGTCGCGGCGACCATGGTCGGTCCGATGCTGCTGCGCTACGGGCCGCGCAGGTCGTATCTGATGGGGCTGGCCGTGTTCGCCGTCTCCAGCCTGGCCTGTGGCGTGGCGCCCAGCATGGAAATCCTGATCGCGGGACGCGCCCTGCAAGGCGTGGCCGGGGGCTTGCTGGCCGGCCTTGGCTATGCGGTCATCAACACCGCGTTGCCGCGCGCCCTGTGGACCCGGGCCTCCGCGCTGGTGTCGGCCATGTGGGGCGTCGCCACGGTGGTGGGGCCCGCGACGGGTGGGCTGTTCGCCCAATTCGGTTTGTGGCGTTGGGCTTTCGTCGCGATGGCGATTGTGACCGCCTTGATGGCGTTGCTGGTGCCGGTCGCGTTGCCCGCGGGTCGGGGCGCCTCGAGCGGTGCCGCGGCGGTCTTGAGGGTGCCGGTGTGGTCGCTGGTGCTGATCGGGGCCGCCGCGTTGGCGATCAGCGTCGCCCAAATCCCGCACGACGTCGTCGCGACCGGCGGGCTGCTCGCCGTCGCCATCGTGCTGGTCGGACTGTTCGTGCTCGTCGACTGGCGGATGCCCACAAAAGTCTTGCCGCCCAGCGTATTTGGTCCCGGACCCTTGAAGTGGATCTATCTGGCCATGGGTGCGCTGATGCTCGGCGCCATGGTGGACACCTACGTGCCGCTGTTCGGTCAGCGGTTGGCGCATCTGAGCCCCGTGGCGGCCGGGTTCCTGGGCGCTGCGCTCGCCGTCGGCTGGACGTTCAGCGAAATCGTCAGCGCATCGCTGGAAAGCCCCCGGGCGATCGATCGGGTTATCGCGGTCGCGCCGGTGGTGGTGGCCTCGGGTCTGGCACTGGGCGCATTCACCCAGCGCGACAACGCATCCGGCGGGGTCGTGTCGCTCTGGACGCTGGCCCTGCTGGTGGCCGGGATCGGAATCGGCATGGCGTGGCCCCACTTGTCGGTGCGCGCAATGGATTCCGTCAACGACCCGGCCGAAGGCGGGGCGGCGGCCGCGGCGATCAACACCGTGCAGCTCGTCTCCGCGGCATTCGGCGCCGGCCTGGCCGGCGTGGTGGTCAACACGGTCCAGGGCGGCGACGTGATGGAAGCCCGTTGGCTGTTCGCCGTTTTCACCGCCTTGACCGGCGCCGGTGTCGCGGCGTCCTACGCGGCGGTCCGCGGCGGTCGCCGCGCCCTCACCGCGTCGACTTGACCACCTGCGAGTAGTGGAATTGCCAACGCTCGACGATGTGGAAGCCGAGGTAGCTCGGGAACCGATACGCCGGGGCGCGGCCGAACACCCCCGGGGGCAACGGTTCTCCGACCTGGTGATCGGGCAGCGACTTGTCCTTATTGGTGATGGTCCAGATGGTGGAGCACTTGTTGATCTTGGCTGTCGTCAGCCACACCGCGACGTGGCCGTCCCACAGCCAACCGACCTTGGGGCCGTAGGCGCCGCGCCCGACGTCGATCACCGACCGGAAGGCCGCGGGCCGGGTGGCCAGCACCGCGCGGATAGGACCGGGCCGCCAGGGCACCGTGTTGTCGACCAGCAGGCAGTCCCCAGGCGCGGCGTGGGATTGGATCAGGTCGGCCACCTGGCTGTAGTCCCAGCCCTCCTTGGCATACGGCCAGCGCTGGATGAACAAATAATTCGGCAGCGCGGCCGCGGCGAACGCCAGGACCACCGCAGCGATCGGCCCCGGTTTGCGCGCGAGCGTGACGATGCAGACGGCCATGACCATGGCCACTGCGGGCGTGGTGAGGATCAGGTAGCGGGGAAAGTAGATCGGTTCGATGACGGCCGAGTAGACGACGACGAGCGCGGTGGGTAGGACGATCCACGCCGCGCAGATGAGCAGCAGTACGCGCAGGTCGCTTGCCGGACGCCGCGCGCCGGTCAGCCGGGCCACGACCGCCGCGCCTATGAGCACCGCCGTGAGAATCGCGAACGGAACGCTGTGGTCGAAGTACTGCCGCAGGACGATGTCGAACGCGTAGTGCCAGCTGACCGGAAAGATCCAGTTGACCTGGTAAACCTGGCCATGGGCGAACACGAGGAACGGCGTCATGACGCCGACGGCGACGGCCGAGCTGACCGCCCACCACATGACCGGAGACTTACGGGATCGCTTCGGCACCAGGAGCGGAAGCATCGCGGCGTACACCAGAACCAACAGGATCAGGTTGAGGCTCAGCAGGATCGACAGCATCAGCGCCAGCGCGTAGCACAGCCACAACCGCGGCGTGTTGCGCCGGACCGCGGCGACGAACAACACCGTCAGCCACACCGCGGCGGCGGCCGCCATGGCGTACGGGCGCGCCTCGATGCCCGCCCACGTGGTGCGCGGCAAGATGGCGAAGACGGCGCCGGCGCAAAGTGCCGTCGCACGCCCCGGGACGAATTGCTTGCTGAACACCGTGACGCCCGCGGCCGCAGCCCCGATCGCCAGGGCGCTGGGCACCCGCGACCAGAATTCGGTCGGCGGAAATATCGCGAACCAGCCGTGCATCAGCAGGTAATAGAGGCCGTGCACGGCGTCGATGTGGCCCAGCAGTTTCCACAGCTCGGGCAAGGTTCGGCTGGCCGCCGCCGATATCGTCGCCCCCTCGTCGAACCAGAGCGAAGGGCGGGAGGCCCAGGCGGCGCTGATGACGGCGGCCAGGACGCCTACCAGCCACGGGTCGAGCAGCCGGCCGGGCCCGCGGGCGGCCGCGGACTTGTCAACGACGCCCGGCGTGGGCTGCTCGAGGGTGGGCATCGACATGATGCTTGTCACTGTAAGTCAGGCGAGGCCGCGTACGCGCAGGTCACCGGCGCTCGTGACCCGCATTTCGCGAGAAGGTCTGCGATGCAATGCTTTCCGCCCCCCGCACGCTGCAGCGCGGGCATTATGGCCGCAAAATTGCACGTTGCCGCAGCGTGGCGGGATAATTTGCGGGTTGCGCCACGCCACCAGTGTGTGGGTAATCTGACCCATCTTTCTCCGGCAACGCGATACTGTCTGGGGTTGGCGTAGCAACCGACACTGGGAGGGTAAATGAGCGCCTATCGGACTGTGGTGGTCGGGACCGACGGCTCGGACTCGTCGATGCGTGCTGTGGACAGAGCAGCCACCATCGCCGGGGACGGCGCCAAGTTGATCATCGCGTCGGCGTATCTACCCCAGCATGAGGACGGCCGGGCCGCCGACATTCTGAAGGACGAAAGCTACAAGGTGTCGGGCACCGCCCCGATCTACGCGATCCTGCACGACGCCAAGGAGCGGGCGCACAAGGCCGGCGCCAAGAACGTCGAAGAGAAGCCGATCGTCGGTGCCCCGGTGGACGCGCTGGTCAAGCTAGCCGAGGACGAAAAGGCCGATCTGCTGGTAGTCGGCAACGTCGGTCTGAGCACCATCGCGGGCCGCCTGCTGGGATCGGTGCCGGCTAACGTCTCACGTCGGGCCAAGGTCGACGTGTTGATCGTGCACACCACGTCGTAATCGTTCGGTCTACCAGCCCCGCTCGCGCCACTCGGCGAGGTGGGGGCGTTCGGCGCCCAGCACGGTGTCGTCGCCGTGTCCCGGGTAGATGACGGTGGAGTCGTCGTACACGTCGAACACCCGGGTCGTGACGTCGTCGAGCAACTGGGTGAAGTCCCCGGGCTGCCAGGTCTTGCCGACGCCGCCGGGGAACAGGCAATCGCCGGTGAACAACTGGGTGACCCCGCCCGTCGCGGGCCCGTCGAGGGCCAGCGCGATCGATCCGGGCGTGTGCCCGCGCAGGTGGATGACGTCGAAGCTGAGCTCGCCGATCCGCACGGTGTCGCCGCCCGACAGCAAACGGTCCGGTTTGACCGGCAGCGCTTCGGCGTCGATCTCGTTGGCCGCCGTCGGCGCGCCGGTGGCCGCGGCGACGGCCTCGAGCGCCTGCCAGTGATCGAAGTGCTGATGGCTGGTCACGATCAGCGAGACCGTCGGGGCGTAACGGCGGATCAGGTCCGTCAGCACCTCGGCGTCGTTGGCAGCGTCGATCAGTAGGGTTTCTCCGGTCGCCGCACACGTCACCAGATAGGCGTTGTTGTCCATCGGTCCCACCGACGCCTTTAGAATCGTGGCGCCGGGTAGGGTCCGGCGGGCCGCAGTACCAGGGTCGACGTGTCCGGTGTAGTTGTCATCCACGGCAGTCATGTGCGCCACGTTACTGGTCAATCGAAACTTGTCGGTGCGGGCACATAGCATGGAATGCGCCGTGCGCGTTCACCGCTTTAAGCACTGGCAAGAGCTCCATCGAGAGGGACAGCGTGGCTGACCGCCTGATCGTCAAGGGCGCCCGTGAGCACAACCTGCGCGGCGTCGACCTCGACCTGCCGCGCGACTCGCTGATCGTGTTCACCGGGCTATCCGGGTCGGGCAAATCGTCGTTGGCGTTCGACACGATTTTCGCCGAGGGGCAGCGCCGCTACGTCGAGTCGTTGTCGGCCTACGCGCGCCAATTCCTCGGGCAGATGGACAAACCGGACGTCGACTTCATCGAGGGCCTGTCCCCGGCCGTGTCCATCGACCAGAAGTCGACCAACCGCAACCCGCGGTCGACGGTCGGGACGATCACCGAGGTCTACGACTACCTGCGGCTGCTGTACGCGCGCGCGGGCACACCGCACTGCCCCATCTGCGGCCACCGGATCGCGCGGCAGACGCCGCAGCAAATCGTCGACCAGGTGCTGGCGATGCCGGAGGGCACCCGCTTCCTGGTGCTCGCCCCGGTGGTGCGCACCCGCAAGGGCGAGTTCGCCGACCTCTTCGACAAGCTCAACGCGCAGGGCTACAGCCGGGTCCGGGTCGACGGCGTGGTGCATCCGCTGACCGATCCGCCGAAGCTGAAGAAGCAGGAGAAGCACGACATCGAGGTGGTGGTCGACCGCCTCACGGTCAAGGCCACCGCCAAGCAGCGGCTCACCGACTCGGTGGAAACCGCGCTGAACCTGGCCGACGGCATCGTGGTGCTGGAGTTCCCCGACGATCACGACGAGCACGGGCATCCGCGCGAGCAGCGGTTCTCGGAGAAGCTGGCCTGCCCCAACGGGCATCCGCTCGCGGTCGACGACCTGGAACCGCGGTCGTTCTCGTTCAACTCGCCCTACGGCGCCTGCCCGGAGTGCGTCGGCCTGGGCATCCGCAAGGAGGTCGACCCCGACCTGGTGGTCCCCGACCCGGATCGCACCCTGGCCGAGGGCGCGGTGGCGCCGTGGTCGAACGGCCACACCGCCGAATACTTCACCAGGATGATGGCCGGGCTCGGCGAGGAGCTGGGATTCGACGTCGACACACCGTGGCGCAAGCTGCCGGCGAAGGCCCGCAAGGCCATCCTGGAGGGCTCCGACCACCAGGTGCATGTGCGCTACCGCAACCGGTACGGCCGCACCCGCTCGTACTACGCCGATTTCGAAGGCGTGCTCGCGTTCCTGCAACGCAAGATGGCCCAGACCGAGTCCGAGCAGATGAAGGAGCGCTACGAGGGCTTCATGCGCGACGTGCCCTGCCCAGAGTGCGAGGGCACCCGGCTCAAGCCCGAGATCCTGGCGGTGACGCTGGCCGCGGGGGACCGCGGTGTGAAGTCCATCGCCGAGGTCTGTGAACTGTCCATCTCGGACTGCGCGGACTTTCTTCAGCGCCTCACCCTCGGTCACCGCGAGCAGGCGATCGCCGGGCAGGTGCTCAAGGAAATCCAGTCGCGGCTGGGCTTTCTGCTCGACGTGGGGCTCGAGTACCTCTCCCTGTCGCGCGCCGCGGCGACGCTGTCCGGCGGGGAGGCCCAACGCATCCGGCTGGCCACCCAGATCGGCTCCGGTCTGGTGGGTGTGCTCTACGTGCTCGACGAGCCGTCCATCGGGCTGCATCAGCGCGACAACCGTCGTCTCATCGAAACACTAACGCGCCTAAGGGATCTGGGGAACACGCTGATCGTCGTGGAGCACGACGAGGACACCATCGCGCATGCCGACTGGGTGGTCGACATCGGCCCGGGCGCCGGCGAGCACGGCGGCCAGATCGTGCACAGCGGCACCTACGGCGAGCTGCTGGCCAACAAGGCGTCGATCACCGGTGCCTACCTATCGGGCAAGGAAAGCATCGAGATGCCGGCGATCCGGCGTCCCGTCGACCGGCGGCGTCAGCTCACCGTCGTCGGCGCCCGCGAGCACAACCTGCGCGACATCGACGTGTCGTTCCCGCTCGGCGTGCTGACCTCGGTGACCGGCGTATCCGGTTCGGGCAAGTCGACTCTCGTCAACGACATCCTGGCGGCGGTGCTGGCCAACCGGCTCAACGGCGCCCGGCAGGTCCCGGGCCGGCACACCCGCGTCACCGGTCTGGACCGGCTGGACAAGCTGGTCCGGGTGGACCAGTCGCCGATCGGGCGCACGCCCCGGTCCAACCCGGCCACCTACACCGGGGTCTTCGACAAGATCCGCACCCTGTTCGCGGCCACCACCGAGGCGAAGGTCCGCGGCTATCAGCCCGGCCGATTCTCGTTCAACGTCAAGGGCGGTCGCTGCGAGGCGTGCACGGGCGACGGCACCATCAAGATCGAGATGAACTTCCTGCCCGACGTGTACGTGCCGTGCGAGGTCTGCCACGGCGCCCGGTACAACCGGGAAACCCTTGAGGTGCACTACAAGGGCAAGACCATCTCCGAAGTGCTGGACATGTCGATCGAGGAAGCGGCGGAGTTCTTCGAGCCGATCACCGGCATTCACCGCTATCTGCGCACGCTGGTCGACGTCGGCCTGGGCTATGTGCGGCTCGGCCAGCCCGCGCCGACGCTGTCCGGCGGCGAGGCACAGCGGGTCAAGCTGGCCGCGGAATTGCAGAAGCGTTCGACCGGGCGCACCATCTACATCCTCGACGAGCCGACCACCGGCCTGCATTTCGACGACATCCGCAAGCTGCTCAACGTGATCAACGGCCTTGTCGACAAAGGCAATACGGTGATCGTCATCGAGCACAACCTCGATGTGATCAAGACATCCGACTGGATCGTGGACATGGGTCCGGAGGGCGGCGCCGAGGGCGGAACCATCGTCGCCGAGGGCACACCGGAGGACATCGCCGCGGTGCCGGAAAGCTACACCGGGAAGTTTCTCGCCGAGGTCGTCGGCCGCGGGCGTGCGCCCGCGAGTGCATCGCGGCGGCGGCGCAAAGTCGGCGTTTAGGTTTCGCGGCCCGCCGATTTGGACAGCGGGGACGGAAAGCGCGGGCTGATCCGCACGCCGTCCAGCCAGGACGTGAGTTCGTCGGCCCGTCGCTGCAGGGCACGGCGGGCGCGCTGGCCCGGGTCCTCGAGGAGCTGCAGCCGCACCCGGGCGCCGTCGTCCTGATTCCAGCCGCCGACGATGCGTCCGTTCCACCACGCGGTGGGGCCCGCGTTGCCGTTGCGGTCGAAAACCTGACCGCGGTGCGGGCCGAGGTACCAATCCCTTTCGGACCAGCCCATCGCGGTGGCGTCCAGGCCGGGCAACAACGCGCACCACGGCCCCACGTCCGGTTTCGGTTCGAGGTCGTCCGGGAGCGCGTAGCCGGGGCTGCCGTGCAGGTCGACCTGCACGGCACCGATGTCGCCCAACGCCTTTCGAACCGCGGTCGCCGTGGTGCCGAGCCACCATTTGATATCGGCGGCGGTGGCCGGGCCGAAGGTGCGCAACCAACGCCGGATGAGTTCGGCCTGGGCGTCCACCGATTCGTCGCGCGCCCCGAGCCACTGGGACGCGTGGACCCACCGCGGCCGCGACGTGGTCCAGGCTCCGTCGTTGGGTCCGCGCACAATGTCGCCACGCGCCGAGAGCACGGTGAGGACCCGCGGGGCAATGGGAACGGCTCCGCCCCACCGTTTTCCGGGCGCAGGATCATATGTTCCGGTCAGCTCGGGCAGCGCGGCACGCAGCTCGGTGCTGCTGGCCGGCCCGTTGTCGTTCAGGTGGCGCAACACCGCGGCGCAGGCCCGCTCGAGCCAGCGGTCCCCGTCCGCGGCCAGGCCGGCCTTGTGGACGTCGGCGGCCAGCCGGCGGCGTTCGTTGTCGGCGACCCGGTCGCTGGCCGCGGACTGGATCATGGCCAGGTCGTCGCTGTTCACCAACCACAGTGTGCGGCGCATCGCCAGATGCCTTAGCGCGGAGCGCTTCTCGTACAGCTCCACATCGAGGTCGGCGGTGGCGAAGCCGGGGGATCGGGCCCACAGCGACAGGTATGGAGTCGCGGGGTCGGTCGCGTGCAACGCGACGAGCCCGGCGATGATCCGCGTTATGGGCTGCGGATCCGTTGGCGACAGAAAGTGCCTGCGCGCCAGGCGGTTCCGCCGCTCCTCGACAGTGAATTTTCGCATGCCGCTATTTCGGTATCTTGGCCGCCATTTCGTTGGCGATCAGCCTGGCCTGATTGATGGTTCCGGGTGCGCAGACGTTGATGTCGAGGACAACGTTGGACACGGCGTCGAGGACGTGCTGGCACACCACGGGGCTGCCGGCCAAACTGTGCTGCAGGGCGATATTGGGCGGATTTCCGCTGAGTTGGCGGAATGTCCACTCGGACGTATGGCCGTTGTTGACTTGAGTCACGGATTTCCCGGCGCAGTTTCGCCACTGGTCCACCTGACCCGTCACAAAACCGTTTGCCTGGTCCGTGGAGGCGAATATCACGGCGCCTTGGACCACCGCATAGCCGGGGTTGCTGTTCGGCTTCTCCATCAACTGGGCCACCATCGCGGTGTATCCACTGCTCTTGTAAACCCGTGTCTGGTAACCGATGAGCGGCCCGCGACACTGTTCGTCCGACAGGGTGTCCTCGGGGCCCGGGTCCTTCATATCCCTCGTCGTGCGGCTGACGACGATGCCCGTGGTGCCGACGACACCGTTGATCTGGTCGGGGCTGAGCAGGATCGAATCCAGTTGCGCGGCAGCGACCGTCGGGACCGCGGAGGTCGATGCGGTCACCGTGGTCACGGTGGTCGGACTGCTGGTGGTGGTGACTGGGCTGCCGGCCTGCCCGCCGTCGGTGTTGGCCAGTCCCAGCCAAATCCCGGTGGCGGCAACGGCGGCGACGACGGTTAGCACAGCGGCCAGGATCAGCCAGGGTCTGCGCCGCACCGGCGCGGGGTGCGGCAGTGGTGGCGGTGCCCATGGGATCGGTCCGCTGGGCGCCGGGGCGAACTGCTGGGTGTGCGCGAGCATGGTGACGGCACGCTCGCGGTCCGGAACGCTGAGCGCTTGCTGGGCGGCGCGCGCCAGATCCCCGGCGCTGGAATAGCGGTGCATGGGATGTTTGGCCATTCCCCGGGCGATCACGTCGTCGAAGGCGGCCGGGATGCCCTGCCGTTGCTGGCTGGGCCGGGGGATGGGTTGCATGAGATGCGCACCCATCAAGGTGGTGAGGTTCTGGGTTCGATACGGCCGTGTGCCCGTGAGGCATTCGAACAGCACGCAGGCCAGCGCGTAGATGTCGGATCGGTAGGTGACGTCGTCGTCGCCGAAGCGCTCGGGTGCCATGTAGCTCCAGCTGCCCACCGCGGTTCCGGTTTGGGTGAGGTGATGCTGGTCGGTGGCCGCGGCCGCGATGCCGAAGTCGACCAGATAGGCGAAGTCGTCGCCGGTGATGAGGATGTTTTCGGGTTTGATGTCGCGGTGGACGACCCCGGCGCGGTGTGCGGCATCCAGCGCCGCCGCGACCTGGCTGACGATCGCCACCGCGCGGGGCGGCGATAGCGCCCCTTCGCGGCGAAGCACACCACCGAGGTCCGTGCCTTCGATGAAGCGCATGTCGATGAACAGCTGACCGTCGATTTCGCCGTAGTCGTGGATGGGCACGATGTGGGGTTCTTGGAGGCGTCCGGCGGTATGGGCCTCGCGCTGCATGCGCCGTCGAAATACGTTGTCCGAGTTGAATTCCTGGGACATGAGTTTGAGCGCGACGGTGCGGTCCTTCGCGGTGTCGTGGGCCTCGTAGACTTCGCCCATTCCGCCGCGGCCCAGCAATCGCATGAGGCGGTAGGGCCCGAACTGCGTGCCCACCCGCGAGGCCGGCACGGCGTCACTCATCGGGGTGCATCGACTCGCGGATCTGCGCCAGCCGCTCGGCCGCGGCGCGCTGACGCTCGTCGTATTGCTCCTCGACGTCGCGGCCCTCTGGAGTTTCCGCGGCCAGTTCCGCGGCGCCCTGCGAGGTGCCGTAGCGCGTCTCGATCTTCTCGCGGACGTATTCGAAGGTCGGCACGCCCGCATCGTCGTACCCGGGGTCGGGCTCCGCGGGAGTCACTGGTTCGTCGGGCATGCCTCAGAGGTTACTTCGGCCGCGTGCTGGCGATCGAAATAGCGCACCATCTGCTCCCAGTACACCAGCGTCAGCGCCATCTGCACGGCGGTCGCGAGGGCGGCCGGGACCAGCCGGCGCCGGCGAGCCGAGATCAGGGCGCCGAGCGCGGCCGCGGAGGAGAGCGCGCTGACGACCATCGCCGCGTCGCGGGGCCGACGGCTGATCCACAGCTCCTCGCCCAGCATCGCCCTCGTCGACCAGGCGTGCTGGTGCGCGGGCTTGCCGAAGACGAACGGATTGACCGCCAGCCACACAGCCAGCACCACGGCGTGGCTCCAGCGCCGCGTCCACGCCGGCACCAGCGTCAACGGTGTCGTCGCCCAGCGCGTCCACGCACTCCACGGATTGCAGTGCCGCGCAAAGAGTGCGCGACGTGCGCGCTCGACCGCAGACACCGGCCGCTACTTCATTGCGGTGGCGGGACGCTCGACGGGGACCACCGGGCCGGTATGGACGGAGGGCGGGGTGGTGCCGGGCAACGCAATCCGCGGGACGTCGGGGGTGCCCAGCTGGCCGGCCAACCACGGCAGTGCGGACGCGAAGACCCGGTCCGCGAACGGCCAGTCGTGCTTGCCCGGCTGGGGCAGGACGGCACAGTCGATGCCGTGGTCACGGCCGAGCGCGCACAGCGAATACGCGGCCGCCGTCTGGTTGCTCGGGTTGGCGGCGGCATCGCGGCCGGCCAGACGTATCGAGCCGGCATCCGCCATCGCGAAGTTGCGCCGCGGCGCCGGCGGAGCGTCCGAGGAGACCGCGAACCATCCGGCCACGTCCGTGTAGTGGCCGTGCCGGGTGATCACGGTGGTCGGGTCGAACGCCGCCCATGCGGTCGCGTTTCCGCCGAACAGCCGGGCGATGGTCTGCGCCTTGGTCCCCGCATTCGGGAAGAAGTCACCCGCGACATCGACGAAGGCGCTGAACATCTCGGGGTGCATGACGGTCAGATCCACGGCGCAGGTTCCGCCCATGGACCAGCCCACGATGCCCCAGTTGGACCGCGCGGGGCTGACGCCGAAGTTCGAGACCATGTACGGCACAACGTCTTTGGTCAGATGATCGGCCGCATTACCACGAACCCCGTTGACGCATTCGGTGTCGTTGTTGAAGGCGCCTCCGGAGTCCACGAACACCAGCACCGGGGCCTTGCCGTGATGGGTGGCCGCGAAGTCGTCGATCGTCTTGATCGCGTTGCCGGCGCGCGTCCAGTCCGCGGGCGTGTTGAACTGCCCTCCGATCATCATGACGGTCGGCAGCTGCGGCGGGGGGTTACTGGTGAACCACTCGGGCGGCAGATAGACGAGTTCCCCGCGGTGCTTGAAATGTGAGGCGTCGGACGGGATCACGACCGGGACCACGCTCCCGTGCGCGGGCCGGTTTCCCTTGCTCGCCATCGCCGCGACCGTGGCCTTGTCGGTTTGATCGGGCAGCGGGCCGGAGGTGAGCTGGCTCCACGCGGACTGCACGGTGGGGAAGTAGCCGACCCACAGGTTGAGCACCAGCGCCGCGCTGAGCAGGCACAGGGGCACGGCCACAAATGCTGCGCCGCGCCGCCAGTAGTGCGCAGTGCGCCAGCCCAGGATCAGCACCGCTGCGGCCGTGCCCGTCAACGCGATCCAGAGCCACAGCGCCGCGGGCGCGGGTTCGTCGGAGAGGCCCCGGTCGACGATGTACCAGTGCGTCGCGTAGGCCGTGACGCCGCCGGCCAAGCCGGCCGCCGGCAGCCACACCGTTCGCCAGCGCCGCGAGCGCCAGCCGATGGCCAACGCCAGCACGACTCCCGCGGTCAGCTGGATCGTCAGGGGAAGCCAGCCATGCATCAGCGAGGTGTGGCTGGTTGCGAGCAACTGCGCCATGGCATGGGGCGTCGACGCGGTCACGGATCCATTGTGAGGGATCGTTAACCTCCCCGGAACATATTCACCGAATGTTCGCCGTGCGCACGCCGGGTGTCGGCGGCCACACTAGTGGGGCTTGGCCAGCGGAAATGGCAGGGTCTCGCGGATGCTGCGGCCGGTTATGAGCATCACGAGGCGATCGATCCCCATCCCGAGCCCGCCGGTCGGCGGCATCGCGTATTCCATCGCCTGCAGGAAGTCCTCGTCGAGCTCCATCGCCTCGGGGTCGCCGCCGGCGGCCAACAGTGACTGCTCGTGCAGGCGGCGCCGCTGTTCCACCGGATCGGTGAGCTCGCTGTAGGCGGTGCCCAGCTCGACACCCCACGCCACCAGGTCCCACCGCTCGGCGACGCCGCGCCGACTGCGGTGCGGGCGGGTCAGCGGAGACACGGACGTCGGAAAGTCGATATAGAACGTCGGCCGCTCGGTCCGGTCCTCGACGAGGTGCTCGTAGAGCTCCAGCACCACCGCGCCGGCGTCCCACTGCGCCCGGTAGGGAATGTGCGCGGCATCGGCCAGCTTGCGCAGCACGCTCAGCGAGGTGTCGGGGTCGACGCGTTCGCCCAGGGCTTCGGACACCGCGTCGTGGACGGTTTTCACCGGCCACACGCCCGAAATGTCAACGGGCTCAACGTCGGCCGCGTCGGGCCCGGGGTCCGTGCGGGGCCGCAACACGGTCTGCTCGCCGTTGGCGGCCTGGGCCGCGTTCTGGATGAGTTCGCGGCATCCGTCGATCCACGTCAGGTAGTCGGCGTGCGCCTGGTAGGCCTCCAGCAGGGTGAACTCGGGGTTGTGGCTGAAGTCCACCCCCTCATTGCGGAAGGCCCGGCCCAGTTCGAACACTCGCTCCACGCCGCCGACGCACAACCGCTTCAGGTAGAGCTCCGGCGCGATGCGCAAGAACAGGTCCATGTCGTAGGTGTTGATGTGCGTGACGAACGGCCGGGCCGTGGCTCCGCCGTGGATCTGCTGCAGGATCGGGGTTTCGACTTCGATGAACCCCTTGGCGAACAGCGTCTCCCGGACCGAACGCAGCACGCTGCTCCGGGCGGTGATCAGGCCACGCGATTCGGTATTGACGGCCAGGTCGACGTACCGGGTCCGCACCCGCGCCTCGGGGTCGGTCAGCCCCTTCCATTTGTTCGGCAACGGCCGCAGGCACTTACCGATCATCCGCCAGTCGCGCACGATCAGCGAGCGCGTCCCGTTCTTCGAAAACCCCATGTGGCCGATCATCTCGACCAGGTCGCCCAGATCGATGGCCGCGTGGAAATCCGCGGTGCGACCGCACTCCAGACGTGAATTGTCCAGCAGCACTTGCATTTCGCCCGACCAGTCACGCAACTGGGCGAACAGGACACCGCCGAAATCGCGGATCCGCAATATCCGGCCGGACACCGAGACGGCGTCCTGGTCGTTGGCGTCGAGCGCCTGCGCGACGGTGTGACTTGGTGGGGAGCCGACGGGGTAGGCGTCAATGCCGGTGCGGCGCAGCGTCTTCAGCTTGGTCAGGCGCACCCGCACCTGCTCGGGCAGGCGGGACCTGAACTCGTCCTCGTCTTCGTCGATGCCCTCGTCGCTCCTGAGCCCGCTGACATCCGGAGCCGACCCGTCGTGGTGCAGGAGCCCCGATTCCGCCAGCCGGGCGGGTACCGCGGGGTGGTGTCCGGTGTGCAGCTTGTCGCGCCGCCGGAACGGCAGCACCAGGAAACCCTCGGCGATCACCGACGCGACGCCCACCCGTGGGATCAACCGGGCGTCTTCGTAACAGGCATAGCGGGGCACCCATTCGGGTTGGTACTTCATGTTCGAGCGGTACAGGGTCTCCAGTTGCCACCAGCGCGAGAAGAAGATCAACAGCCCGCGCCACAACCGGGCAATCGGACCGGCGCCGAGTTGGGCACCTTGCTCGAACGCCGACCGGAACATCGCAAAGTTCAGCGAAATGCGGGAGATACCAAGGGTTTCAGCGTTGAGGGCCAGATCGCTGACCATCAGCTCGATGGTGCCGTTGGGGGACTGCGGGGAACGGCGCATCAAATCGAGGGAGGCGCCCGTGGTTCCCCAGGGGACCAGCGACAGCATGGCGACCACGTGGCCATGGGGGTCGAGAGCCTCGACCAGAAGGCAGTCCCCGTCGGCCGGATCACCCAGCCGGCCCAGCGCCATGGAAAAGCCTCGCTCGGTTTGGGTGTCGCGCCAGGAGTCCGCGCGCGAGATGGTCTCGGCCATCTCCTCGGGGGAGATGTCGCGATGCCGCCGGATGCGCACCGTCAGCCCGGCCCTGCGTGCGCGCGTCACGGCCTGCCGGACGCCGCGCATCTCCGGGCCGGACAGTTTGAATTCGGCGGTCCGCAGAATCGCCTCGTCGCCGAGCTCGAGCGCGTTGAGGCCGGCCTCCCGATACACCTGCGCGCCTTGCGAACTGGCGCCCATGACGCCGGGAGCCCAGCCGTAGGTCTGGCACAGACCCAGCCACGCATCCACGGCCTGCCGCCAGGCGCGCGGATCCCCCACCGGGTCGCCGCTGGCAAGGCAGACGCCGATTTCGACGCGATAGGTGATGGCAGCGCGGCCGCTGTGCGCGAACACCACCGACTTGTCCCGACGGGTCGCGAAGTAACCCAGGGAGTCGTTCTTGCCCCACAGCTCCAGCAGGCCGCGGATGGCCGACTCGTCCTCACCGGTCAGCGCGTTGTCGGCGCGCTGGGACTGGAACAGCACGATCGTCGCGGCGATCAACGCGAGCGCGCCGAACAACCCGAAGATCGCGTTCATCAGCACGTGCGGCCTGCCGGTGAACAGGGTGGGGTCCGCGAGCGCGAAGCCGACCACCCGGTTGGCCACGTAGGGCAGGCGGTCTTGCCGCGCAAGCGATCCGGGGAACAGCTCGACGAGACCCCAGGACAGCAGGATGCCGATGACGTCGCCGACGACCAATACCGCGGCCGCCTTGAACAGCGCGGCCTTGCGGACCTTGGCCCAGAACTCCCGATAGCCCAAAACCAGCAGGACGACCGCGACGACGTGCACGGCGAACCCGAGGTTCTCGCCGAAGGTTTCGGCGGCGGTGTTGTCGCCCGCGGCGATGTCGGCGGCATTCCAGAACGCGGCGAGGATCATCTGGCCGAGCAGCAGCAGCCAAGCGATGCGTTTGCGCGCGGTCAGGGCCGCCGCCAGCAACGCCAGCACGAACGACCACGCGAGGCTGGTGTCCGGGAAGTTGAACAGGTAGTCGTTGATGAATTCGCGCGGGACCTTGATCAGCCAGCGGAACAGTGGCGACACGCTGCCCACCAATGACAGGGTGGCGATGACGCCAACGGTCCAGCCAGCCGCCGCCGGTACCCAGTGATACCGGGAGCGCGACCGGCTGCCCGACCGAGGCCCCGAGCCAGCAGAAGCGAGTGTCACAGACCGCGAGGATATGCCCTTAACCCGTGAAATGCCGCGCGATGCGAAAGAGGATGCGAAAGAGTTTGTCGGCCGCGTTGCCGGACTCGCGAGTGCTGGCAGGCGGCGCTTGGCTGCTAGACTGTCCGTCGCGACCATCCCGGCGAAAGCCAGGACAGTTAAGTGGAGTCCCACTCCCACCGCTAGCCACGAGAAGCTTTGCGTCTCGGTCACGGCGACACGGTCCGGTCACGGGCATTTGCATAATGCCTGCTCCGCGCGTGGCGCGGGCGGCTTGACCCAAGGTTCAAGCCGCGATCGGTCGGCATTGGGCCCTGCTTGTGCAGGGCCTTTTTGCTGGTGGTGTGGTGTTTCCACCGCTGACTCGGACGGGCCCAGGCACTGGTCGTGATTGGACGACCAGAAGCCCAACAAGGGAGGCCCCATCAGCACTGAGACCCGCGTCAACGAGCGCATTCGCGTACCTGAAGTCCGATTGATTGGCCCAGGGGGGGAGCAGGTAGGCATCGTGCGTATCGAAGACGCACTGCGCGTCGCCGCAGACGCCGATCTCGACCTTGTCGAAGTCGCCCCGAACGCCAGACCTCCGGTCTGCAAGATCATGGACTACGGCAAGTACAAGTACGAGGCGGCGCAGAAGGCGCGCGAATCCCGCCGGAACCAGCAGCAGACCGTCGTCAAAGAACAAAAGCTTCGACCCAAGATCGACGATCACGACTACGAGACCAAAAAGGGCCACGTAGTCCGCTTCCTGGAAGCGGGATCGAAGGTGAAGGTCACCATCATGTTCCGCGGACGCGAGCAGTCGCGGCCCGAGCTGGGCTACCGATTGCTGCAGCGGCTGGGCGCGGACGTCGCCGACTACGGCTTCGTCGAGACGTCGGCCAAGCAGGACGGCCGCAACATGACGATGGTGCTGGCACCGCACCGCGGCGCGAAGACTCGCGCCAGGGCGCGTCACCCCGAAGGACATGAGGCCGCGCCAGCGGCCGATCCGAATACCGCAGAACAGCAGAACTAGAACCAACTAAGACCAGAGGAAATATGCCCAAGGCCAAGACCCACAGCGGGGCTTCGAAGCGGTTCCGGCGCACCGGGACCGGAAAGATCGTCCGGCAGAAAGCCAATCGCCGGCATCTGCTCGAGCACAAGCCCACCAAGCGCACCCGGCGGCTGGACGGCCGCACCACGGTTTCAGCCAACGACACCAAGCGCATCAACGCCTTGTTGAACGGCTGACCCTGACCATTTACGTCTGAACGAGAGTAGGAATATCCATGGCACGCGTGAAGCGGGCGGTCAACGCCCACAAGAAGAGGCGCAGCGTTCTGAAGGCCTCGAAGGGCTATCGCGGCCAGCGATCCCGGCTCTACCGCAAGGCCAAAGAGCAGCAGCTGCATTCGCTGAACTACGCCTACCGCGACCGTCGCGCGCGCAAGGGCGAATTCCGCAAATTGTGGATCTCGCGGATCAACGCCGCCGCGCGCGCCAACGACATCACCTACAACCGGCTGATCCAGGGTCTCAAGGCCGCGGGTGTCGAAGTGGACCGCAAGAACCTCGCCGATATCGCGATCGCCGACCCGGCGGCGTTCACCGCGCTCGTCGACGTCGCCCGGGCGGCATTGCCCGAGGACGTCAACGCCCCCTCGGGAGAGGCTGCCTAACTTCGGTGTTGACCGAACGCTCGGCCAGGGTGGCGGCGGCGGTCAAACTGCATCGGCACGTCACGCGCCGGCGCTCGGGACGGTTTCTCGCCGAGGGCCCCAACCTGGTCGAGGCCGCGTCGGCGCGCGGCCTGGTCCGGGACGTCTTTGTCACCGAGTCGGCGGCGCGGCGCCATGAGGCGCTGCTCGCCAAGCAACAGGCGCCCGTCCACCTGGTGACCGAACGTGCCGCAAAAGCCTTGTCCGACACCGTTACTCCCGCGGGGGTGGTGGCGGTGTGCGACGTCCCGGCCATCGGGCTCGAGGACGTGCTGGCCGACGCGCCCCGGCTGGTCGCGGTCGCCGTCGAGATCGGCGAGCCGGGCAATGCGGGCACGGTCATCCGCATCGCCGACGCCATGGGCGCCGCGGCCGTGATCCTGGGCGGGCACAGCGTCGACCCCTACAACGGCAAGTGCTTGCGCGCGTCCGCCGGCAGCATTTTCTCGATTCCGGTCGTCGCCGAGCCCGACGTCCATGCCGTCCTCACCGCGCTGCGCGCGGCGGGGCTGCAGCTGCTGGCCGCCACGGTCGACGGCGAGACCCGCCTCGACGAGGCCGGGGAACTGCTCAGCAGTCCGACGGCCTGGCTGTTCGGGCCCGAATCACACGGCTTGCCAACCGAAATCGCCGGCCGGGCGGATCGCCGCGTGCGCATCCCGATGTCCGGCGGCGCGGAGAGCCTGAATGTGGCCGCGGCCGCGGCGATCTGTCTCTACCAGAGCGCGCGGGCCCTGGCGTAGGTCTAGGCCGCACGCCGAGCGTGCACCCACGGCGAGAAATCGGCCAAAATCTCGCCCTCAGTTCACGTGCGGCGATGTGGGAGGCTCCGGGCGGTGTGGCCCCTACGCTGCCTTTCCGCGGCCCCTAGCCGGGCGCATGCCGGCCAGCGACAGCGTGGTGTGCACCAGCGACCCGGCGCGCTCCATCAGCGACTTGCGCGGCGGGAAGTAGTGCATCGGCAGCCCGCGGCGGTCACGCGGCGGCGCCACGAATTTCGGTGCCTCGACCAACGGAGCGTCGCCCGGAATCCGCCCCTGGGCGCGCCGGTATGCGGCCAGCGCGCGCGGGTGCAGGCGGATCTCGTCGGGGACGGCCAGGAAGGCCAGCTCGACCATCTTGCCGAAGACGCGCAACAACACCTCGTCGCCCGGCGTCCAGCGCATTCCCGCCTTCTCGCGCACCGCGGGCTCGAACAGACCCGCCGCGATCCAGCGCTGACCGGCCACCAACGGCCTGAAAAGTTGGTCCCAGATCGGCGTCGGCATCAGGATGAACTTGGGCTTGGGGATGCGAATCTGGAAGATGTCCAGCGTCGCCTGGTTGATTTCCAGCTCCTCGCGGCACACCCGGTCCCAGTACTCCTGGAATTCCTCCCAGGATTTCGGCACCGGCCGCATGCTCATCCCGTACATCCGGTACCACCGCACATGCTCGTCGAACAGCTGCCGTTTCTCCGCCTCGGTCAAGCCCCCGCAGAAATACTCGGCCACCTTGATGACGAGCATGAAGAACGTGGCGTGCGCCCAGTAGAAGGTCTCGGGGTTCAGGGCGTGGTAGCGGCGCCCCGCGGTGTCGGTCCCCTTGATGGTGTCGTGGTAGCGCTTGATCTGCTCACCGGTCTGCGCGGCCCGCTCGCCGTCGTAGACGACGCCCATGATGGGGTACACCGACCGGGTCACGCGCTGCAGCGGCTCGCGCAGCAGGATCGAATGCTCCTCGACCCCCGCGCCGAGTTCCGGATACATGTTCTGGATCGCCCCGATCCAGATGCCCATCATCCCGGTACGCAAATCGCCAAAGTACTTCCAGGTGAGGGAATCTGGTCCGAGCGGATCAGCGGATGCAGTCGACGCGGCAGTCATCACGGCCTCCTAGTACTACCTGCGCTCACGATAACTTTGACAACGCGCGTTGTCTATGATTTCAGCCCCCGGCGCGGCCGGGTGTTACCGACTTTCGATGACGGCGTGGCCGGCCGGTAATCCGGTGTCAATCAGCGGCTTCGATGCGAGATGTGACACAACCCCACCGAGTGTCATTGCCTGCGTCAGCCGGAACTACTTACCCTGACCAAGTGGAGCGCGCACCTGGCGATCCGGTCCCGGGTGAGCCCCTGGAAACGGACTCTGAATCGGTGACCACGGCGGCGCCCCCCGACTCGAAACTTCGCTCTCCGGCGCGGTGGTTGCGCACGACCAACCACAGCCCCGGCGTGGTGGCGTTCGTCCGGCGAGCGCGGCGGCTGTTGCCCGGCGACCACGAGTTCGGCGACCCGCTGTCCACCGCGGGTGAGGGCGCGCCGCGGGCTGCGGCACGCGCCGCCGACCGGCTGCTGGGGGATCGTGACGCCGCGTCGCGTGAGCTCAGCCTTGGCGTGCTCCAGGTGTGGCAGGCGCTGACCGAGGCGGTGTCCCGACGGCCGGCCAACCCGGAAGTGACGCTGGTGTTCACCGATCTGGTCGGCTTTTCGACCTGGTCGCTGCACGCCGGTGACGACGCGGCGCTGGCCCTGCTGCGGCAGGTGGCGCGGGCGGTCGAACCGCCGCTGCTGGACGCGGGAGGCCACATCGTCAAGCGGATGGGCGACGGGCTGATGGCGGTGTTCGGCGATCCGACCGTCGCCGTGCGGGCCGTACTGGCCGCCAAGGAGCAACTGAGAACCGTCGACGTGGACGGCTACACGCCGCGGATGCGGGTCGGGATCCACACCGGACGCCCGCAGCGGATGGCCGCCGACTGGCTCGGCGTCGACGTCAACATCGCCGCCCGCGTGATGGAACGGGCCACCAAGGGCGGAATCATGGTGTCGAGTTCGTCACTCGACCAGATACCCCAAACCGCGCTGGACGCGATGGGCGTGGTCGCCAAACGTGCACGTAAACCGGTATTCGCGCCCAAAACCGCCGGCGTTCCCGCGGACCTGGCGATCTATCGCCTGCGGACTCTTAGGGAGTTGACAGCCTCCGATCACACTTCGGAAACAAATTAGCCCGCATAATAGACACCGATGATTGGGGGCATCCTCTCCCGGCTGGCCCGGGTCCGGTTCACCATTGGGTACGTGGCGATTCTGCTCGCCATCAGTTGCGCGATCCTGGCGCTCGGCCCGCACGCGCACGACGTGCTCGTTCAGCGCGCCAGCACCAACCTGCACAACCTGGCGCACGGCCATGTGGGCACGCTGCTGGGCAGCGCGCTGGTCGTCGACGCCGGCCCGCTCTACTTCTGGCTGCCGTTCCTGACGTGCCTGCTCGCCCTGGCCGAACTGCATTTGCGCACCATCCGTCTGTTCATGGCGTTCCTCGTCGGCCACATCGGCGCGACGTTGGTGGTGGCCGCCGCCCTCGCGGCGTCGGTCGAGTTCGGCTGGCTGCCGATTTCCATCGCCCACGCCAGCGACGTCGGCATGAGCTACGGCGCCCTCGCGGTGCTGGGCGCGATGACCGCGGTTATTCCGTCGCGGTGGCGTGCGGCGTGGGTCGGCTGGTGGGTGGCGGCCGGCGTGGCGTCGGCGATCATGGGTGGTGACTTCACCGACGCCGGGCACACCGTCGCCGTCGTGCTGGGCGTCCTGGTGTCCGCGCGGTTCCGCCAACCGATCCGGTGGACCCCGGTACGCGTCCTGATGCTCGCGGCGTCCTCAGGGTTTGGCTTCCTCATGCTGGCGCACCACTGGGGAACGATGGCCGCCGCGTCATCGTTCGGTGTCCTGGCCGCCGCAGCGGCCTACGCGGTCGCGCAGTTCTTCGCGCGGCGCGGCGCGCTCGCGCTGGCAGCCGATGCGCCGGCCGGTCTGCAGCCGGTCATGGCGGGCTAAGCGCCCCTCGGCATCTCCCAGCACGCGCCGAGCGCCGTGCATCGAATCCCCTATGATCGGCATTTGCGCTGGGCGCATCCAGCCCTGCAACAGCCTCGTCAGCAAGGAGAGTGTCGCCGCGTGGGCGATCAACCCGTCGACCTGTCGCCGGAAGCGTTGACCGATGCGGTCGATGCCGCCCGGCAGGCCTTCGCAGAGGCGGGTGACCTGGAGGCGCTGGCGCTCGTCAAGACCGAGCACCTCGGTGACCGCTCGCCGCTGGCGCTGGCGCGACAGGCGCTGGCCGCCTTGCCCAAGGACCAGCGCGCGGACGCCGGCAAGCGCGTCAACACCGCCCGCGGCGACGCCCAGCGCAGCTACGACGACCGGCTGGCGACCCTGCGTGCCGAGCGCGACGCGGCCGTGCTGGTCGCCGAGGGCATCGACGTCACGTTGCCGTCGACGCGGCAGCCGACCGGCGCCCGGCACCCGATCACGATATTGGCCGAGCATGTCGCCGACACCTTCGTCGCGATGGGATGGGAGCTGGTCGAGGGGCCGGAGGTCGAGACCGAGCAGTTCAACTTCGACGCCCTCAACTTTCCTCCCGACCATCCCGCGCGCAGCGAACAGGACACCTTCTATATCGCGCCGGAGGGTTCGCGACAGCTGCTGCGCACGCATACCTCGCCGGTGCAGGTCCGCATCCTGCTCGAGCGCGACCTGCCGATCTACATCGTCTCGATCGGCCGCACGTTCCGTACCGACGAACTCGACGCCACCCACACGCCCGTCTTCCATCAGGTCGAAGGGTTGGCGGTGGACCGCGGCCTGACGATGGCGCACCTGCGGGGAACGCTGGACGCGTTCGCGCGCGCGGAGTTCGGCCGCTCGGTGCGCACCCGGTTCCGGCCACACTTCTTCCCGTTCACCGAACCGTCCGCCGAGTTCGACGTCTGGTTCGCCGACAGGAAGGGTGGCGCCGACTGGGTGGAGTGGGGCGGCTGCGGCATGGTGCATCCAAACGTGTTGCGGGCCGCTGGGATTGACCCCGACGTCTACTCCGGCTTCGCGTTCGGGATGGGCCTGGAACGCACGCTGCAGTTCCGCAACGGCATTCCCGACATGCGCGACATGGTCGAGGGCGACGTCCGGTTCTCGCTGCCCTTCGGGGTCGGTGCCTGATGCGCCTTCCGTACAGCTGGCTGCGCGAGGTCGTCGCCGTGGGCGCCCCGGGCTGGGATGTCGCCCCTAGCGACCTCGAACAGACCCTGGTGCGCATCGGCCACGAGGTCGAGGAAGTCGTCACGCTCGGCCCGGTCGACGGGCCGCTGACCGTGGGACGGGTCACCGGCATCGAGGAGCTCACCGAGTTCAAGAAACCGATCCGGGCGTGTCTCGTCGACGTCGGCGAGGGAGCACCCCGCGATATCGTTTGTGGGGCAACCAATTTCGTGGTCGGCGACCTGGTTGTGGTGGCGCTGCCCGGTACCACGCTGCCCGGCGGGTTCGCCATCACCGCGCGCAAGACCTACGGTCGCAACTCCGACGGAATGATCTGCTCGACGGCCGAACTCGGTTTGGGCGCCGACCATTCCGGAATCCTGGTGCTCCCGCCCGGCACGGCCGAACCCGGGGCCGACGCCACCGGCGTGCTCGGATTGGACGACGTGGTCTTCCACCTGGCCATCACCCCCGACCGCGGCTACGCCATGTCGGTGCGCGGCCTGGCCCGTGAGATCGCCTGCGCCTACGACCTGGACTTCGTCGACCCCGCGGAGGTCAAGCCGCTGCCCGTCGAGGGCGAGGCGTGGCCGCTGACGGTGCAGGCCGAAACCGGCGTTCGCCGCTTCGCGCTGCGGCCGGTCACCGGCATCGACCCCGCCGCGGTGTCGCCATGGTGGCTGCAGCGCCGACTGCTGCTCTCCGGCATCCGCGCGACCTCCCCGGCCGTCGACGTGACCAACTACGTGATGCTGGAACTGGGCCACCCCATGCACGCCCACGACCGCAACCGCATCAGCGGCGGCCTCGGCGTGCGGTTCGCCCGGCCCGGCGAGATCGTCGTCACCCTCGATGACGTTGAGCGCAAACTCGATCCGGCCGACGTCCTTATCGTCGACGACTCCGCCACGGCCGCGATCGGCGGAGTCATGGGTGCGGCCAGCACCGAGGTGCGCGCCGATTCCACCGACGTGCTGCTGGAGGCCGCGGTGTGGGACCCGGCCGCGGTGTCGCGCACCCAGCGGCGGCTGCACCTGCCCAGCGAGGCCGCCCGTCGCTATGAGCGCGGGGTGGACCCGGCGATTTCGGTGGCCGCGCTGGACCGCTGTGCCGCGCTGCTCGCCGACATCACCGGAGGAGCGGTGTCCCCGACCCTGACCGATTGGCGTGGTGACCCGCCGCGTGACGACTGGTCCCTGCCGCCGATCCGGATCGCCGTCGACCTGCCGGACCGCGTCGCGGGCCTGGCCTACGCCCCGGGCACGACCGCGCGGCGGCTGGCCCAGATCGGCGCCTTGGTAGTGGAAGAAGTCGCCGAAGATGGCGGCATATTGACGGTGACCCCGCCGAGTTGGCGCCCCGATCTCGTGCAGCCCGCCGACCTGGTGGAGGAGGTGCTGCGGCTGGAGGGCCTCGAGGACATCCCGTCGGTGCTGCCGTCGGCCCCCGCGGGGCGGGGACTCACCGCGGTGCAGAAGCGCCGCCGCGCCATCGGTAGGTCGCTGGCGCAGTCCGGCTACGTCGAGGTCCTGCCGACACCGTTTCTGCCCGCCGGCGTGTTCGACCTCTGGGGCCTGCCCGCCGACGACCCGCGGCGCAGCACCACCCGTGTGCTCAACCCGCTGGAAGCGGATCGGCCGGAGCTGGCCACCACACTGCTGCCCGGCCTACTGGAAGCGTTGGGGCGCAACGTGTCCCGCGGTCTCGTCGACGCCGCGCTGTTCGCCATCGCCCAGGTGGTGCAGCCGACCGAGCAGACTCGCGGTGTCGAGCTCATCCCCGTGGACCGCCGCCCGACCGAAGCCGAAATCGCGATGCTGGACGCGTCGTTGCCCCGACAACCGCAGCACGTCGCAGTCGTGCTGGCCGGCCTGCGTGAACCACGCGGCCCGTGGGGCCCCGGGCGCGCCGCGGATGCCACCGATGCGTTGGAGGCGGTGCGAATCATCGCGCGCGCCAGCGGAGTTGACGTGACCCTGCGGGCCGCCCAATGCCTGCCGTGGCATCCGGGCCGCTGCGCCGAGGTGCTGGTCGGGGGGACCCGCGTCGGTCATGCGGGCCAATTGCATCCCGCCGTGATCGAGCGCTCGGGGCTGCCGAAGGGTACCTGCGCGCTCGAGCTGAACCTCGATGCGATTCCGATCGTCGAGGCGTTGCCGGCGCCCAGGGTGTCGCCATTCCCGGCCGTGTTCCAGGACGTCAGCCTGGTGGTGTCGGCCGACGTGCCGGCCCAGGCGGTGGCGGATGCCGTCCGCGAGGGGGCGGGCGAGCTGCTAGAGGACATTCGGCTGTTCGACGTGTTCACCGGCCCGCAGATCGGCGAGCATCGCAAGTCGCTGACGTTCGCGCTGCGCTTCCGCGCGCCCGATCGCACGCTGACCGAGGACGACGCCAGCGCCGCCCGTGACGCCGCCGTGCGGCGTGCCGCTGAGGCCGTCGGTGCCGAACTGCGCATGTAGCATTGATTTGCAAACTACTGCATAACCATGCAGAATGGTCGAAATGGCCGACGTTCTCAAGGTGGCGGTTGCCGGTGCCAGCGGCTACGCGGGTGGCGAGATCCTCCGCCTGCTGCTCGGGCATCCCGCCTACGCCGACGGCCGGCTCACGATCGGATCGGTGACCGCCGCCGCCAGCGCCGGCAGCGCGCTGGGTGAGCACCATCCGCACATCACGCCGCTGGCGCAGCGGGTGGTCGAGCCCACCGAGCTCGCCGTCCTGAGCGGCCATGACGTCGTGTTCCTCGCGCTTCCGCACGGGCATTCGGCGGCGCTGGCCGAACAGCTCGGACCCGACACCCTGATCGTCGACTGCGGCGCGGACTTCCGGCTCGGCGACGCCGTCGCATGGGAGCGGTTCTACGGGTCCCCGCACGCCGGCAGCTGGCCCTACGGGCTGCCCGAGCTGCCCGGGGCGCGGGAGCGGCTGCGCGGCGCCCGCCGCATCGCGGTGCCGGGGTGCTATCCCACCGCGGCGCTGCTGGCGCTGTTGCCCGCGGTGGCCGAGGACCTCGTCGAACCCGCCGTCACGGTGGTCGCCGTCAGCGGCACCTCCGGGGCCGGTCGCGCGGCCAAGACCGACCTGCTCGGCTCCGAGGTCATCGGGTCGGCGCGGGCTTACAACATCGCCGGCGCCCACCGGCACACACCCGAGATCGCACAGGGGCTGCGAGCCGTCACCGAGCGCGACGTCACGGTGTCGTTCACGCCCGTGCTCATCCCGACGTCACGCGGCATCCTGGCCACCTGCACCGCCCGCACCCGCGCCCCGCTATCGCAACTGCGCGCGGCCTACGAAAAGGCTTATGACGCAGAGCCTTTCGTCTATCTGCTGCCGGACGGCCAGTTGCCCCGCACCGGGTCGGTCATCGGCAGCAACGCGGCCCACATCGCCGTCGCGGTGGACGAGGCCGCCGAGACGTTCGTCGCGATCGCCGCGATCGACAACCTGGTCAAGGGCACGGCCGGTGCCGCCGTGCAGTCGATGAACCTGGCGCTGGGTTGGCCCGAGGCCGAGGGCCTTTCGGTGGTCGGAGTGGCGCCGTGACCTCGACGACCGCTGAGACGCGGCTGCTGCGTGAACAGGGCGTGACCGCCCCGGCCGGGTTCCGGGCCGCCGGCATCGCCGCAGGGATCAAGGCGTCGGGGGCACGTGACCTCGCCCTGGTGTTCAACGAAGGACCCGACTACGCCGCCGCCGGGGTGTTTACCCGCAACCAGGTCAAGGCCGCGCCGGTGCTCTGGACCCAGCAGGTGCTGACCACCGGCGCGCTGCGCGCGGTGATCCTCAACTCCGGCGGGGCGAACGCCTGCACCGGGCCGGGCGGCTTCCAGGACGCCCACGCCACCGCGGAGGCGGTGGCCGCCGCGCTGTCGGACTGGGGAACCGAGACCGGGGCCATCGAGGTCGGCGTCTGCTCCACCGGATTGATCGGCGACCGGCTGCCAATGGACAAGGTGCTGGCCGGGGTTCGCGAGATCGTGCACGAGATGGCGGGCGGGCTGACCGGCGGGGACGACGCCGCGCACGCCATCATGACCACCGACACCGTGGCCAAACAGGTTGCGCTGCATCATCGGAACAACTGGACGGTGGGCGGGATGGCCAAGGGTGCGGGCATGCTCGCGCCGTCGCTGGCCACCATGCTGTGCGTGCTGAGCACCGACGCGGTCGCCGACGCGGCGGCGCTCGACGCGGCGCTGCGCGGCGCCGCCGCCCGCACGTTCGACCGACTCGACATCGACGGCTGCTGTTCCACCAACGACACGGTGCTGCTGCTGGCGTCGGGCGCCAGCGGGATCGCGCCGCCGCAGGCCGATCTCGACGAGGCGGTGCTGCGGGTCTGCGACGACCTGTGCGCGCAGCTGCAGGCCGACGCCGAGGGCGTCACCAAGCGCGTCACCGTGACCGTGACCGGCGCGGCGTCCGACGACGACGCGCTGACCGCCGCCCGGGCGGTCGCCCGCGACAGCCTGGTCAAGACTGCGCTGTTCGGCTCGGACCCCAACTGGGGCCGGGTGCTCGCGGCCGTCGGCATGACGCCGATCACCCTCGAACCGGATCGAATCAACGTGTCGTTCAACGGTTCCGCGGTGTGCGTCGACGGGGTCGGCGCGCCCGGCGCGCGTGAGGTCGATCTGTCGGGCGCCGACATCGACGTCACCGTCGACCTGCGCGTCGGCGACGCCTCCGCCACCATCCGCACCACCGACCTCTCGCACGGCTACGTCGAAGAGAATTCGGCCTACAGCTCATGACTCGCGCCGGCAACGATGCAGAACGAAGTGATGAGGTGGGGGTACCTCCCTGCCGCGAAGCGACGAGGGGGAGAGCGGCGCAAATGAGCCTCCAGATCGAAGAGTTGACCACCGTGGTCAAGGCGCAGGTGCTCGCCGAGGCCCTGCCCTGGCTCAAGCAGCTGCACGGCAAGATCGTCGTGATCAAGTACGGCGGCAACGCCATGACCGACGACACGCTGCGGCACGCCTTCGCCGCCGACATGGCCTTCCTGCGCAACTGCGGCGTCCACCCCGTGGTCGTGCACGGTGGCGGACCACAGATCACCGCCATGCTGCGCCGCCTCGGCATCGAGGGCGACTTCAAGGGCGGATTTCGGGTCACCACACCGGAAGTGCTCGACGTGGCGCGGATGGTGCTGTTCGGACAGGTGGGCCGCGAACTGGTCAACCTGATCAACGCGCACGGCCCCTACGCCGTCGGCATCACCGGCGAGGATGCGCAGCTGTTCACCGCCGTGCGGCGCAGCGTCACCGTCGATGGTGTGGCCACCGACATCGGCCTGGTGGGCGACGTCGATCAGGTGAACACAGCGGCGTTGCTGGATCTGATTGCGGCGCGCCGCATTCCGGTGGTGTCGACGCTCGCGCCCGACGCCGACGGCGTGGTGCACAACATCAACGCCGACACCGCTGCAGCGGCGCTGGCCGAAGCCCTGGGAGCCGAAAAGCTGTTGATGCTGACCGATGTCGAAGGCCTGTACACCAGCTGGCCCGACCGCGATTCGCTGGTCAGCGAAATCGACACCGCCACACTGGCGCAACTGCTACCCACGCTGGAGGCCGGCATGATCCCCAAGGTCGAAGCCTGCCTGCGCGCGGTCACGGCCGGTGTGCCCAGCGCACACGTCATCGACGGGCGGGTCGAACACTGCGTGCTGGTGGAGCTTTTCACCGACGCGGGCACCGGCACCAAGGTGGTTTCGGCATGACGCACACCGACTCGATCAAGCAGCGGTGGGAAGCCGTGATGATGCACAACTACGGCACCCCGCCGGTCGCGTTGGCCAGCGGGGAGGGCGCCGTCGTCACCGACGTCGACGGCAAGACCTACCTGGACCTGCTCGGCGGCATCGCCGTAAACGTGCTCGGCCATCGCCATCCCGCCATCATCGAGGCCGTGACGCATCAGGTCGCGACGCTGGGGCACACGTCCAACCTGTATGCCACCGAACCCGCCGTCGCGCTGGCCGAAGAACTGGTCGGGCTGCTGGGCGCGGACGCGCAGACCCGGGTGTTCTTCTGTAACTCCGGGACCGAGGCGAACGAGATGGCGTTCAAGCTGTCCCGGCTCACCGGACGCACGAAACTCGTTGCCGCACAAGAGGCTTTCCACGGCCGGACAATGGGCTCGCTGGCGTTGACCGGTCAGCCCAGCAAGCAGGCTCCGTTCGCGCCGCTGCCCGGTGAGGTCACCCACGTCCCGTATGGCTCGGTGGACGCGCTGGAGGCCGCCGTCGACGACGACACCGCCGCGGTATTCCTCGAACCGATCATGGGGGAGAGCGGCGTCGTCGTCCCACCGGAGGGCTACCTCGTCGCCGCCCGCGACATCACCGCCCGGCACGGCGCCCTGCTGGTCCTCGACGAGGTGCAGACCGGAATGGGCCGCACCGGCGCGTTTTTCGCCCATCAGCACGACGGCATCACCCCTGACGTGGTGACGCTGGCCAAGGGGCTCGGCGGCGGCCTGCCGATCGGCGCGTGCCTGGCCGTCGGGCCAGCGGCGGAGCTGCTGACGCCGGGCCTGCACGGCAGCACGTTCGGCGGCAACCCGATCTGCACCGCGGCGGCGCTGGCCGTGTTGCGCGTCCTGGCCGCCGACGACCTCGTCCGGCGCGCCGAGGTGCTGGGCAAGACGATCCGGCACGGCATCGAGAGGCTCGGCCACCCGTTGATCGACCACGTGCGTGGCCGCGGCCTGCTGTGGGGCGTGGTGCTGTCCGCGCCGCGCGCCAAGGACGCGGAGGCGGCAGCCCGCGGCGCGGGCTTCCTGGTCAACGCGGCCGCGCCCGACGTCATCCGGCTGGCGCCGCCGCTGATCATCACCGAGTCCCAGATCGAGGGCTTTATCGCCGCCCTGCCGGGGATCCTCGAGACCGCAGGGGCTGCAACGTGATTCGGCATTTCCTGCGCGACGATGACCTAGCACCGGCCGAGCAGGCCGAGGTGCTGCAGCTGGCCGCGGATCTGAAGAAGGACCCGTTCGCCCGTCGCCCCCTGGAGGGTCCGCGCGGCGTCGCGGTGCTCTTCGACAAGAACTCCACCCGCACCCGGTTCTCGTTCGAGGTGGGCATCGCCCAGCTCGGCGGGCATGCGGTCGTCGTCGACACAAGCAGCACCCAGCTGGGCCGCGACGAGACGCTCGAGGACACCGCGCGCGTCCTGTCCCGCTACGTCGAGGCCATCGTGTGGCGGACGTTCGGGCAGGACCGGCTCGACGCCATGGCCTCGACGGCGACGGTGCCGGTGGTGAACGCGCTGTCCGACGAGTTCCATCCCTGCCAGGTGCTCGCCGACCTGCAGACCATCGCCGAACGCAAGGGGACGCTGCACGGGCTGCGGCTGTCCTACTTCGGAGACGGCGCCAACAACATGGCCCATTCGCTGATGCTCGGCGCCGTCACCGCCGGCATCCACGTCACGGTCGCCGCGCCCGACGGGTTCGCGCCCGACCCGGCCGTCGTGGCCGCCGCCGAGCAGCGCGCGCGGGCCACCGGCGCGTCGGTGCTCCTCACCCCCGATGCCGAGGCCGCCGCGGCGGGAGCCGACGTCCTGGTGACCGACACCTGGACGTCGATGGGTCAGGAGGACGACGGGCTGGACCGCCGCACCCCGTTCTGGCCCTATCAGGTCAACCCGCAACTCGTCGGCCTGGCGGATTCGGAAGCCATTGTGCTGCACTGCCTTCCGGCCCACCGTGGCGACGAGATCACCGACGAGGTGATGGACGGGCCGCGCAGCGCGGTGTGGGACGAGGCCGAGAACCGCCTGCACGCCCAGAAGGCGCTGCTGGTGTGGTTGCTGGAGCGGTCGCAATGACTCGCAGCAAGCCCACCCCCGAAACCACCCGCGCCGGCCGGCAGGCCCGCATCGTGGCGATCCTGTCGTCATCGTCGATCAGCAGCCAGAGCGAACTGGCGGTGCGGCTGGCCGACGAGGGCATCGACGTCACGCAGGCCACGCTGTCGCGCGACCTCGAGGAGCTCGGCGCGGTGAAGCTGCGCGGTGCGGACGGCGGCGTCGGGGTCTACGTCGTCCCCGAGGACGGCAGCCCGGTGCGCGGGGTCTCCGGCGGCACCGCGCGGCTGTCGCGGCTGCTGGGCGAGCTGCTGGTGTCCGTCGACTCCAGCGCGAACCTGGCGGTGCTGCGCACCCCGCCCGGTGCGGCCGACTATTTGGCCAGCGCAATCGACCGGGCGGCGCTACCGTACGTGGTCGGCACGATCGCCGGCGATGACACCCTCTTCGTGGCCGCCCGAGAGCCGATGACCGGCGCCGAGCTGGCCGCCACCCTCGAGAGCCTCAAATAAAGGAGATTGACTGATGTCAGAACGCGTCATCCTGGCGTATTCCGGCGGTCTGGACACCTCGGTGGCGATCAGCTGGATCGGCAAGGAGACCGGCCGTGAGGTCGTGGCGGTGGCGATCGATCTGGGCCAGGGCGGCGAGGACATGGAGGTCGTGCGCCAACGGGCCCTGGACTGCGGCGCCGTCGAGGCGGTCGTCGTCGACGCCCGCGACGAATTCGCCGAGGGCTATTGCCTGCCCACGGTGCTGAACAACGCGCTGTACATGGACCGCTACCCGCTGGTGTCCGCGATCAGCCGGCCGTTGATCGTCAAGCACCTCGTGGCGGCCGCGCGCGAGCACGGCGGCGGCATCGTCGCGCATGGCTGCACCGGCAAGGGCAATGACCAGGTCCGGTTCGAGGTCGGATTCGCTTCGCTGGCACCGGATTTGGAGGTGCTGGCGCCGGTGCGCGACTACGCGTGGACGCGGGAGAAGGCGATCGCGTTCGCCGAGGAGAACGCCATCCCGATCGGCGTCACCAAACGCTCGCCGTTCTCCATTGACCAGAACGTGTGGGGCCGCGCTGTGGAGACCGGGTTTCTCGAGCACCTGTGGAACGCGCCCACCAAGGACATCTACGCCTACACCGAAGACCCCACCCTGAACTGGAGCACGCCCGACGAGGTGATCATCGGATTCGAGCAGGGGGTGCCGGTGTCCATCGACGGCAAGCCGGTCTCGATGCTGCAGGCCATCGAGGAACTCAACACCCGCGCCGGGGCGCAGGGCGTCGGGCGCCTCGACGTCGTCGAGGACCGGCTGGTCGGCATCAAGAGCCGCGAGATCTACGAAGCACCCGGCGCGATGGTGCTCATCACCGCGCACACCGAACTCGAACACGTCACCCTCGAGCGCGAACTGGGCCGCTTCAAACGGCACACCGACCAGCGCTGGGCCGAGCTGGTGTACGACGGGCTGTGGTACTCACCGCTCAAGGTGGCGCTGGAGAGCTTCGTCGCCAAGACGCAGGAACACGTGTCCGGCGAGGTGCGAATGGTGTTGCACGGCGGGCACATTGCGGTCAACGGCCGCCGCAGCGCCGAGTCGCTCTACGACTTCAACCTGGCCACCTACGACGAGGGCGACAGCTTCGACCAGTCGGCCGCGAAGGGCTTCGTCTACGTGCACGGGTTGTCGTCGAAGATCGCCTCCCGCCGGGACCTGGCCTGGGAAACGGGCCCAACCGACACGTGAGCACTCGCGAGGGATCACTGTGGGGTGGGCGGTTCGCCGACGGTCCGTCCGAGGCGCTGGCCGCTCTCAGCAAGTCCACCCACTTCGACTGGGTGCTGGCGCCCTACGACATCACGGCGTCGCGCGCGCACACCATCGTCCTGTTCCGGGCCGGCCTGCTCAGCGAGGAGCAGCGCGACGGGCTGCTGGCGGGGCTGGACAGCCTGGCCGAGGACGTGGCCGACGGCAGCTTTTCGCCGCTCGTCAGCGACGAGGACGTGCATGCCGCCCTGGAGCGCGGCCTGATCGACCGGGTCGGGCCCGACCTGGGCGGCCGGCTCCGCGCCGGCCGGTCGCGCAACGATCAGGTGGCGACGCTGTTCCGGATGTGGCTGCGCGACGCGGTGCGGCGGGTCGCGGCCGGGGCGCTCGACGTCGTCGCGGCACTGGCCGCGCAGGCCGCCGCCCACCCGAAGGCGATCATGCCCGGCAAGACCCATCTGCAGTCGGCCCAGCCGATCCTGCTGGCCCATCATCTCCTGGCACACGCGCATCCCTTGCTGCGCGACGTCGACCGGATCGTCGATTTCGACAAGCGCGCCGCGGTGTCCCCGTACGGCGCCGGCGCGCTGGCCGGCACGTCGCTAGGGCTGGACCCCGACGCGATCGCCGCGGACCTGGGCTTCGCCGCTTCGGCGGACAACTCCGTCGACGCGACCGCGGCCCGGGATTTCGCCGCGGAAGCCGCGTTCGTGTTCGCGATGATCGGCGTGGACCTGTCCCGGCTCGCCGAGGACATCATCATCTGGAGCTCGACGGAGTTCGGCTACGTCACCCTGCACGATTCGTGGTCCACCGGCAGCTCGATCATGCCGCAGAAGAAAAATCCGGACATCGCCGAGCTGGCCCGCGGCAAGTCGGGCCGGCTGATCGGCAACGTGGCCGGCCTGCTGGCGACGCTGAAGGCCCAGCCGCTGGCCTACAACCGTGACCTGCAGGAAGACAAGGAACCGGTCTTCGACTCGGTGGCCCAGCTGGAGCTGCTGCTGCCGGCGATGGCGGGCCTGGTGGCCAGCCTGACGTTCAACGTCGAGCGGATGGCTGCGCTGGCCCCGGCGGGCTACACCCTGGCCACCGATATCGCCGAATGGCTTGTCCGCCAGGGAGTTCCGTTCCGGTCCGCGCACGAGGCCGCCGGCGCCGCCGTGCGCGCCGCCGAGGAGCGCGGCGTCGGGCTCGAGCAGCTGACCGACGACGAGCTGGCCGCCATCAGCTCCGACCTGACACCGCAGGTCAGGGAGGTGCTGACGATCGAGGGCTCGGTCTCGGCGCGCGACGCCCGCGGAGGCACCGCGCCGACCCGGGTCGCCGACCAACTCGACGGGGTCCTGGCCAGCTCCGAGCGGCTGAAAGAGCGGCTGCAACAGCAGCTGACGGGGTGAAACGAGACTGCCCGTTTCTTTGCCGTTAATTTGCGAGCGGACTAAGCTTCCATCAGCTAAGCAGTCCGGGTGAACCGTCGTGCCCGGGTGTACGTGACCAGGGGGTGGGTCCAATGAGCGTCATCGCGGGCGTGTTCGGAGCGTTGCCGCCATATCGCTACTCCCAGCGCGAGCTCACCGACTTTTTCGTCAGCATTCCGGAGTTCGAGGGTTACGAGGACATCGTTCGGCAGCTGCACACCAGTGCCAAGGTCAACAGCCGCCACCTGGTCCTGCCGCTGGAGAAGTACCCGACGCTCAAAGACTTCGGCACGGCGAACCGGATCTTCATCGAAAACGCCGTGGACCTCGGCTGTGAGGCGCTGGTGGGGGCGCTGGACGAGGCGGGGCTGCGACCCCAAGACCTCGACGTGCTCGTCACGACGACGGTCACCGGGCTGGCGGTGCCGTCGCTGGATGCCCGGATCGCCGGGCGGCTCGGGCTGCGCGACGACGTGCGCCGGGTGCCGCTGTTCGGGCTGGGCTGCGTCGCCGGGGCCGCGGGGGTGGCCCGGCTGCACGACTACCTGCGCGGCGCGCCGGACGGGGTCGCGGCGCTCGTGTCGGTCGAGCTTTGCTCGCTGACCTACCCGGGATACAAGCCGTCGCTGGCCGGCATGGTCGGCAGCGCGTTGTTTGCTGACGGTTCTGGAGCCGTGGTCGCGGTCGGCGAGCGTCGCGCCGAACAGATCGGCGCCGCCGGGCCCACAGTGGTCGATTCCCGCAGCCACCTCTATCCCGACTCGCTGCGCACGATGGGCTACGACATCGGCACGACGGGATTCGAGCTGGTGCTGTCCAAGGATGTCGCGGCGGTCGTCGAGCAATACATCGAAAAGGACGTCACGGAGTTCCTAGCCGCCCACGGCCTGAGCACCGACGACATCGGCGCCTTCGTCAGCCACCCCGGTGGCCCGAAGGTCATCGAAGCGATCACTGCCGCCCTGTCGCTGCCGCCGGAAGCCCTGGAGCTGACGTGGCGCTCACTCGGTGAGATCGGCAACCTGAGCTCGGCGTCGGTGCTGCACGTGCTGCGCGACACCATCGGCAAGCGGCCGCCCAGCGGCAGCCCGGGCCTGATGCTCGCGATGGGTCCCGGATTCTGCTCTGAACTTGTGTTGTTGCGCTGGCACTGATGCGCGATCGCCTGATCGTATGAATAGCAGTCAAGACGAACTCGTCAAGGCCCTCCGCAAGTCTCTCAAGGAAAACGAGCGGCTGAAGCGGGAGAACCGCGAGTACCTGGCCATGGCGACCGACCCGATCGCGGTGGTGGGGATGGCGTGCCGGTATCCGGGCGGCGTGGATTCGCCGGAGGCCTTGTGGCAGATGGTCGTCGAGGGCCGCGATGTGGTGTCCGACTTCCCGTCCGATCGCGGCTGGGATCTGGGCGGCCTGTTCGATCCCGACCCCGACGCGATCGGGAAGTCGTACACCCGGTGCGGCGGATTCCTGGCGGACGCCGCCGATTTCGACGCCGCGTTCTTCGGTATCGCGCCCAGCGAGGCGCTCGCCATGGATCCGCAGCAACGCTTGTTGATGGAAGTGTCGTGGGAAGCGTTGGAGCGAGCCGGAATTGACCCGTTGGCGCTGCGTGGGTCGGCGACGGGCGTGTTCGCCGGGATATTCCACGGGTCGTACGGCGGCCAGGGACGGGTCCCCGGAGAGCTCGAGCGATACGGGCTGCGCGGCTCGACGCTGAGCGTCGCCTCGGGCCGGGTCGCCTACGCGCTGGGCTTGGAGGGCCCGGCGGTGTCGGTGGACACCGCGTGTTCGTCGTCGTTGGTGGCCCTGCACCTGGCGGCCCGCTCACTGAGATCGGGCGAATGCGATCTGGCGTTGGTCGGCGGCGTGACGGTCATGGCCACTCCCGCGATGTTCATCGAATTCAGTCGACAGCGCGCGCTGGCCGCCGACGGACGGTGCAAGGCGTATGCCGGTGCGGCCGACGGGACCGCCTTCTCCGAGGGCGTCGGGGCGCTGGTGTTGGAGCGGTTGGCCGATGCGCGGCGGATGGGCCACCCGGTGCTCGCGGTGGTCCGGGGCTCGGCCGTCAACCAGGACGGCGCGTCCAACGGCCTGGCGACCCCGAATGGCCCGGCTCAGCAGCGGGTGGTGCGGGCCGCACTCGCCAGCGCGCGGTTGACGACGGCCGACGTGGATCTGGTGGAGGGCCACGGCACCGGCACCACGCTGGGCGACCCGATCGAGGCCCAGGCGCTGCTCGCTACCTATGGACAGAATCGGCCGGCGGATCGGCCGCTGTGGCTGGGGTCCATCAAATCGAACATGGGTCACACCTCGGCCGCCGCGGGCGTGGCCGGGGTGATCAAGATGGTGCAGGCGATCCGCCACGGGCTGATGCCGCGGACGCTGCATGTGGATGTGCCCACGCCGCATGTGGATTGGTCGGCGGGGGCCGTCTCGCTGTTGACCGAACCCCGGGCATGGCCGGCGGGGGACGGTCCGCGCCGGGCCGGGGTGTCGTCGTTCGGGATCAGCGGGACCAATGCGCATGTGATCTTGGAACAGGCCCCGTCGGACCAGCCGGCGCTGGAAAGCGTTGGCGCTTCGGGTGATAACGACATGCCGGCGGTGCCGTGGGTGTTGTCCGCGCGGTCGGCCGAGGCGCTGACCGCCCAGGCGCAGCGGCTGTTGACGCACGTCGGCGCCGATCTCGACGCGGCCGACGTGGGCTGGTCGTTGGTCTCGACGCGTTCGGTGTTCGAGCATCGCGCGGTGATGGTCGGCGGTGACCGCGAGCAGCTGCTGGCCGGATTGGCCGGGCTGGCGGCCGGCGAGCCCGGCGCGAATGTCGTGGTGGGGCGTGCCCGCGCGGTGGACAGGACGGTCTTCGTTTTCCCGGGGCAAGGCTCGCAATGGGTCGGCATGGGGGCCCAATTGCTCGACACGTCAAAGGTTTTCGCCGATCACATGAACCGATGCGACAAGGCGCTCGGCGAACACGTGGAATGGTCCCTGATCGATGTCATCCGGGGCGCGGCGGGCGCCCCCGGGCTGGACCGGGTCGACGTGGTGCAGCCGGTGCTGTGGGCGGTGATGGTGTCGCTGGCCGAACTGTGGCGCTCGGTGGGCGTCCGCCCGGACGCGGTGATCGGCCACTCGCAGGGCGAGATCGCGGCGGCGTATGTCGCGGGTGCGTTGTCACTGGAGGACGCCGCCCGGGTCGTGGCGCTGCGCAGCCGGCTGCTGGTGCGGCTGTCGGGTTCCGGGGGCATGGTCTCACTGGCGTGTGCCCTGCCGCGAGCGCGCGAGTTGCTGGAACCATGGGGCGACCGGCTCAATATTGCTGCCGTCAACGGTGTTTCGGCCGTCGTCGTCTCCGGCGAGGTGACGGCACTCGAGGAACTGATGCCACGCTGCGAGGCGAACGGCGTCCGAGCGCGCAGGATCGATGTCGACTATGCCTCGCACTCCGCGCAGGTGGACGCGATCCGTGAGCCGCTCGCCGAGGCGCTGACCGGCATCGCGCCGCGTTCGTCCTCGGTGGCCTTCTTCTCCACGGTCACCGGCGAGCTAATGGACACCGCCGGCCTGAACGCCGAGTACTGGTACCGCAGCATCCGGCAGACGGTGCAGTTCGAACGTGCGGTGCGCGCCGCGCGCGATAGCGGGCATCAGGCTTTCATCGAATCCAGTCCCCATCCGGTGTTGCTCGCCGGCATCGAGGAAACCCTGGCCGATCGGAATGCCCCCGAAGCCGTCGTCATTCCCTCGCTGGGCCGCGAGGACGGTGGGCTCGACAGGTTCTTGCTGTCGGCCGGTCAGGCTCACGTCGCGGGCGTGGACGTGAACTGGCGGGCGGCTTTTGCGGGCGGATGTCAGGTGCCGTTGCCGACGTACGCCTTTCAGCGGCAACGGTTTTGGTTGCCGGAGATGGGCGCCGGCACCGGCGACATGGGCGCTCTGGGTTTGGCGGGGGCCGAGCACGGCTTGCTGGGCGCGGTGGTCCACCGGCCGGACTCGGGCGGCGTGGTGCTCACCGGCCGGCTCTCGATGGCCGCCCAACCGTGGCTGGCCGATCACGCGGTGGCCGGGGTGGCGTTGTTCCCGGGCGCCGGGTTCATCGAGTTAGCGTTGCGCGCCGGCGATGAGGTCGGTTGCACCGTGGTGGAGGAGCTGACGCTGTCGGCGCCGCTGCTGTTGCAACCGGCAGAAGGGGTGCACGTCCAGGTGGTGGTGGGCGCCGCGGCGAGCTCGGGCAGTCGGACCGTGTCGGTGTATTCGCTTGCGGCGCAGCCTGGTTCGGAGTGGGTGCTGCACGCCGAGGGCACGCTGAGCGCGGGAACCGTGCAGCCGGCGGCCGATCTGTCGGTCTGGCCGCCGGTGGGGGCGACGCCGCTTGACGTGGTCGATGCGTACGAGCGACTGGCGGACCGGGGCTATGAGTACGGGCCGGCGTTTCGGGGTCTGCGGGCCATGTGGCAGCGGGGCAGCGAAGTCTTCGCCGAGGTCGCAGTCCCCGAGGCCACCGGAGTGGACGTCGGCGGCTTCGGGATCCACCCGGTATTGGTGGACGCGGCGCTGCACGCGATGGGAGTGGCCGGCGAACAGGCCGAGACGATGCTGCCGTTTTCCTGGCAGGGAGTGTGTTTGTACGCGGCGGGAGCGGCACGCGCGCGGGTGCGGATCGCACCGGTCGGCGTGGCCGCGGTGTCGGTGGACCTGGCCGATGGCGCGGGTCTGCCCGTGTTGTCGGTGCGCGAGCTGGTAGTTCGCCCGGTCTCGGTGGCGCAGTTGGCGATGCCTGCGCAAGGCCGACGGGCGGGCGGGGCACTGTTCGAGGTGACATGGTCACCGGTGTCATTGGGGTCCAACGGGATTGGCGACGACGGTGTCACGGTGTGGCGCCCGGGCCCGGCGGCCGACGGTGTGGTCGGTTCGGTGTATGCGGCCACCCATGAGGCGCTGCGTGTACTGCAGTCGTCTCTGGCCGGGGATGGTTCCAAGATTCTCGCGGTCGTCACTCAGGGCGCCGTGGGGCTGCCCGGTGAGGCGACCACGGATCTCGCCGGCGCGGCGGTGTGGGGGCTGGTGCGCTCCGCGCAGGCCGAGCATCCGGGTCGGTTCGTGTTGGTGGATTCGGACGGATCGATCGACGTGCGCGATGTCATCGGTTGTGATGAACCGCAACTCGTGGTGCGTTCCGGTGTCGCCTATGCTCCCCGGCTGACCGCCGCAGGCGCCGGGCTGCAGCTGCCGGAGGGCGCATGGCGGATGACCGCCGGTGGCGGCGGCACGCTGGAGGACCTAGTGGTGCAGCCGAGCGCACGGGTGGAGCTGGCCGCCGGGCAGGTGCGGGTGGCGGTGGCCGCGGTGGGGGTGAACTT
>NZ_MBET01000034.1:0-1212 GCF_001954215.1 Mycobacterium sp. IS-2888
GGTTTAGCCGGCGGAGAGGGGGCGGGCCATGACGGTGGGTTTGAAGCCGTAGCGTGGGCCTGCGCCGGCGCCGCGCACGGGTCCGCCGACGCCGGAGGCGGGTACGCCGCCCACGAGGTTGCCGGCCCCGGAATCCGGTGCGGTGATGACCTCGCTGACCGGTACCGCGGAGATGGGTTTGGCCACCGAGGGCGCCACGGCTCCGGGCCATGATTGGGGCACCGACAGCCCGGCCACGTGGGCCCCGGCCCCCAACCCGGCGGCCACGTGCCCACCGCCGCCGCCGAGGGCAGCACCTAGTCCGCCCAGGCCTTGGGCGGCACCGGTGGCGGCCTTGGCCGCCGCGGGGGCCGCACCACCGAGGATGCCCGCCGACTTGGCGATCTGCACAAAGCTGTTGCCCATACCAACGCTGAAGTAGGGCAGACCCTCCGTGTTGTAGAAGAACCCTGCGTAGGGGGCGTAGCCATTGATAATCGCGCCGAGGTTGGTCGGTGAGGCGGTCTGGCCGGTCAGCAAGAACCAGATCTCGGAGAACGGATCCGTGGCGGTCGTGGCCGCGTTGGTGGTCGGGTTGGCCAGGCTTTGCAGCTGGTTGGGCGTGGAGGTCACGGCCTGCTGCAGGGTGTTTTGCGCGGTCCCCGCCGAGGTGCCCGCGGCCGTGGCCGTGGCGGTGGACTGCTTGGCCGAGGCCGACGGATCGGCGATCTGGGGGGCCGCGGTATACGGGGTCACCTTGGTCGCGGTCGCCGACTGAGCCGCATAGGTGTACATCGCGGTGGCGTCTTGGGCCCACATCTGCGCGTATTGGGCCTCCAACTGCGCGATCACCCCGCTGTTTTGCCCCAACACATTGGTGGCCATCGCCTGAGCCAGCGTGGCCCGATTAGCCGCAATCAACGGCGGGGGCACCACCGAGGCAAACGCCTGCTCAAAGGCCGCCGCGGCCGCACTGGCCTGACTGGCGGCCTGCTCGGCCTGAGTGGCCGTGGTGCTCATCCAATCCACATAGGGCTGCACCGCCGCGGCCATCGCCGCCGAGGCCGGGCCCAACCACTCCTCACTCGAGAGCTGGGTGACCACGTTCTCATACCCCAACGCCGCCGACTGCAACTCCGCGGCCAAGGCATTCCACGCCGACGCCGCCGTCGTCAACGACGTCGACCCCGCACCGGCATACAACCGCGCAGAATTAACCTCCGGCGGCAACGC
>NZ_MBET01000035.1:0-2039 GCF_001954215.1 Mycobacterium sp. IS-2888
CGACGACAGCTTCTTCGCCCTGGGCGGACACTCCCTCTCAGCGACCCGACTCGTCGCGCGCATCCGCACCGAACTCGGCGTCGAAATCCCCATCCGAGCAATCTTCGACGCCCCCACCATCACCCAACTCGCCCAATGGATCGCGACGCATGCCCGCGACCAGATGCGGCCGCCCCTGATGCCGCGGCAACGGCCGCCGCGATTGCCGTTGTCGTTCGCACAGACCCGACTGTGGTTCATCTACAAATACGAGGGTCCCTCGGCGACCTACAACATCCCGTTGGCGATCCGGTTCACCGGCGGGCTGGATACGGCGGCATTGACCGCGGCGATCGGCGATGTAGTGACCCGCCACGAGAGCCTGCGCACGGTGTTCGCTGAGGCCGACGGAACCCCGTGGCAACAGATTTTGCCCGCCGAGACAGTGGCCTCGCCGGTGGTCGCCCGCGAGGTGTCCGACCGGCAAGAATTGGCCGCAGCGGTGGCTGCAGCCGCCGAACACCGGTTCGACCTGGCGACGCAGATCCCGATCCGGGCCACCCTCCTTCGGGTTTCAGCGACCGAGCATCTGGTGGTGTTGGTCATCCATCACATCGCCGGGGACGGGGCATCGGTTGTGCCGCTCGCGAGGGATTTGGCCGCGGCATACGCCGCGCGGCGCGCTGGGCGGCTTCCGACTTGGACACCGCTCCCGGTGCAGTACGCGGACTACACCCTTTGGCAGCGAGAAGTCCTCGGCCGCGAGGACGACCCCGACAGCGTCCTGTCCCGGCAGTTGGCGTACTGGCGCCGTGAGCTGTCGGGGGCGCCAGAACGGATCTCGTTGCCGTTCGACCGGCCTCGCCCACCGAAGCGGTCGTTTCGGGGGGAGATCGTGGCGTTCGCGATCGACCCGCCGCTGCGGAACCGGATCGAGCAACTGGCCCGCCAGACCGGGACGACCACGTCGATGGTGCTACAGGCGGCGTTGTCCGTGCTGTTGCGCAAGCTCGGCGCCGGTGACGACCTGACAATCGGAGGGCCGATCGCCGGGCGCACCGACGACGCACTGACCGACCTGATCGGGTTCTTCGCCAACACGTGGGTGCTGCGGGTGGCGACCTCGGGCAATCCGCCGTTTGGGCAGCTCCTCCAGCAGGTAGCCAGCAAGGCACTGGCCGCCTACGAAAATCAAGACGCCCCCTTCGAGCGGCTGGTCGACTCGCTCAACCTATCCCGCTCCACCGCGAATCACCCGCTGTTTCAGGTGTCGCTCGCGCTGCAGAACAACCCGCTGCCGACGGTCGAATTCCCCGGGCTTGGCGTCGACGTGCTTCCTGCTTCCACCCACACTGCGAAGTTCGACCTGTCCATCAACCTCTTCGAACTTCCGCCCACGCCGGGAGAACCACAACCGATCCCGGGAACCATCGAATACGCCACCGACCTTTTCAACCACGAGACCGTCGAGAAGTTCGCCAACCACTACCTACGGGTCCTCGACGCGGTCTCGGTTGATCCGGAGCGGCGGATCGATCAGATCGAGATCATCGATGCGGTCGAACGCGACCAGGTCGTGAACCGGTGGAACGACACCGCCACCCCAATACCGCGCGGCAGCGTGCCAGAACTGTTCGCCGCCCAAGCCGCCCGCACACCCCAGGCGCTCGCGGTCGAAGACGACGACGAGACCCTGACCTATCACCAACTCGACGCTCGGGCAAACCATCTCGCCGCCCAGCTGACCACCTATGGAGCCCGACCCGAAACCATCGTCGCGGTCGCACTGCCCCGCTCCACCCGATTGGTCACCGCGCTGCTGGCCATCTCCAAAACCGGCGCGGCCTACCTGCCTATCGACCCGAACTACCCCAGCGAACGCACCACATACATGCTCACCGACGCCGCCCCCCAACTACTGATCACCGACACCGCCACCATCCAAACACTGCCCGACACCGACCTACCCCGACTCATCCTCGACACCATCGACCCCCCCACCGGAACCGGAGACACCCCCCCAACAACCACAAACACCCCAAAAATGACCAACCGCACAC
>NZ_MBET01000036.1:0-23153 GCF_001954215.1 Mycobacterium sp. IS-2888
TTGGTTCTTGTCTGATCTATCTTCCGCCCGCGCGCGGCGCGCGCACTGCGGGCCGTTGTCGTGGTCGCGCTGCTCGCGGCCCCCCGACCCGCGCGTCTTGGGGGTCGCGTTGTCTCCCCCCCCCCCCCCCGCGGCGCGGACCCGTTTCGACAGCTTCCCGCGCTCCGACATCTTCACCATCACCATCGGCGCGGACAACTGGCGCGAGGAACTGGCCGCGGGGGGCCGGGCGGGCGGGGTGATCAGATCCGCTCTGCCAACCCTGGATAGTCGACGATGAACCCGTCGGCGTCGACGCTCACGTTGGTGTCGGCGACCGGCGAACGCAGCTTGATCCCGTCGAGACTGCCCGCGCTGGTGTAGCTGACGACCGCCGCGGTGACGGTCATCTCGGGCACGTTCACATAGACCATCGGCAACGCGATCGATTCCGCATGCTCGTGCAGCGCGAGCCGCCGGATCGGCAGGGCGTTGAAGAACGGGCTGAACACCACGTCGACGTCGAGGGCACCGTTGTATCCGGCGCGCGACTCGCCTTGATGGTCGGTCACCAACCACATGTTCTCCTCATCGCGGGCAATGGCCAGCTGCCGTTCCCGCTCGGCCAGCGTCACGGTCAACCCGAACCGCTTGGTGGCGCCCGTCTCGTCGGTCTGCACCTCGTAGAAGGCGCCGAACGCCGGATTTGTCTCAGTGGCCGCGGCCACGATGCGGCCGTGCGCCCTGATTCGCTTGCCGGACACCTGAATTCGCACCGACTCCATCCGGGAGACATCCTGTGCACGCCAGGTCAACATCGCCGTCACGACGCGGGGAGTCGGATCTGTGGGGCCTGCGTTCACCCCCCTACCGTAAAGCGTGTCCACCGACCGCGGCAGGTTTGTCCGTAAGTGCGGCCGCCGTCACGCGGTCGCGCCCGCGGGTGGGCCTGCGCAGCCGCCCGGTCCCGGGCACCGAGACCCACACCGCCGACGCCAGCAGACCGTCGAGGATCAGCGCCAACGCCGCCACCGCCAGCGCGCCGACGAGAGCGAGCTGGAATTCGCGCTGTTTGATCCCGTCGATCAGGTAGCGGCCCAGCCCGCCGAGGCTCGCGTAGGCGGCGACCGTCGCGGTCGCGACCACTTGCAGCGTCGCGCTGCGCAGCCCGCCCAGGATCAGCGGCATCGCATTGGGCATCTCGACGCGCAGCAGCACCTGGGTCTCGGTCATGCCCATCGCGCGGGCGGCGTCGACCACGGTCGGGTCGACACTGGCGATGCCGGCGTAGGTGCCGGCCAGCAGGGCCGGGATGCCCAGCAACATCAGGGCAACCAGCGGCGGGCCCAGGCCCAGCCCGAACACCAGCACCCCCAGCAGCAGCACCCCGAGCGTCGGCAGCGCGCGCAGTCCGTTGACCGCGCCCACCACCAGCAGCGTGCCGCGACCGGTATGCCCGATGATCGCGCCCAGCGGAACGGCGACCAGCGCCGACGCGCCCACCGCGAGGGCCGTGTACTCCAAATGCTCCAAGATGCGCGCCGCAAGCCCTACCGGGCCGGTCCAGTTGGCGGCAGTCAAGAGGTAGGAGAGGGCCTGTTGGAGAAAGTTCATCGCGCACCGCCCGCTATCGGTGCCGGGACCGGGCGGCGCCGACGGGCCGGACGCGCGGCGCGCTCCCAGGGTGTGACGAGGCGCCCGGCCAGCACGATCCCTAGGTCGATGGTGATCGCCAGCAGGAGCAACACGACGATCCCGGCAAGGATTTGATCGCTCTTGTTGGTCTGGTAACCCATGGTGAACCAGGTGCCCAGTCCACCGATGCCGATGACCGAGCCCACCGACACCATCGCGATGTTGGTCACCACCACCACCCGCAAGCCGGCGATCATCACCGGAATGGACAGTGGGAGTTCGACTTTCACCACACGCGTGAGCGCCGGATAGCCGACCGCGGTCGCGGCGTCACGCACTTGGGCCGGCACCGCGTCCAGCGCCTCGAGCACCGCACGCACCAACAGTGCGGTCGTGTAGGCGGTCAGCGCGACGATGATGTTGGCCTCGTCGAGGATTCGGGTTCCGATGATGACCGGCAGCACGACGAACAACGCCAGCGACGGGATGGTGAAGACGACGCTGGCCGTCGCCGTCGTCAGGCGCCGGGCAACAGGGGCGCGCTGCACCAGCACACCGATGGGTACCGAGATCGCCAAACCGATCAGCACCGGGAGCAGCGACAACCGCAGATGCACCATGGTCAGGGCCCGGGCGTCGTCGAGATGGGTGAGCAGGTAGTGCATGTCAGTCCTGTCGCCGGGCTTCCACCGCGGCCAGCACGTCGGCGGCCAAGATGCCGCCGACGACCTTGCCGTCGCGGTCGACGGCGATGCCGACGGCCGACGGGGAGGACAACGCCGCGTCGAGCGCCTGGCTGAGGTTGCCGTCCGGACGGAACTGCGAACCAATCGCGCTGATGCTGTCCGACAACGACGCACCGGCACGGTGACGCTGCCAGCCGGCGGCGTCGATCCAACCCAACGGCGCGCCGTCGTCGTCGACCACCAATCTCCAGCCCTGCGTGATAGGTGCGCCGTTGGCGAGGGCGCTCGCCGAAATGCGCTCGATGTCGTGCAGCGGCAGCCCGGATGCGTCGATGAGCTGCAGCCAGCGATAGCCGCGGCCGAGACCGATGAACCGCGCCACGAAGTCGTTGGCCGGCCGCGAGAGCAGCCGAGCCGGTTCGTCGTACTGCTGCAGGACGCCACCGTGTCCGAACACCGCGACGCGGTCGGCGAGCCTGAGCGCCTCGTCGATATCGTGGGTCACGAACACGACGGTTTTGCGCAATTCGCTTTGCAGACGCAGTATTTCGTTTTGCAGCTCATGGCGGACCACCGGGTCGACGGCCGAGAACGGCTCGTCCATCAGCAGGATGGGTGGGTCGGCGGCCAGGGCGCGCGCCACCCCGACGCGTTGTTGTTCGCCGCCGGAAAGTTGCGCCGGATACCGGGTGGCGTGCTTGGCGTCCAGGCCGACGCGTTCGAGCACTTGATAGGCGGCTTTGCGGGCGGCCCGGCGGCCCTGGCCCTTGAGGACCGGCACGGTCGCGACGTTGTCGATCACCCGCTGATGGGGCATCAGGCCCGCGTGCTGGATGACGTAACCGATTCCGAGACGCAGCTTCACCGGGTCGACCTTGGACACGTCGACGCCGTCCACCGTGATGGTGCCGGAGGTCGGCTCGACCATCCGGTTGATCATCCGCAGCGCCGTGGTTTTGCCGCTGCCGGAGGAGCCGACGAAGACCGTCAGCTTGCCGTCGGGCACGTCGAGGCTGAGCCGGTCCACCGCGGTGCCGCCGCCACCGAACACCTTGCTCACGTTGTCGAAGCGGATCATCCCTGCCCCAAGGGATGGTCGAAGCCGTTGTCCCGCACCCAGTTTCGGGCCACCTGGCCCGGATCCCTGCCCGAGTTTCCCGCCACCTCGGCGTTGAGCGCGGCCACCCCGGGTGAGGTCAACTTCGCTGAGACGGCGTCGAGAACTTCCTTGAGGCGATCGGACTTCTTCTGCGAATTCACCAGCGGCACAATGTTACCGGCCAGGAAGTTGTGCTCGGGGTCCTCGAGTACCACCAGGTGCTCCTGGGGAATCGCCGGTGAGGTGCTGAAGATGTTGGCGGCGTTCACCCTGCCCTCGACCAACGCGCGGACCGTCACGGCACCGCCGCCGTCCTCGATCGCGACGAAATTGCCCGGGCTGATGTTCAGTCCGTACTTCTGCTTCAGGCCGGGCAGCCCGGAGGGGCGGGCCTGGAAGTCCGACGGCGCGCCGAATTTCACGTCCGGCGAATGTGCCGCCAGGTCGGCGATTGTTTTCAGGTGCCAGTCCGAGGCGGTTCCACCCGTGACGGTGACGGTGTCCGTGTCGGAGGCCGGCGAAGGAGTCAGAATCGACAGATCGCCGGGCAGCCGCTTGTAGAGCTCCAATTCGACGGCGTCGAGCATGGTCGCCGTGGACTTGGGCTCGAAGTACTGCAGGAGGTTGCCGATGTACTCCGGCACCAAATCGATGGAGTGGTCCTTCAGCGCCGGGATATAGGTCTCGCGGCTGCCGATGCCCATCCGGCGTCCGACATCAAACCCGTTGGCCTGCAATGTCTGTGCGTAGATTTCAGCGACGATCTGGGATTCCGGGAAGTCGCCGGAGCCCACGACGATGGACTTCATGCTGCGGGTCTCTTCGCCCAGCGGATCCGAATTGCTGCACGCCGCAATCAGGCACGCCGTCGCCAGCAACGCCGCCGCGGAGCGTGTGGCGCTGCGCACGCGCAGCATCCTCATACCGGTGACCCTATCGGCAGAAACGACGGGACGCCGCTAGGAATCCTGCGTGGTGTGGTTTCATTCCGGGCGCGATGGGTCAAAGATGACAGTATGAGCAGCCCAACCCCTGACTCGCCCGACCAGCCGCCCCCCAAGCCCTCGCAACCGCCCAAGGGTGGCGCAAAGTCGGCAGAACCCGCGATCGGCTTCACCCGCGCCGGCGCCCTGTGGACCGCATTGATTGCCGGGTTCCTGATCCTGATCCTGTTGCTGATCTTCATAGCCCAGAACACGGCGTCGAGTCAGTTTCAGTTCCTGGGCTGGCACTGGAGCCTGCCGCTCGGTGTTGCGATTCTGCTGGCGGCCGTGGTCGGCGGGCTGATCACCGTGGCCGTCGGCACCGCGCGGATCCTGCAGCTGCGTCGCGCGGCCAAGAAGCATCACGCCGCGGCTTCGCACGAGGCCCGCGCCTAGCCGGGCAGCTTGGCGAGTTCGGCCAGCCCGCGCGAGATCAACGGCGCCACCACCTCGGGTGTGTGTTCGGAATCCGTGCCGCGGGCCTGGTCCGACATCCGCCGGCGGAAGTCGATGCCCGCGGCGATGATGGCGAGCTTGAAGTAGGCCAGGGCCATGTAGAACTCCCAGTGTGCAAGCGATAATCCAGCGACCAGGGAGTATCGGTCGGCGAGCTCGTCGGCCGTGGGCAGCAGCGGCGACGTCCACGCGGCCTGCGCGTTGACGATCAAGTCCAGCGCGGGATCGCGGTACACGCACATCAGCGCCGCGTCGGACAGCGGGTCGCCCAGCGTCGAGAGCTCCCAATCCACGACGGCGCGGACCCGCGTCGGGTCGTCCGAGTCCAGGATGGTGTTGTCGATCCGGTAGTCGCCGTGCACGATCGACATGCGGCTCTGCTGCGGAATCGCTTCGTGCAGACCGGAATGCAACCGCTCCACGTCGGCGTCGCGGTGGTCGTCGGGCAGCCGCACCAACTGCCATTGCGAGCCCCATCGGCGCACCTGGCGTTCCAGGTAACCAGTGGGCTTGCCGAAATCGCCCAGGCCCACGGCGTTCGGGTCGACGTTGTGCAAGTCGACGAGCACCCGAATCAACGCGTCGACACACCCGTCGATGACGGTGTGGCTGAACGCTTCCAGTTGCGCGCGGCGGCGGACCACCTGCCCGGCAACGAATTCGACGATCTGGAACGGCGCGCCCAGCACCGAGTCGTCCTCGCATAGCGCGATCGCGCGTGCGACCGGTACCGGTGTGTCCTGTAGCGCCGCAACCACCTTGTACTCGCGGGCCATGTCGTGGGCCGACGGCGTCAACCCGTGCAGGGGTGGGCGCCGCACGAGCCAGTTGGTTTTGTCGTCGTAGACCCGAAACGTCAGATTGGAGCGGCCACCGGAGATGAAGTCCGCCCGCAAGTCGCCGTCGCGATCGATGCCCAGCGAACGCAGATACCGGTCCAGCGCGGGCAGGTCGAGCCCATCGAGTCGGTCAGCCGAAGTCACCGAACTTGTTTACCATCGCTGGTTGCGCGGCAACAGGTCCCACACGTGTTCGACGGCGTTCACCGTCGCCACGGTCGCCTGGCCGGAGCGCGAGTAGAGCAGGCGCGTGACCGACGCGTAGTCCACGGGGAACGACAACAGCCGGGCTGTCCCGAGAATGTGGTGCAGCAGCAGGTTGATCACTCCGCCGTGGCTGAACACGGCGACGGTGTCGTCGGGATCGGCGGCGGCGACGAGATCGTCCACCCCCGCCAGCACCCGCGCCCGAAAGGCGTCTTCGTCGACCGCGCTGGGTAGATGGCCCTGCGCCAGCCGCGCCCACTCCTGAGGGTTTTCCGCGCGGATCTGCTCGACGGGGATGTACACGGGAAGGTCGCGGTCGTATTCGGCGAATCGCTCGTCGACCTCGACGGCCAGCTCCCGGGCTGCCGCGACCGGTTCAGCGGTCTGGATGGCGCGGCGCTGCGGGCTGCTGACCACCCGCGAGATGGGAAACCTGGCAAGGGCGTCGGGCAGTCGCGTGACCTGTGCCTTCCCTTCATCGGACAGGTCCGGGTCGGAACCCTGCCCGTGTTCGCTGCGCAGCGGCAACGCGTGCCGGACCAGCAGCACTTGCATGTTTGTTCCCGTCGTCGGAGGGTGGGCAGCGCCAGTTTCTCATTGGGCGCGGAAGGCTCGACCTTGAGGAGGACAGATGACCCAGCCGGGCATGGATTGGGACGCCGCATACCGACAAGAAACGCCACCCCCGTGGAGCATCGGCCGGCCACAACCCGAGCTGCAGGCCCTCATCGACCAGGGCAAGATCCACAGCGACGTACTGGACGCCGGTTGCGGCCACGCCGCACTATCGCTGGCTCTCGCCGCGCGCGGCTACACGGTTGTCGGCCTGGACGCCAGCGCCACCGCGATCGAGGAGGCGGCCGCGGCTGCGGCCGAACAAGGGCTCACCACAGCGACTTTCGCGCAGGCCGACGTCGCGAGCTTTCGTGACTACCCGCCCGGATCCGAAGGCCGCTTCTCCACCATCTTGGACAGCGGGCTGTTCCACGCGCTGCTGCCCGAGAGACGCCAGGACTATCTGCGGTCCATCTTTCGGGCCGCGGCGCCGGGGGCGGCGCTCTACATTCTGGCGTTCGTCGCGGGGGCACTAGGACCACTGGGCGACGACGACGCACCCGGCCCGCGCGGCTTCACCCAAACCGAGTTGCACGACGCCGTCTCGACACTGTGGCAAGTCGATGACATCCGACCCGCGAAGCTCTACGGCAACGCCGATGCCCTCGCGGCTGGCCCGGTACCCGACGTCGAGCGCGACGACGAGGGCCACTTCATGGCGCCGGGGTTTCTGCTCAGCGCCCACAAAGCCGACCGCTGAAACGACCCCTTCCCAATTCCGCGGAGAATGCTATTCTCCCTATGGAGATTGGGGTGTGCAGACTATGACTGCTGCCGGCGAAACACAACTGGACCCGGGGGTTCTCGGACGTTGGCTCGATGCCAACGATGCACCGGGCAGCGGCGAAGAACCAGTGCTGGACCAGCTGAAGGGCGGTTCCCAGAACACGCTGTACCTGATCAAGCGTGGCCCCGAACGCATGGTGCTGCGGATGCCCGGCGCGCGCGCCGATGCCGCCCGCATCGACGGCCTGCTGCGCGAGATCCGGCTGGTACGGGCGCTCTCCGGCACCGACGTGCCGCACGCTGCACTCATCGCCGCCGACGACACCGGCACCGTGCTCGGCATGCCGTTCTACATCATGCGGGCCATCGACGGCTGGAGCCCGATGGACGGCGGATGGCAAGCGCCGTTCGACACCGACCTGGCGGCACGCCGCGGCCTGGCGTTCGAGTTGGTCGAGGGCGCCGCCAAGCTGGGCCGGGTGGACTGGCGCGCCCAGGGGCTCGAAGGGTTCGGCCGCCCGGACGGATTTCACGAGCGACAGGTCGATCGCTGGCTGAAGTTTCTCGACGCCTACAAGGTCCGCGAGCTGCCCGGCCTGGACGAGGCGGCCCACTGGCTGCGCCGCCACCGGCCCGCGCACTACAAGCCGGGCATCATGCACGGCGACTACCAATTCGCCAACGTGATGTTCGCGCACGGGGCGCCGGCACGGCTGGCCGCGATCGTGGACTGGGAGATGACCACGGTCGGCGATCCACTGCTGGATCTGGCGTGGGCGTTACTGGGCTACGACGGCGAAAACCCTAGCGACGACGGGTTCTACCTGGACATGAAGGGCATGCCGACCCGCAGCGAACTGCTCGAGCACTACGAGAAGATCAGCGGGCTGTCCACCGAGAACATCGACTACTACCTGGTGCTGGCCAACTGGAAACTGGGCATCGTGCTGGAGAAGACGTACGCCGCCGGGGTGCGTACGGGCAAGGTGGACCCCAAGATCAAAGACACTTTCGGGGCGATGATTCCCCGGCTGATCGCCACCGCGGCCGAGCTGGCGAGGACACGCTGAAATGGGTTACGCGGACGACATTTTCGACCTCACCGACCGCGTGGTGCTCATCACCGGCGGCAGCCGCGGACTGGGCCGCGAAATGGCGTTCGCCGCCGCACGCTGCGGCGCCGACGTGGTGATCGCCAGCCGCAACATGGACAACTGCGTGAGCACCGCAAAGGAAATCGAGGCCGAAACCGGCCGCTCCGCGATGCCCTACCAGGTGCACGTCGGACGCTGGGAACAGCTCGACGGACTGGTCGAGGCGACCTACGACCGGTTCGGCAAGGTCGACACGTTGATCAACAACGCCGGCATGTCGCCGCTGTACGGCAAGCTGACCGACGTCACCGAGAAGCTGTTCGACGCGGTGGTCAACCTGAACCTCAAGGGGCCCTTCCGGTTATCGGCGTTAGTGGGCGAGCGAATGGTGGCCGCCGGCCGCGGATCCATCATCAACGTGAGCACGGCCGGATCGTTACGGCCGACCCCCGACATCATTCCCTACGCCTCGGCCAAGGCTGGACTCAACGCCATGACCGAAGCGTTGGCAAAGGCTTTCGGGCCAGCCGTGCGGGTCAACACGCTGATGGCAGGCCCGTTTCTCACCGACGTGAGCAAGTCGTGGAATCTCGAGCGGGCCGAGGGCAAACCCTTTGGGCATCTGTCGTTGCAGCGCGCGGGAGACCCGCGCGAAATCGTCGGCGCCGCGCTATTTTTGGCGTCCGACGCGTCCAGTTTCACCACCGGTTCGATCCTGCGGGCCGACGGCGGCATCCCCTAGCGGGCGCCACCATATCAACGAGACAGGAGCATTCGATGGCTTGGGACTTCTCCACCGAACCGGAGTTCGACAAGAAGCTGGACTGGATCCGCGAGTTCGTGCGCGAAGAGGTGGAGCCCCTCGAGGTGCTGTTCCCGGGCTGCGAGTTCCTCCCACTGAACGACGAGCGCCGCCGCGTCGTCGACCCGCTCAAACAGCAGGTCCGCGACAACGGCTTGTGGGCACCGCATTTGGGCCCCGAGCTGGGCGGGCAGGGCTTCGGTGCGGTCAAGCTGACGCTGATCAACGAGATCCTGGGCCGCAGCCCCTGGGCGCCGATCGTGTTCGGCACGCAGGCGCCCGACACCGGCAACGCGGAGATCATCGCCCGCTTCGGCACCCAGGACCAGAAAGACCGCTATCTGGCCGGGCTGCTGTCCGGGGAGATCTTCTCCTGCTTTTCGATGACGGAGCCGCAAGGCGGCGCCGATCCGCGGGTCTTCACCACCCGCGCCGTCCCCGACGGCGACGGCTGGGTCATCACCGGCCGAAAGTACTTCTCCTCCAACGCTTCCGTCGCGTCGTTCTTCATCGTCGTCGCGATTACCAATCCGGACGTGGCCGTCCACCACGGCGCGTCGACGTTCCTGATCCCGGCCGGAACCCCGGGCCTGACCGTGGAAGCCACCCATCACCTGGTCGGGGCGGAGCCGCACGAGCCCGGACATTCCCTGGTGCACTACGACGGCGTCCGGGTGGGTTCAGACGCGCTGCTCGGTGAACCCGGTCAGGGCTTCCTGATCCTGCAGACCCGGTTGGCCGGCGGACGGCTGCACCACGCGATGCGCTCGATCGGAATGGCGCAGCGCGCCGTCGAGATGATGTCGCGGCGGGCGAAAAGCCGGTTCACACAGGGCACCTCGCTGGCCGACAAGCAATTGGTGCAGGAATTCGTTGCTGACTCCTATACCGAGTTGATTCCGTTCCGGCTCACCGTGCTGCACGCCGCGTGGCTGATCGACAACGGCGACGAGCACGCAGCCCGCGCCGAAATCGCCGCCTGCAAGATCCTGGCATCCCAGGTACTGAAATCGATTGCGCTGCGCGCCATTCAAGTGCACGGGGCGCTCGGACTCACCGACCAGCTGCCGCTGGTCAACGTCCTGCTCGGCGGCATCGCGCTCGGCCTGGCCGACGGGCCGACGGAGGCACACAAGGTCAACCTGGCCCGCATGCTGCTCAAGGGGTACGACGCCGAAGACGGCGAGTGGCCCAGCGAGATGCTGGGCGTTCGGCGAGAGGCCGCCCGCGCCAAATACGGTGAGCTCGTTGACCAATAGCCGAGTCACGGCGGCCGTCGAGCGGGCACTCGACGAACGCCAGCGGGAGGCCACCGAGGAGGTGGAACGCATCCTGGCCGCCGCGGTGCGGGTGATGGAACGGGTCGCGCCCGAGGCGCCGCGTGTCAGCGATATCGTCGCCGAGGCGGGCTCGTCGAACAAGGCGTTCTACCGCTACTTCGCCGGCAAGGACGATCTCATCCTGGCGGTCATGGAGCGGGGCGTGGCGATCGTCGTGTCCTACCTTCAGCATCAGATGGCCAAGGAGTCGAGGCCACAGGACAAGGTCGCGCGCTGGATCGAGGGCACGCTGGCACAGGTCGCCCACCCGCACCTGATCCGGAAAAGCCGCGCCGCGGCCGGTCAGATGGCGACGGGCACCAACTGGCGCACGGTCGACCAGGAGATGATGCTGCCGCTGCGTGATCTACTGGTCGAACCCGTTGCGGCGCTCGGCAGTAGCGATGTGGACCGCGACGTCGAGGCGGTGTTCTGCTGCACGGCCGCAACCATGCGGCGCTATATGAGTTCGGCGGAGCGGCCCGGGCGCGACGACATCGCACACGTGGTTCGGTTCTGCCTGAAAGGGCTGGGGGTCAAGTGATGCGCGCGGTCGTCTGCCAGGCGTACGGACCGCCGGAAGACCTGGTGCTCACCGACGTTGACGAGCCGGTCGCGGGTCCCGGCCAGCTGCTGGTGCGGGTGCGCGCCGCCGCGGTCAATTTTCCGGATGTGCTGTTCATCGCCGGCAAATACCAGGTCAAGATTCCGCCGCCGTTCATCCCCGGCAACGAGATCGCCGGCGAGGTGATCGCCGCCGGTGCAGGCGCTGCGTTTAGTCCGGGTCAGCGCGTGTCCGGAACCACTTTTGGAGCGTTCGCCGAACAGGCACTGCTCGACGCGAGCCAGGCCGAACTTGTGCCCGACGACGCCGACTTCGCCTCGGCCGCGGCCTTCGGGGTGACATACCGCACCGCCTATCACGCGTTGCGCTCGACTGCCGCTGTGACAGAGGGCGATTGGGTTGTCGTGCTGGGTGCTGCGGGCGGCGTGGGGTTGGCCGCCGTCGATCTGGCGGTCGCCATGAAAGCCCGGGTGCTGGCCGCGGCGTCGAGTCCGGAAAAGCTCGAGCTGTGCCGTCAGCGTGGTGCAGAGGCGACCGTCGACTATGACCGGGAGGACCTGAAAAGCCGAATCCGTGAGATCACCGGTGACAGCGCCCGGGTGGTCCTGGACCCGGTCGGCGGATCGTATTCCGAGCCGGCACTGCGCGGTCTCGCCCGAGGTGGCACCTTCGTCACGCTGGGTTACGCGGCCGGCACGATCCCTGCCATTCCGCTCAATCTCATTCTGCTCAAAGACATCTGTGTGCGCGGCATGGAGATCCGCACTTTTATGACCGATCATCCCGACGAGGCGATCCGCGACACGCAGGAGTTGACCGAGATGTTCGCCAGCGGGGTCATCCGGCCGTACATCGGCGCGCGCTTCCCGCTGGCCGAAACGGCCGCGGCGCTGCGCTATGTGGCCGAGCGCAAGGTGCTGGGCAAGGTGGTTATCGACGTGGCGTGAGGCGGTGTGCGGCGCACACCGCAGGTGCCGTCGTCGAGATTGCCGTCATGGTCGCGAATTAGGGGCAAAGCACAACCCTCACGGCAATCTCGACAACTCCTCCACCACAGTTGAGTTCGCTACGGCGTGACGATGTTGAAATTCGGGTCCGGTTCGTCGAGCACGCCCAGGAACGCCTGCAGCGCGGTCTGGTCGCCGGATATGTCCAGCCCGGGCGAAGCGAAGTCGCCCATCGCCACCGTCAGTAGACGAAACTTGCTGTCCAGCTTGACCGTAACGTTCGCTGTTGTGGCGTCGGCAGCAACCTTGCGATAGACAAGCACACCGTTGCGCAGCGTGAGCCGGTAGTTCGCGGCCAGATCGGCGAACGAGATATCGATGGCGATGTCGAGGTCCCACGCGCGCGGCCCGTCGACGCGCAGAGCGAAGCCGTCGAAAAGCTGCTCGGGTGTCAGCTGGTTGAGCATCGACATCGAGGCGGCGGTGACGGCGGTACCGAAGTTGCCGTCTCGCAATTCGGTTGCCCCGCTCATGAAGAAGTTTCGCCACACCGCGTTTTCGGCGCCGTAGGCGAGCTGCTCCAGCGTATCGGCGTACAGCGCACGGGCCGCCTCGTGGGACCTGTCGGCGAATACGGCGTGATCGAGCAACGTTGCCGCCCAACGGAAGTCGCCCGAATCAAACGCGGCCCGGGCGAGTTCTACCACCCGGTCCATCCCGCCCATCGCGTCAACGTATCGGGCGCCGAGCGCTTCGGGCGGGTGTGGCCACAGTCTGGCGGGATTGCCGTCGAACCATCCCATGTAGCGCTGGTACACGGCCTTGACGTTGTGGCTGACCGAACCGTAGTACCCGTGGGTGTGCCAGGCGCGCTCCAATGCCGGTGGCATCTGGAACATTTCGGCGATTTCCACACCGGTGTAGCCCCGGTTGAGCAACCGCAGCGTCTGGTCGTGCAGATACGCGTACATGTCGCGTTGCAGTGACAAGAATTCGACGATGTCCTCGCGACCCCAGGTCGGCCAGTGATGGGAGGCGAACACCACGTCGGCGCGGTCGGCAAAGGTGTCGATCGCCTCGGTGAGATAGCCCGACCAGGCGTGCGGGTCACGCACCAGCGCGCCGCGCAGGGTAAGCAGGTTGTGCAGGTTGTGGGTGGCGTTCTCGGCCATACACAACGCGCGGTAACGGGGGAAATAGAAATGCATTTCGGCGGGCGCCTCGGTGCCCGGCGCCATCTGGAACTCGATCTCCACGCCGTCGATGGTGTGCTTCTCACCGGTCTCGCGGATGTCGATGGTCGGGACGATGACCGCGACCTCGCCGGTGGACGGCGCCTGGCCCAGGCCGCACCCCACCTGATCCTGCGGTCCGCGCGGGAGCAGCGTGCCGTACATGTACGTGGCCCGGCGCGTCATGGCGGGACCGGCGTAGACGTTCTCTTTGACCGCGTGCTCGACGAAGCCCTCCGGCGCCAGCACCGCGACGGCACCGGCGTCCACGTCCGCCTGCGAGGTGACGCCTAGCACGCCGCCGAAATGGTCGACGTGACTGTGGGTGTAGATCACCGCGACCACCGGGCGGTCCCCGCCGCGGTGGGTGCGATACAGGTCCAGCGCCGCGGCGGCGACCTCGGTGGAGATCAACGGATCGATGACGATGACCCCGCTGTCGCCCTCGACGAAGGTCACATTCGAGAGGTCCAACCCGCGGACCTGATAGACGCCCGGCACCACCTCGTAGAGGCCCTGCTTGGCGGCCAGCGACGATTGCCGCCACAGGCTGGGGTGCACGGTTGCGGGAGCCGGACCCTCGAGAAACGAATAGGCGTCGTTGTCCCACACCACGCGGCCGTCGGCCGCCTTGACGACGCACGGCGACAATGCCGCTATAAATCCACGATCGGCATTGTGAAAATCAGTCGTGTCGTCAAATGGCAGGGCGTGCTGGCGATGTGCGGACTCGATGACTGCGGTGGGAGGTTTGTGGTCCACCGGCAATACATTGCCATCCATGCGCCTTCCCCGAAAGAACATGGCGAGACCTGGCGGGTTAACCGAAAAGAAACAATTTCGCCGAACCTCTTCTATGCGGTCCGGCAAACCCGCATAATGCCCAAACGACCCTCGATGCCGAGGGCCGCAACGATCGGGCTAAGGAGAACAGGTGAAGCGTGAACTGACCATCGCGGTTGCCGGGGCGGCAATTCTGGCCGCGGCTATTTCTGGTTGTTCGAGCAACAAATCGAGTTCCGGTGGCGGGGCCACCTCGGGCGGCAATGCGTCGGCTAGCGCCGGCGGCGGGCCCACGGTGACCATCGACGGGAAGAACCAGAACGTGAGTGGTTCCGTCGTGTGCACGACGGCGGGCGGCAACGTCAACATCGCGATCGGTGGGGCCGCGACCGGCATCGGCGCCGTGCTCACCGATGCCAACCCTCCCCAGGTGAAGTCGGTTGGGCTCGGCAACGTCAACGGCGTGACGCTCGCGTACACGTCGGGAACCGGCCAGGGCAATGCCTCGGCGACCAAGGACGGCAGTCACTACAAGATCACCGGGACCGCCACGGGCGTCGACATGGCCAACCCGATGCAACCGGTGAACAAGCCGTTCGAAATCGACGTGAATTGCTCTAGCTAGTCGAAGAGCTGGAGGCGGGCGGTTGCCACCCGTTGAGTGGCAACCGCACCGTGAACTCGGTATGGCCCGGTGAGCTGCTCACCGTGATACTTCCGTTGTGCGCCTTGACAACTGCGGAGACGATGGCCAGGCCCAGCCCGGTGCTGCCGCCCTTGCGGGAGCGCGACGAATCGCCGCGGGCGAACCGCTCGAATACCTCCGACTGCAGCTCGGCCGGAATGCCGGGACCGTTGTCGATCACCTGCAGCACGGACTGCGTCGGCTCGGTGCTCAGTCGCGTCGTCACGACGGTGCCGGCGCCGGTGTGAATGCGGGCGTTGGCAAGCAGATTGGTGACCACCTGATGTAATCGGGCCGCGTCACCGGTGACGACCACGGGCTCCTCGGGCAGGTCGAGCTCCCACTCATGATCGGGTCCGGCGACGTGCGCGTCGCTGACCGCGTCGACCGCGAGGCGCGACAGGTCCACCGGTTCGCGTTCCAGCGGCCGCCCCGAGTCCAGGCGCGCCAGCAACAGCAGGTCCTCGACGAGGCGCGTTATCCGCTCCGTTTCCGATGCCACCCGACTCATCGCGTGCGCCACCGCCTCGCGGTCGTCGCCCATGCGTTGGGTGAGTTCGGTGTAGCCGCGGATCGCGGCGAGCGGTGTGCGCAGCTCGTGACTCGCGTCGGCGACGAATTGCCGCACCCTCGTCTCACTGGCCTGACGGGCCTCCAGCGCGGCCGCGATGTGGTCGAGCATCCGGTTCAGCGCCGAGCCGAGCTGGCCGACCTCCGTGGAGGGGTTTGTGTCGGATTCGGGCACGCGCACCGGCAGCTCGACCTCACCGCGGGCCAACGGGAGATCGGCAACCTTGCGCGCGGTCTGCGCGACGCGGCGCAGCGGCGCCAACGCCCGCCTGATGATGATGATCCCGGCGATCGTGGCCGCGGCCAATGCGATCACGGTGACGATGCCGAAGATGACCAGCATCCGCAGCAACGTGGCGTCGACGTCGGCCATCGACAGGCCGGTGACGATCAGGTCGCCGCCGCGCCGGCTCGGGGCGGCGACGACACGGTAGCGGCCCAGCCCGTCGAGATTCAGGGTCACCGGACTGCGGCTGCCGGCGATCGCCGCCAATTGCGCCTGCGCCTTGTCGGTCAGCGCGGCCCGGTCCCCGCTGCTGGTCGTGTAGCCGGCGTCGACCGTCTTGCCGTCGCTGACCACCGCCGCGACCATGCCCGCCGGCTGGCCGGGCGCATCGAGGAACCGTGGGCCGGGACCCGGCCTGGGGTAGTGGGAGTGCTCGTGGTGCGGACGGTTCATTTCGGGGTACATCAGCGCCGAGCGATAGGAGGTCCCGGCGAGTTGGCTATCGAGCTGCTTCACGAGATGGTGGTTCAGCGCGAGTTCGGTGGCCGCCGTGATGCCGATGCACACCAGGGCGAGCACCACCACCTGCCCGAGCAACAGCCGAAGCCGAAGCGACCAGGCTCGCCGTGTGTTAGCGGGCCGGCTTGAGGACATAGCCCGCGCCACGCAGCGTGTGGATCATCGGTTCGCGACCGTTGTCGATCTTCTTGCGCAGGTAGGAAATGTAGAGCTCGACGATGTTGGAGCGGCCGCCGAAGTCGTAGCTCCACACCCGGTCGAGGATCTGCGCCTTGCTCAGCACCCGTTTGGAGTTGCGCATCATGAACCGCAGCAGCTCAAATTCGGTGGAGGTCAACGAGATTGGTTCGCCGGCGCGCGTCACCTCGTGGCTGTCCTCGTCCAAGACCAAATCCCCGACCACCAGTTGCGCACCGCTGTCCACGGTCGTCACGCCGGTGCGCCGCAGCAGCGCCCGCAGCCGCAGCACCACCTCTTCGATGCTGAACGGTTTGGTGACGTAGTCGTCGCCGCCCGCGGTCAGCCCGGCGATGCGGTCTTCCACGGCATCCTTGGCCGTCAGCAGCAGTACGGGCAGTTGCGGATTGTCTTCACGCAATTTGTGCAGGACGTCGAGCCCACTCATGTCCGGCAGCATCACGTCCAGCACGACCACGTCGGGCCGCTGGGCGCGGGCCGAGGCGATGGCCGACGCGCCGTCGCCGGCGGTGGCGATGTTCCAGCCCTCGTAGCGCAGCGCCATCGACACCATCTCGGCCAGCACGGATTCGTCGTCGACGACAAGCACGTTGATGGGATTGCCGTCCGCGCGGCACATGACGACCCGCTCAACGGAGGCTCGGGGCTGCGTCGACACAACCTCCAGTATCCGCTTGCCACTTGGGCGGCGCTATGCGCTTCCTATGCGTGTCCTGTGAAGCGCGCGCCTGGGGCCTGGTGCTAGTACCAGTACCGCCTGCCGGCGACCGGGCGGCCGACGGAGCCCATGATCCACAGAATCGCACCGACCACGAGCAAGATAATTCCCAGCACCCACAACAAATGAATGCCGAAAACAAATCCAAGGATAAGCAGGATTACACCTAAGACGATCATGACAACTTCCTTTGCGTGAGGATTACTTTTACGTCAGTGCTCCCATTGAGCTGGGTTGCGGCACATGGCAATCCTTGACTTTCGGGTTGACACCGCCGTAATTCAACGGCCCCGCAACTACGGTCAATGCGATGTTTCCCGCTGTGACACAACTTGTGTCGCCGCCCTTAAAGTAGTCGCGCTGCCACGCCGCGAATACGCCGATGAGCAGCCACACCAGAACAACAGTGCCGATAATTCCGCTGCCACGCATGGTGACCTCCGTTGTGTTCGAGAAAAGTTTTCTCGTGGCCGGAGGTTTACCCGTTGAACTCGTGTCTAAACCTCAGCGGGGCGCGGTTTCGCGCCGCTCCCAATGGAGTTCGCGCCTAGGAATGATCCGCGAGCCACGTGTCGGCTCGCTTCTTCGACGCCCGCGACAGCCACGCGTCCTGAATCAACTCGGTCAATTCCGTCTTCGTGATTTCCGCCAGCCGGCAGGCCCGCACCAAGACCGACGGGTGTCCGTCGAAGCGGGCCGTGGTGTAGAACGGCGACCCGGGATCCTGGGTCAGCGCCAGCTTGTCGCTCTCGGACTCCACCCAGAACATGATCACGTCGGCGTAGCGTTCACCGGTTCGCGCATCCGCCGCGTCCGGCTGGGGAGTCCGGAAGAACACGAACGACTTTCCGCCCACCTGATAGATGGGGTTACCCTTTGGCCCCTCCAGCCGCTTGACGTGGGGCATGGACGCCGCGATGCGATGCACGTCGCTCAGCCGGGCGGGCCGATCAGCCATGGCGGCGATGCGCGGAGACGTAGAGGGTCGGCGGCATCGCGTCCTCGGCGCCCGGCGGGACGTCGCGGCCGTAGCGGGTCATCAGTTCCTCGAACGTCGCCACCGAGACGTCCCACCCGTGCTCACGCAGCCAGGCGTCGACGGGTGTGCGTTCCTCGGCGTACCAGAGGTCGTCGAAGTCGGTGATCTCGGTGTTGACCAGCTTGGCGGCCGCGGCCCGCATGCGTTGCATGTCCTCACGCTGGCGCCGCACCCGGTCGGCGTGGGTGAAACCCGCGCTGGGCACATTGGAGGCGACCCAGCTGCCCGGCACGCTGAGCGAATGAATCCGCTCGAACAGCAGGTCCTGGGCCTGCGCCGGCAGGTAACGCACCAGCCCCTCGGCCGACCACACGCAGGGCAGCGAGGCGTCAAATCCGGCCTCCTGCAGCGCTTTTGGCCAATCCTGACGCAGGTCGATCGGCACGTTCACGAGCCGGGCCACCGGCTGCGCGCCGTGCTCGCGCAGCGTATTCGATTTGAATTCCAGCACTTTCGGCTGATCAAGCTCGTAGACGACGGTGCCGTCGGGCCACGGCAGCCGCCAGGTGCGGGCGTCGAGACCGGCCGCCAGGATCACCACCTGCCGCACGCCGGAGCGGGCCGCGTGCAGAAAGAACTCGTCGAAAAACGCTGTCCGCGTGGCCATAAAGTCGATCATCAACCGTAGCCGCGCCCGCATCTCCGGCTCGAGCTCCATCGCCTTGGCCAGCAGTTTGGGGTCCGCGTAGATGCTCCACATGCCCTCGCCCGCGGCATCGACGAACACCCGCGCAAAGGGGTCGCTGATGAGGGGGTTCTCACTCTCGGTTTCCGCCGCGCGGGCCGCGGCGACACCCAGGGCGGTGGCTCCCACGCTTTGGGTGATGTCCCAGGAGTCGTCGTCGGTGCGCGGCATGCCATCTCCCCTTCCAGGCCCGAAAGTCCGTTCGTTCCACACACTAGGCTGCTTCGCAGACGTCCCAGGAAAAGGAGTCGCAATGACGCGCACGCCGCAGGAGGTATTCGCCCACCACGGAAAGGCCCTGGCCGCTGGCGACCTCGACGAGATCGTCGCCGACTACGCCGACGATGCCGTGGTGATCACGTCCGCCGGTGTCGCGCGCGGCAAGCAAGGCGTCCGCGAGGCCTTCGCCAAACTGCTCGACGAACTGCCCGATGCGGCGTGGGACCTGAAGACCCAGATCTTCGACGGCGACGTGCTGTTCCTCGAGTGGGCCGCCGATTCGGCGGTCAACCGGGTCGACGACGGCGTGGACACCTTCGTGTTCCGCGACGGGATGATCCGAGCGCAGACACTCCACCACACCCCGCAGCCCAAGGGATGAGCGTGGACCTGAAGGCCGTCGCGGACTGGATGTCGAAGCGGGGGCTGGGCGAGGGCCCGCTGCAGGATGTTTCTGACGTCACCGGTGGAACGCAGAACGTCATGCTGCGGTTCACCCGGTCCGGGCGACCCTACGTGCTGCGGCGCGGGCCGCGGCACCTGCGCGCGCGCAGCAACAGCGTGATCCTGCGCGAAACCAAAGTCCTTGCGGCACTTGCCGGTTCCGACGTTCCGCACCCGCACCTGATCGCCACCTGCGACGACCCCAGCGTGCTCGGCGACGCCGTCTTCTACCTGATGGAGCCCGTCGACGGATTCAACGCCGGGGAGGGGCTGCCGCCCTTGCATGCGGGTGATCCAAGCATTCGGTTCCAAATGGGGCTGTCGATGGCCGACGCACTGGCGAAGCTGGGCGCCGTCGATCACGTCGCCGTCGGCCTCGCCGATTTCGGCAAACCGGAAGGCTTCCTGGAACGCCAGGTCCCCCGCTGGCTTTCGGAGCTCGAGTCCTACAACGAGTACGAGGGCTACCCCGGGCCGCAGATCCCCGGTGTCGATGAGGTCGCGGCATGGCTGGAGCGCCGCCGCCCGACCGCCTGGACGCCGGGCATCATGCACGGCGACTACCACGCGGCCAACGTGATGTTCTCCCGCACCGGGCCCGAGGTGGTTGCCATCGTCGACTGGGAGATGTGCACGATCGGGGATCCGCTGCTGGATCTGGGCTGGCTGCTTGCGACCTGGCGCCAGCCCGACGGGTCCAGCGTGTTCAGCCACGCGCTCGGTGGGCAGGACGGCCTGGCGAGCACCGACGACCTGTTCCAGCGATACGCCGCCAACACCACGCGCGACCTATCGCACCTCACCTGGTACACCGTGCTGGCCTGTTTCAAGCTCGGCATCGTGATCGAGGGGACCCTGGCCAGGGCGTGCGCCGGCAAGGCCGAACGGGAAGTCGGCGACCAACTCCACGCGGCCACCGTGCACCTGTTCGAACGAGCACTCACGCTTATCGACAACGAAGCGTGACCTACTAACATCTCCCTTCGTGCCGCCTTCCCCCGAGAACCCCGATTTCTACTCCGAGCCCACCCGGGCCGCAGGATATGGCGATCCCACCGCGTACGGCGACGCCGCAGGGTATGGCGACTACGGGTACGGCTACGAGCCCGCGCCCGAGCCGCCGGAGCCCCCGACCCCGTGGTACCGCCGGCCCGCCGCACTGGTCGCGGCCGGCGCGCTCGGGGTGATTCTGCTCGCGCTCGCGGCGTACGCGGTCTTCAAGCTCGTGAGCGGTTCGCCGGCGCCCAGCCCGACGACGACCACCACGCCCATTCCGTCGACCACCGCGGTGACCACCACAACGACGACTGCTGCCGAGCCCCCGCGCCATCACGGAGGCGGCGGGCCGACTCAGACGGTCACCGAAACGGCCCCACCGCCGTCCACGGACACCGGCACCCCGTCCACCGATACTCCGACGACGACGGCTCCGCCGGAGACGAGCACCGTCACCCTGTCACCCAGCACCGAAACCAGCACGGTCACCCAAACGGTGACCGAGCCACCACGCCGCGGGCCGTTCGGTGGACCGTTCGGAGGCCGCTAGCGCTCGCCGACCGAAAAGACATGACGCCGCTGAGCCGGCGGGACTGAATACCGCTAGATTTAGCCACCATGACCGGGCCGGCGAGGATCAACTCCACGCGGACCCCGCCGTACGGATGGCTCACTATCGCCGTGTTGTTGATCGGGGCGTTGGTGTTGTGGTTGGTGTATTTGCAGTTTCGGGGGGATTTCACGGAGAAGACGCCGGTGACGATGTTGTCGTCGCGGGCGGGTTTGGTGATGGATCCCGGAGCGAAGGTCACCTACAACGGCGTACAGATCGGGCGAGTGGCCAGCATTTCGGAAGTGCAGGCCGATGGCAAGCCGGCGGCGAAGTTCGTGTTGGACATCTATCCGCGGTATCTGCATTTGATTCCGGCGAATGTGAATGCCGATATCAGGGCGACCACGGTGTTCGGCCAAAAGTACGTCTCGTTCACCACGCCCGCCAACCCGTCGTCGCAACGGATCAGCGCGCATGCGGTGATTGATGCGCGCTCGGTGACCACCGAGAGCAATACGTTGTTTCAGACCATCACCTCGGTGGCCCAGAAGGTGGATCCGGTCAAGCTGAATTTGACGTTGAGTGCGGCGGCGCAGTCGTTGGCGGGGTTGGGGGATCGGTTTGGGCAGTCGATCGTCAATGCCAATGCGATCCTCGATGATGTCAATCCGCAGATGCCCCAGGCGCGTCATGACATTCAGCAGTTGGCGGGGTTGGGCGACACCTATGCCAATGCGGCGCCGGATTTGATTGATTTCCTCAACCATGCGGTGGTGACGTCGCGTTCGATCAATGCTCAGCAGAAGGATCTGGATCAGGCGTTGCTCTCGGCGGCGGGGTTCGGGAACACCGGGGCCGATATCTTCCAGCGGGGTGGACCGTATCTGGCGCGCGGCGCCGAAGATCTGGTGCCCACCGCCCAGCTGCTGGACACCTACAGCCCCGAAATCTATTGCTTGATCCACAACAACTACGAGATCGAACCGGTCATCCGCGCATCCCAGGGCGGCTACAACGGCCACTCCATCGACATGGAGATCGAAGCGACGTCCGGGTTGAGCGCACTTCTCAACCCACTCTCGGCGCCGGTCCTGATTGCCTCGCTGGTTGGCGGGCTGGCCGGCCTGGTCGGCGGCGCGCCGAACCCCTACACCTGGCCGGAGAATCTGCCGCGGGTGAACGCGCGCGGTGGACCCGGGGGTGCGCCCGGCTGTTGGCAGAAGATCACCCGCCACTTGTGGCCCGCGCCCGAACTGGTGATGGACACCGGCAACAGCATCGCGCCCTACAACCACATCGACACCGGTTCGCCCTATGCGATGGAGTACGTGTGGGGCCGTCAGGTCGGCGACAACACGATCAACCCGTAAGCCCCGGTTAGCAGCGAACCGCGCGCGATGAGTTTGGGCGCACTGCCGGGTCGGTCCCTTAGAGAACTAATCGAAGGGAGTTGTGTCCATGTCGATCGAGCATGTCTTGGCCGTTGTTCCAGTAACCGACTTGGAGAGGAGTCGACGCTGGTACGAATCACTATTTGGACGACAGCCCGATAACAATCCAATGCCGAATCTCGTTGAGTGGCAAGTAGTTCCGGGTGGATGGGTACAGGTGTTCATCGACGAGCAACGTGCCGGCTCGACCTTGGTCAACTTCGCTGTCGAGGATCTGGAAGCCCATATCGATGCGTTGAAACAGCGGGGTCACGAGCCGGGTGAAATCGTCGACGCCAATAAGGGGGTGCGGTTGTCAACGATCACCGACCCTGATTCGAACACAATCCGGCTTATCGGCGGCTTCCGAGTGCGATATTGATGCGTCCGGATTTCCGCGCAGAGACCAATCACGGCAGCTCGGCCGCAGCGTCCAGCTCGGCGGCGACCCGCTGCGCTGACCGCACGGCGCCGTCCATGTGTCCTTTCCAAATGTGCGATGTGTCGGTCCCGGCGAAGTGGAGTCTGTCGATCGGTCGGACGAATGCATCCTCGACTGATGTGAGCAACCCGGCGGCAGGTCTGGGGACACAACCACTTTGGAAAGATTCGCGCGTCCAATTCTGCTCCACGTAGTCGATCGGGTGCCGCGCTTCATCGCCGAAGCGATCGACAAGCTCGCGCAGTACGCGGGCGCGGCGCGGTTCGGCCGGCCCGTCGATGAGTTCGACGTATTCGTTCACTTGACCACCGAGAAAGATGGCCAGAAGGCCAGGGCCGCCGGTGGGAGGGCCGACGTCGAAGGTGATGCGGACGAAACCATTGTTGGCGTACGACTGACCGGAGAGACCATGTTGGCGCCAGAAAGGTCGGTCGTATGCGAGGTGGGCCTTGATGCCCGACC
>NZ_MBET01000037.1:0-1209 GCF_001954215.1 Mycobacterium sp. IS-2888
TGGCTATGGGTCGGTGGTTTCGGAGTTGACCAGCGCCCCGTGGGTGGGTCCGGCCTCGAGGTCGATGCTGGCCGCGGCCAGTTGCGGGGTGACCGCGGCGACGTTTTGGGCGGAGTTGCCTGCCGGGGTGGCCTGGGCCTGGGCGACTGCCAGGGCTTGTTCGGCGGGGGCCTCAGGCGTGGTGGTATTGGGAGGGGTGTCAAACGGCTCGAGCGCGGAGGCCAGCGCCGCGGAGGCCGAATAGGCATACATGGTGGCGGCGTCTTGGGCCCACATCTCCATGTACTGGGCTTCGGTGGCCATGATGGCCGGGGTGTTTTGGCCAAAGAAGTTGGTCGCGATCAGCGTCATCAACAACACCCGGTTGGCCGCGATCACCGGCGGGGGCACCGTGCCCACAAACGCGGTCTCGTAGGCTCCCGCGGCCGCGCGGGCCTGGTTGGCGGTCTGCTCGACTTGCCCGGCCACCGTCGAGAGCCAGGCCACATAGGGACTGACCGCGGCCAGCATCGACCTCGAGGCCGGACCCACCCACGGGGCGCTGGTCAACTCCGAAACCACCGACCCATAGCCACTGGCCGCGGTGGCCAACTCCGCGGCCAACTCATCCCATGCAGCAGCCGCCGCCAACATCGGCCCCGACCCCGGACCCGCATACATCAGACCCGAGTTGACCTCCGGTGGTAATGCGCCGAAATCGAGCACCTACGAACCACCGTGCCCGAACGGCATGGGTTTACTCACGCATCGCCCCCGCATGACGACATTCACCAAGTTGCTTTTGAGTGAGGCTAATCGGGAGGACTCCCCTGACCTCCCCGCCGCAGCGACCCGCCGCGGAACCGCCACCCTAACCTGTGCGGGACCTGAGACGGACGACGCGGCGCCCATACGCCTACGCCTCTCCGCAAGACCTGCCCACCACCTGCGGCAACATCCGATAACGTCTGCGACGGGCGGGAGGTGTTAGCGGCTCCACCGGTCATTGCCGCGGCATGTTTGGGCGGTAAATGCCTCGACCTGGGATAAAAATCCGGCCGCAGCTAAAGCCGCCGGCGCCACGTCGTTCGGACTAGGACGCCCGAAGGCGCGCCGGCCGCACGTGTGTGCGGGGCGCGCCTTCGGGGTGTGTGGTTTAGCCGGCGGAGAGGGGGCGGGCCATGACGGTGGGTTTGAAGCCGTAGCGTGGGCCTGCGCCGGCGCCGCGCA
>NZ_MBET01000038.1:0-6392 GCF_001954215.1 Mycobacterium sp. IS-2888
GGTGTGCCGGTCGAGCACGCTGACGTCGGACTCGTCGCAAAAGCCCAACGCGCCGAGTAATTGATGGGAAGTGCGCAGCACCTGCCGCGCGGTGTCGGATGCCTTGAGCCGGAGGACGAGCGCGTCGGCCGAACGGGCTTGCGGCGCTACCGATTCCGGGCGGGAGATGGTGTATTTGGCGAGCTCATGGAGCCCGCGCACCGCGACTGCGGCGTCGGCGACGGCGAACCGGACCGCCTGGAAATCGGCCAGCGGCTTGCCGAACTGGATTCGGGCTCGCACATGTTCGGTGACGATCCGCAGCGACTGCTGCACCGATCCCAGAATCCGCCATGATCCCAGCACGAGATGAAGATTAACGTCGGCGGCCGGCACGGTTCCATCGGGTGCGCTCAGAGTGGCCGGCACCAGAAACGGCCCGAGTTTGGCGTTCGTCCGTGACCCGGGCTGCGGGTGGTAGCGGTTGCCGTCCAGGTCCGCGGCGATCCAGTCGCCGGGTAGATCGCCGTGATCGATGCGCGGCGCGTCCGGATTGACCAGGGCCAGGCGGGCGCCGTCGATTGTCAGCAGCTCTTCGACGAGCGGATAGGGTAGCGCCGTCGCGCCGGCGGCCTGGCAGAGCACCGCGGCGGCCAGCAGATCGTCGGCCGCCGAGCGGACGTCGAGCTCGAACGCGCCGACCTCGCTCAGGGCCGCGCGCGCCGACCGCCGAACCTCGTCATCTGTCTCGGCGCGCAGCGCCGCCGGCGGCCCGCCGAACCGGGTGAGCCGCTTGGTGGCAACGTCGGCGAAGTCGCTGATATCTTGCGGCAGGTCGGTTTTCACCGGTGCTCTCCCAACACGTCACGGGCCACCAACATTTTCTGCACCTCGATGGTGCCCGATGCCACGGTGGCCGCCTGCGCGTAACGCCAATGGTCTTCGATCGCTCCGTGCAACGGCGCCGAGGCGCCGCTGTCCAGCGCGGTCGGCCCCAGCACATCGAACAGCAGCTCGGCCACTTGCTGATCGCACGTCGTGGTGACGATCCGAGCGGCGCTGGCGGCCGCGCCCGCCGCGGTATCGTCCTGCAGCGACACCGCCCGATAGGCCAGCAGCCGGGCGACCCGAAGGTCCACCAACGCCCGCACCCAGCGGGCGCGAATCGATTCGGGCAACGCATTCCAGTCGTCGCCGAGCTCGGTGCGCATCCGATCGAGAAGCGATTCACAGCGGGCGTACCGCGCGATGCCCACCCGCTCGAATGCGAGCGCCTCGCGCATCACCCGCCACCCGTCGCCGATCTCGCCGAGCACGTCGCCGGGATACGCCGGCACATCGTCGAGGAACATCTCGTTGAGGTGGTGCGGTCCGAGCATCGAGGGAATCGGCCGGACGGTGAAACCGGGCCGGTCCATCGGGATCAGAAACAGGGTGAGCCGCTTGGGTTTTGGGGCGTCGGGGTCGGTGCACGCCGCCAGCACGCACCAGGACGCCATCAGCGCATACGACGTCCACACCTTCTGGCCGGTGATGCGCCATCCGTCACCATCCGGCACCGCGCGGGTACGCAACGACGCGAGGTCGGTTCCGGCTTCGGGTTCGGAAAATCCTTGGCACCAGATGACGTCGCCGGAGGCGATGGCCGCCAGGTGCTTGGCCTTTTGTTCGGCGGTGCCGTAGCGCATCAGCGCCGGGCCCACCCAGTTGATCCCCATGTACTGCGGACCGCGGGGCTCGTGTTGGGCCCACATTTCTTCGCGCAGCACCGTCTGCTGCCACACCGAACCACCGCCGCCCCCATGCTCTTTCGGCCAGGCCAGGGCCAGCAGCCCCTCGGAGGCGAGCAGCTTGCAGAATGTCTCGGTGGTCGCCAGGTCGCGGGGATCGTCGGTGCAGGCGCCCAGGAAGTCGGCGGGAATGTGATTGGCTATCAGCTCCCGCAAATGGTTTCGCAGTTGGCCGGCATCGTCGCCGAGGTCGTAGTCCATCGTGCTCATCCCTTCGGCAGCCCGAGCACCCGCTCGGCGATGATGTTGCGCTGGACCTCCGACGTTCCGCCGTAGATTGTTGCCGCCAGCGCATCCTGGCGTTCGAAGAGCAGATCCGGGTCTCCCGCCGAGCTCGGACCCGCCGCGGCGGCGCCGAGCTCCCAAACACGTTGCAAAGTAACCGATCCGAGCAGTTTCAGGATGTCGGCTTCGGGGCTGGGTCGTCCGGCCAATTCGTTGCCGAGCGAGCGGTAGCCGGTGGCTCGCAGGGCTTCGGCATCGGCGAGCAGCGAGCCGAGCTCGGTGTATAGATCGTCGTCGTGGGTGCCCCGCACCGAGTCGAGACCTCGCTTGATCTCGACCCAGTTCATCACCCAGATCATCCGGCGCTCGTGCTGCAGCGAGGCCAGCGCGACGTTCCAACCGCCGTGCAGTGGCCCCAGCAGGTTTTCCGCGGGCACCTCGACGTCGTCGAGGAAGACCTCGCAGAACGTCTCGTCGGAGATCGACGCCATCCGGATGGGTTCGATCCGCACCCCGGGCGAGTGCAGGTCGAGGATCAGGCACGAGATGCCGCGGTGTTTCGGTGCGTCCGGATCGGTGCGGGCGTACAGCGTGCACCACCGCGACTCGTGCGCCTGGGTGGTCCAGATCTTGTGACCGTTGATCCGGAACACGTCTCCGTCGCGCGCGGCGCGGGTGCGCAAGCCGGCGAAATCCGACCCGGCTTCGGGCTCGGACATGCCCAGCGCCCACCATTCTTCGCCGCGCAGCAGGGGCACCAGCAGGCGGTCGATCTGCGCGGGTGTGCCGAACTGACGAATGCCGGGCGCTGCGACGTTGGGGCCGGCGATGTTGGGCAGCTTGGGCGCCGAGCGCATCGCCCCTTCGAGCCGCACTTCCATGGCGTCGCGCAGGCCCAGCGATCGACCGCCGTGTTCGCGGGGCCACGTCGGTTGTATCCATCCGGCCTCGAACGCGGCCCGTTGATAGTCGCGCCGCAGCGGGAGGTCCCAGCGGTACTGGCGATAGTTCTCGTAGTAGTCGTTCGGCAGGAATTTCGTCAGCCAGGCGGCGAATTCCTGCACGACGGCGCTCACGCCGCGCCTCCCGCGAAGCGGCGGCCCACCGCGTGGTAGAGCGCGCGACTGTCGCCGAGCAGTGCGGCGCCTTGCCACGCGCGCCGGACATAGAGGTGGATGTCGTGTTCCCAGGTCTGCGCCAGCGCGCCGTGCACCTGCACCGCGGTGCGCGCGCAATTGGCCGCCGCGTCGCCGGCCGCCGCCTTGGCCAGGGCCGCCGCGGTCCACGCGTCCGCGGGCATGGCGCTGGGATCGCCGAGGCGGGACGCCGCCGCATACGTGAGGCTGCGGGCGCGTTCCAGGCCGACGTAGTTATCGGCCAGCGCGTGTTTGATCCCCTGGAAGGCCCCGATCGGGGTACCGAACTGACGGCGCGCCTTGGCGTGCTCGACGGATCGATGCAGGGCGGCGCTCGCAACGCCGACCAGGTCGGCCGCGGCGGCTACCAACGGCGCCGTCAGCGCCGACCCGACGCCGACCGGTGCGGTCGCCAACGGCTCGACGTCGATCTCCACGTCGGCCACCGGTTGGGCGGGGTCGGTCGATTCGCCCGGCGGCACCGGCGTCACCCCGTCGCCGCAGCGGGCCACGGCCACCAGGACGCCGTCATCGGATCGGGCCAGCGTGACGATCAGCTCCGACCGGGACAGGTTGGGCACCGCGACGGCCCGCCCGCGTAGGCGCCCGTCCCGCAGGGTCACCGGGGCCCCGGGCAGGCGGCGGCCGGGGCACTGCACCGCCAGGGTGGCGACGACGCCGCCGGCGATGTCGGCCAGTGCCGCGTCGAGGCCACCGGCGCGCAACGCACCCGCGGCCAGGCCGACGCTGCTCAGCAACGGGATCGGCGCGATCGCGGCGCCGCACTCCTCGAGAACCACCGCCAACTCCACGGGCCCGTAATCGCCGCTAGCCTCTGGTGCGGCAAGTTCCGTCCAGCCGAGGTCGACAACCGTCTTCCAGATGGCGCGCCAGCGTTCGGGGTCGGTCATCGCTTGACGGGCGGCGTCGGGGGGACACTCGGCGCGCAGGATGTCGCGCACAGTGTCGCGCAGCGACAGCTGCTCCGAAGTCAGACCGACATCCATAAGACCCCTAACATAATAAAAATAGTAAACTAGCGACGCTGTTGCAATCGGCGCGAGCATTAGGTGGGTGCATGGTCGAGTGGTATCTGTTCCTGCCGCAGGTGCGGTTGCCCGCGGCCGACATCGCCGATCGGGCGCTGCACGCCGAGGCCAGCGGCTTCCACGGAATCGCCTTCATCGATCATCTGGAAGCACCCGGATTGCCCAACGAAAGCATTTGGGAGGCAATGGCGATTGCGACGTGGGTGGCGGCCAAGACGCAGCGGCTGCGGATCGGTCACCTGGTGCTGTGCGACGCCTTCCGGCATCCCGCCGTGCTCGCCAAGCAAGCCGTCACCCTGTCGGACGCTTCCGAAGGGAGATTCGACCTCGGCCTGGGCGCGGGATCTTGGCCGGCGGAATTCACCAGATTCGAAGTGGGCCAACAGGATCCGGTGGCCCGCGTTGTGCAACTCGGGCGTCACCTGGCCCTGATCCGGCAGTACTGGGGCGACGGCGCCGACGAGGGTGGCCCCGTTCAGCTACCCAAACGGAACCATCCGATACCGCTGGTCCTGGGCGGCAGCGGACCGCGCATGATGGAACTCGTTCGTAACTATGCGGATTGGTGGAATCTGCAGGCGGATCGCATCGACCGGCTGCCGAAGCTCGCCTCGCAAACGGGATCCGCGCGGGTCTCGGTTCAGCAGATGATCGGGTTCGCCCGCTCGGGCGACGATCCGAACGCCGTCCGCGAGGTGAGCACCCGACGATTCGGCAACCTGGGGTCGGGCCTGATATGCGGCGATGCCGACGAGCTGATCCGGCACTTCGGCGGTCTGGCCGGCCAGGGCGTCGAGCGGTTCTATGTGTGGTTCGCCGATTTCGCTAAGCCCGATTCGCTGCGGGAGTTCGGCGAATCGGTCATCAAGGCGTTCCCTGACGCCGGCGCCGCGCTTCGGTAGGCACCACCGGCGGGCGGGCATACGGGCCCCGCTGCACGGCGGAAAGCCGTATTTCCGGCAGGTCCACCGACGGGTCGACGGTGTCCAGCCACGCGACCGCATCCGCCACGTCCGACACGCGAATTGCGTACATCTCGAAGGGAACATCCTGCAACATCTCGGTTTCCACCGGGCCGGGCGTGACGATGTGCACGGCGATGCCGTCGCGGTCGACCTCGAGCGCCAACGCGCGGGCGAACGCGTTCATGCCGGCTTTGGACGCGGAGTAGGCGGTGCGGGCCATCATCGGTTCGTGCGCCGCCGACGACGAAATGAACACGAACCGCGAGCCCGCGCGCATCCGGGGCAGCGCCGCGGCGGTGACCACAAAGCACGAATCCAGGTTGGCCGAAATGATCGTCCGCCACTGCTCGAAGGTCTGCTTGCGCGCGTAGGTGCCGCCCAGTGTGCCGGCCGCGTGGACCACGAGATCGATCGATTCCAATGTGCTTATCGCAGAAGCAAATCCGTCCGGGTCGGACGCATCGGCCGCGACGTATCGCGCACCGAGCTCGTCGGCGGCCGCGCGCAAGGGGCCCTCGCGCCGCGCCACCAGCACCACGTCGTAACCCAGCTCGCACAGCTTGCGACCGCATCCCTTGCCGATCCCGCCGCTGCCGCCGGTGACCACTGCGGTTCGCATGGACTTGCCGCTCACCCAGCAGGCTGCCTCTCAGGAGTGCCGGATATCCCGCGGGCGTGACAACGCCTGCGGTGAAAGCGCATAGATCCGTTGATCGGGCCGGCCGGACAGCACGTACGTTTGCGTGTCGGCGAGGTGGCGGCCCGCAATGCGGCGAGCGCGGTCGACGTCACCCTCCGCGATGGTCTCCGTCAGCTTGGTGTGGGTGGCCAGAACCGCGCGGCGCTGCGCCAGCGACGGGTAGGTGCCGCGCGCGGCGCTCTCGTCGGCCCACTGCTGTTCGTGGCTGGTCCACAGCGTCTCCAGGCTGCCGACGACCGCGATGATGGTGTGGTTTCCGCAGCCGCGAACCATGAGATCGTGGAATTCCCGGCCGATTTCGGTGAAAAGCCGACCGTCGTCGAGGTGCTCGGCCATCGAATCGTTGACTCGCTTGAGCTCCGGCACCAAGGTGTCGGCCCGGTCGGGCCGCTGGGCGGCCAGCGCGGCGCAGGCCGGCTCGAGTTCCTGCAACGCCATGCCCAGATCGGCGACCGCAACGGACTCGCTCTGCAGGAGCAGGCCGAGCATGTAGGCCGCGCTGGTCTTCGCCGGTGCGTGCACGACGGCGCCGCCCCGGTTGCCCCGCC
>NZ_MBET01000039.1:0-975 GCF_001954215.1 Mycobacterium sp. IS-2888
CGTGCGGCCCCACCGCGTGGTCCAGTTGCTCGCGCAGCATCGCTGCCTCACGGCGTAACTGTTCCAATTCGGCAGCATCGTCGCTGGACATGTCGGTTTCGCTAGCTGTGCCGAATGCTTCAGAACGCTCTGAGTCACCCATGTTGCGCTCCTTTCCCGCCCCGAATAACGCGGTGGATACATCAACGCTACCGGCGATTGCCGCCAGATGTGCGGAGTCAAATGCCGTCAAAATTCGCGTCATTGCTCCCGCTGGTAACCTCAGCGTCGATTCGGGACCACCGAAAGGACACCTGTGATCCCAAAAGCCCTCGCCACAGGCGTGGCGGCCGTCGCGGACGTCGCCGCGGCGACGGCAGGTGTGACTTGCATTGCACCCGTTGGCTCGACGCTCGCAGCCACGCCACTGCAAGAATCAGGCGTGCGCTAATAGCACGCCACTGAGTCGACCGGATGCATCGAAACCCGTCCGTTGCGTTAAGTGCCGCCATCGCCGTGGCGGCCATCGGGCTCGCGGGGTGCTCGCACAAGGAACCCAAGGTCGCGTCTTCGAGTCCGTCTGCGCCGGTGCCCGCCGCGTCGAGTCCGGTCATCGTCGCTCCGCCGACCGCCCCGCTGCCCCCGCCCGAAGCGCTTACCGAGGTGCTGAACCGGCTCGCCGACCCGAACGTTCCGGGCATCAACAAGGTGAGCCTGGTCGAGGGGGCAACCCCCGAGAGCGCGGCCACCCTGGACAAATTCACCAACGCGCTGCGGGACAACGGCTACCTCCCGATGACCTTCGCGGCGAACAACCTCGCGTGGTCCGACAAGAATCCCTCCGACGTGATGGCGACGGTCAGCGTCAACACCCCGCGGGCGAACAACGGCAAGTTCACGTTCCCTATGGAGTTCACCCCCTTCCAGGGCGGCTGGCAGCTATCCCGACGCACCGCGGAAACGCTGCTGGCCCTGGGCAACTCGCCGTCTGACCCG